>HF987947.1:69684-76174 GCA_000431835.1 Succinatimonas sp. CAG:777
GTCGCAGGTTCAAGTCCCGCAGGAGGAGCCAAAATAATCAAGGCAACCATTAGGTTGCTTTTTTTATTCCTTCTATCTCGCATTTTTTAAATCTTCTTATTGAATTTTCTAATGAAAATTTTATGATGTTAAATATATTACATAAGGAGATAACCATGTCAAAAGCTTTAATTGTATATACTCATGGAACAGAAGACATTGAGTCTACTGCTGTATTAGATATCTTAAAAAGAGGCGGTGTAAATGTAGTAACCGCATCTGTAAGTGCAGATGGTTCTCGCTTGGTAAACCTAGCTCATGGATCCACACTCTTATGTCAGCAGAACATTGAAGATGTTAATGAGGACTTTGATCTTATCGTCGTTCCTGGTGGGCCTGGTACTAAGAGTTATTCAGGCTGTCAAAAGCTAATTGATATGTTAAAGTCTCAAAAAGAAAAGAAAGGACTAATTGGAGCTATCTGTGCTGCTCCTGGATTCATTCTCTATTCATGCGGTATTTTAAAGAATACTGAAAAAGCATCAACCTACCCTGGCTGTGAGTGTGGAGCTAAATTCAGTGAAAAGCCTGTAAGTGTAAATCCTGAAGAGAATATCATTACAGGTCGTGGTCCTAACTATGCTATTCCATTTGCTCTGGAGCTGTTAAAAGCGCTTGAAGGTGAAGCTAAGGCTAAAGAAGTTGCCGACGGAATTTTATTTAACGAATAAGCTTAATTGTCGTTAATCACGTCATTGTGATCTTTAATACAAATGGGAGGTTTTCACCTCCCATCTTCATTAAACAAATCGTTCAGATTATTTTACTTGAACCACTTGTTGTAGATCTTATCATAAGTACCATCTTCTTTAATCTTTTTAAGACCAGCATTAATTTTTTTCATTAAAGCTGTATTGTTCTTATTTGTTACAATACCCAAGTCTGCTGCGCGAACTACACTCTCAGGAACATGTACAAGATCTTTATCGCCTGTTTGTACTAAATAGAACTGATTTACAGGAGTACCGGTTATAACAGCTTCACACCCGTGCTTTTTAAGTTCCATATAAGCTTCAGTTACATTGTTAAAATTTTTTACATCAGCATCTTTAATACTGCCGGCTACAATTGCCCCCACAGAACCTAACTGAACACAAACACCTTTACCCTCTAAAGATTCCATATTCTTGTATTTACCTACAGAATCTTTTCTTACCATTAAATCCTGACCTGCTACATAGTAAGGATCTGAGAATAGAACCATCTTCTCGCGCTCAGGATTCTTAGTCATACCAGAGATAGCCGCATCAATTGAATTAGACAGAATTGATGGAATTAAACCATCGAACTGCATTGATTCAATAACAACCTTCATACCTTCAGCTTTGCCGATAGCATTGATAACATCGATATCAAACCCTACAATTTCTGAAGTTTTATCATCAACAAAACCAAATGGAGCAAAGGTAGGCTCTGTTCCTACATGGATGGTTTCCTGTGCATAAGAGCTAAATGAATACATAGAAACAATAGCGCCTAAAAGTGCGCCACATAAAGTTGATTTTACTGACATGAGTTTTCTCCATAGAAGTTGATGTCATTATTATGGAGCTTTAATGGTTAATTGTACTAATTTTATGAAAATTGAACTATTTTGCATATAAAGAGTGCATTAGAAAATTTTAATGCTCTGTTTTGTAACTTAATTACAAGATCTCCCACAAAGTTGAAAGGTAAGATTAATAAAGCGTAAGAGATAAAAAAATCAAGAGAGCCTTGATTAAGACTCTCTTTTCTAAGGTTAGCGGAAATGTCTATGATGGTGACCATGTGGACCACGTGGAGGTGGAGGTGGAGCAAAACCTCTTGGACCATCCCAAGAACCAGGACCGAACTCACGAGGAGGAGGTGGTGGTGGAGGTGCGTAGTGAGGACCAGGAGCTGGTGGCAATACCACTACTGAAGGAGGAGGCGGAGGCGCATAATGATGTCCACGACCAGAACTTATTGAAAATGAAGTATCGTCATCATCAAAGTAGAAGCCCATACCAGCTTGCGCCTGAGAAATTAGGCCTAAAGTGATGAGGACTAATAAGACAATCTTTAACTTCATAAATAAACCTTTTGTCATTATCAAAGTTGTTTCAAAAGTATTTTTTAAACTTATATTTCTTGTCTAGAACTAAAGCAATTAGCCTAGATTTCATTTAATTCTGTCTTTTAATAATGCTCTACAAAACGAGGTCTTAAATCATGACCGAATCGGCGTGGAGGAGGAGCCAAGCGATGCTCTGGGCCATCATGTTTTGGCTCAAAATGTGGAGCTGGAGCCACAGGAGTTGAATGGGCACCTGATTTACCTATAGAGATACTAGAATCTCCATCATCATAAAAGAAACCATAGCTTCCATGTGCTGAAGCTACTGATACGCAGCCTAATAAACAAATTGCAGCTAAAAAGTTTCTAACTTTCATATGAACTCCTTTATGGTTATTCATTCTTTATGTCTTTAAGAATAATTAGTTATTCTTAGAAATAACTTAGCGTTAAGTATTATTTACAGATAGAGTCATCTCATAAATGAATCTTATGTTTTACAAATACGATAAATAAGCGCTCTTTAAAACGTAAAAATTCAGATTTGAAAATTGTGTAAGGTAAAATTTAACTTAGGATTCGAGTACAAAGTAAGGATAGAGTTGAGCCTGCTTTATTGTGTCTTGCAGGCTCAAAATAGATTAGATATTTGAAGGCTTGATAAGATTACTTACCACAAATGCCACCATGGTTTTGAGGCTTTAACCGCACTTAGATCATCTAAGCGGGTGCAGATTTTGCCACAGATAGACTCATTGTCATCAGGCTCTCCCCAATTAGTCTTCATCAGAACTTTAGAAGCGCCTGTTACATGTCCTACCACATAAATGTGGAAACGACCTTCTTTTACAGCTTTTACAACTGCTGGACGGAGAACAAGCTGATGAATACATGAGTAAGGGATGATTACGCCCTGTGTTCCTGTAAGTCCATGTAAGCGGCAGATCTTAAAAAAACCTTCTATCTTTTCGTTAACACCACCTACAGGCTGTACGTCACCGAACTGATCGACTGCACCTGTTACAGCCAGATCCTGTCTTATAGGCAAGTCTGCCAAACTTGAAATTACTGCACACAAACCTGTTAATGAGGCAGAATCACCATCGATTTCACTATAGGATTGCTCAAATACTAAGCTTGCAGATACTGGCAGTGGCTGTTCAGAACCAAATTCTGTTGCTAAAAAGCCATTGATGATCATCATTGCTTTAGCGTGAATTTGACCAGCTAGCTCTGCTTTTCTTTCAATATCGATGACGTCTCCATCACCTCCAGCTCTTAATGTAGCTGTAATTCTTACAGGCTCACCGTACTCATAAGAGGTACCGGCAGTTTCAATGACACTCAGGCCATTGATTTGTCCTGTAACCTCACCTTTGGTCTCTAATATAATCTGATTATCTCGATGATTTCTAAGTTCAGATTCAGCTAGAGAGTTTACTCTAAAGTCAGCAGCGCCAATAGCCTTTAGAACATCATGTTCTGTAACTATAAAGTCTTCACTGCCATGAGCTTTTAAAGATGCATAGCGATTAGCTTCAATGACTAATGAGAGTAGCTTTGCCTCAGGAATACCTAAATAGCGTCTGTCACCACTTTGTCTGCATGACCAGATACATAAAAGCCTTATTGCTTTATCATCAAAAGCGTTGACGTGGTACTTTTCACTGTAAGAGGCTACTAACGAGCCCATTAAGGTCATAGCTCCTAGTATTGGATACTCAAGGACAATATCAGCTCGCACAGCATTATCTAATGTCTGCCACATCATATTTAAAGTAGCACAGTCAGTTGCATCACCGCATAGAACCAGCTTTAGTCCTTCATTCATCGCAATGCAAGCATCAGCCATACCGAGCCACTTTGGATGATCAATAAAGTGAGAACAAGGCATAACCACAAAGCCTGGTTCTGTTAAAACACCACTTTCCTTTTCTGAACCGAAAAGCTCAAATTTTGTAGGAGCAATAGCTATAGTAGGTGTAATTGAAGCTACATCTTTGAAAAGGTCACAAGCAATATCAATAGTATCGACACTGGTGCTTCCACATAAGAGCATTACTTTTGATAGAGGGTTATTTAAAAGAGACTTTAAAGCATTACGCGCTCTTAACTGTAATTTAGAAAATGAACGAGGTGTAAGATCTTTTGTAGTCTTAAAAGAGTATTCCCCAAGATTAGTTAAAAGATCATTATATTCAAGCTCTAAAACCGCATCTTCAGCATTCTGAGCTTCTGTTGTATTGTCAGTAAAAACGTATTTCAATATGGTTCACCTAAAGTTCTTTAAACTTTATTTATGATTCTGTATTACTTGAGTCTATATTACTTATGTCTAAATTTCTTGCATATGAAATTCTAGTCAACTTCAAAGCTGTAAATCAAATCTATAGACTGATCAAGTGATGAAATAAATTCAGCATAAAGTCTGCGCATTATCTCATAACGTAACTTAAATTCATTTACAGAATTAAATACACCATAACCATAGGATAATCTAATTCTGTTACTTAAATAGGTTTGTACTTCAACCTGGGTATCGTCACCTGTTCCTGATGAGCCTAACTGCACTCCATCCATACCAAAGATACCTACAACTGAATTTAATATACCTGTAGTGGTGCCTAAACCTAATGTCATTAAAAGTTGAGCACTGCTGTTATCAGAATTACCTGTAACTGTAGACTTTTCAAGTCCATGCCCGTATAAGAGGTATGACAGGATCTCGTTCTGACTCATAGCTGGCATTGAGAATAGGGTGATATTCAAATCGTCACTTCTGCCCTTTACTCTTACACCTGCCACAACATCATCTTCAATTGAGGAAGGATCAACTACAACCTCTGAATTGATTAAAGGTGTAAAGAGATTACCTTTAAAGTTAGCCTCAGCATTGTTTACGATGAACTTATGACCGTAGAGTTCTGCTCTACCATGCTCTAAATAAACTAAACCACTGCCTCTTACAGTATTACTGTCTGTTGCCTTATGGATTTTTACACTACCTAAGACATCAGCTTTTAATCCCATAGCATCAACTTTAACGTCATTTCCAAGATTTACATCCACATCAATAGACATGTCGTTGTTAATGCCATTTTCATTGAGTTTGGTGATCACGCTTTTTAAATTACTCTCATCATCTACAAAGATCTCATCTTTAGAAGGAGCTATAGCGCTGTTCTCAATGGACTTGAACTTAATTAGGCCTTTTGGAATTTCTACATTGCCGGTGACTTTTAAAATTTTATCTAAGGTAACCTTAGTATGGACATTAGCCTGAGCTTCACCATAGCTTAATAAGAAGATTGGCAGATTGTCAGCATCAACATTAAGCTGGCCTAAAGCTTCATTCTCCCAATTTAAATTACCATTTAAACTTGCCTTTGAACCGTTCAAAGACAGGTCACCGTCTAAGATACCGGTCGAACCATTAGCATTAACGGTAATATCAAAGTCATCAACGGTACCTACGTTGTAGCTAGGATTTGCACTGCCTTTAACAGAAACTTTTCCAAAGAATAAAGGTTTAGCTAAAGTACCATCTAAAGAGCCTTCAATATTGGCTTTGCCTTTTAGGGAATTTAATGAATTAGTAGATGCTGTAAACAGATCTAAGGACAGCTCTTTTAACTTTACCTTGCCTGATAAGTTTTTCTTATTGTAAGGATCGGCTACATCAGCATGGACTGAGAGTAGTCCATTGTCCTTTTTAAGATTAGCTGTAAGATCGGTTGTAAGTAGACTTGAGTTAGCATTCAAATCAAAGTTTACAGTATCATATGGGAAAATAGATGACTTATAAACTACCACACCGTCTTGAGCTTTAACCTTAGCATTTATTAAAGGCACCTTACCGTTAACACTGATCTCTGAATGTAATGATAAAAGACCTGAAACAAAACTGTCTTTTGGTAAGTACTTTTTAAGCAGCTTTAACTGAAACTTATTTAAATCAACAATGGCTGATACTGAATTAGGAGCAATCTTAATCTCAGAGATATCTAAATTAGCATTACCATCTGTAAGTTTAATCGTACTTACAGAGCCTTTGTGAGTTGCGTTGTTATATGTAAGCTCCACAGGATCAGCAATTGAAATAGGATCAATAACATTGCTTACCACAATAAGGTTAGAAACAGTACCAAAATAAACCTTACTCTTTTTGTTATAGCCACCGTTTGCTGATAGATAGCTTCCTGAATCAGAACCGCAGGATAAAGTAAGGCTGTGCTTTTCAAGCGTACCTTCAACATCTAAAGAGCACTTCTTGTAAGCTTTAATGTCTTTAGCAAGACGTATGGTATTAGAGATGACTGATAAATTAACGGTACCTGCTGCCACATTTACATTACTGTCAAAGACAAGTTTTTTTACTAACAGCTCACCATAATTTATCTTTTCACTCTTTCC
>HF987947.1:76210-116189 GCA_000431835.1 Succinatimonas sp. CAG:777
TTCCTGAAACAATGACATTAGGCTCGTCTAAGGCACCTTCAATTAGCAGTTTTCCTGTAACTGCGCCTTTTGCTTTTGGATCAAGTTTTGAAAGATCAGAAATTGATACCCAGCCTTCAAGATAAGAGTCTTCTGAGACATCACCTTTTAATACTACATAATTATCATTCTGAGATAACTTAAAGACATCTACAGAGAAACCATCTTTAACTGACCCTAAAAAATTCTCAACATTCAGATTGGCTTTATGAGAGTTGAAGTAAAAATCTGATTTTAATGACGCTACATCAAAGATAACCTCATCTCTGTCAAGATCATAGCCAATTGAAAGATCAGAGTTTAGAGAGAACTCACCTTTTAACTTTTCATGTAAACCTGAGGCATCATCAGCTTTAATCTTAATGTTACCCTGATAGCTAGGTCCATCTGTAAAGATAAGATCACCTTCAATCTTTGATGAAAAATTTCTCTTACCTAAAAGTCCTTCTAAAGAGAAGTTATTAAAATGAGCTTTATCTAAAGTTACTGTAGCATCAATATCTGTTTTTAAGTCTGTAAAACCATGTCCTGAGATTTCAGAATCAAAAGTCAGATGCATCTCTTTAAAAACAGCTCCTGTAAGCAGGAGTTTCATGTTTTGAGCTTTAATTCTGTCTTTTAAGAGATCCTCTTTTTCAAGATTTGGAGATAAAGACTTTTCAACTGCACTGAATACATCAGAGAGTTCAGATAAGGACAGCTCTTTGGTTTTACTCTTTAAAGACTGCGTATTCTGCAGAGGATAAAAAAGTTTGTCTGATTCAATTGATAAATAGCAAGGCAACTCATTTGAAAGTGGATTTAATCTGCCTTTTACCTTGACCTCATATGGACTGTCAATTGACATATCCACATTCATGTTCACTAAGTCACCTGTAAGAGAGAAGCTACCTTTTAAACCATATAAAGAGCCGTCATAATTCTTAAGGTTATATTCAGATTTTGCGCCCTCACCTGTTAATTTGAAGTTTAGATTGTAATAGTCAATAAAATCCATTGAGCCTTTTAAGGAGGCTTTACCTAATTGATGCTCCACATCAATAGTTTTAACTTTTAATAATGACTGAGACCAGAACACATCTACAAAGGCATTGAAATTACCTGTGTCATAGCCATCCATATAGTAGTGGGCATCTTTTAACTTCAGGTTATGTAGTGCAGCATCTAAGGGTAAAAAGATGTCATGGATTTTTTCGATGGCGCCATTGCCATTATCAAAGCTTAAGATCTCAGGTAAGTTATTAGGAGTGTCATCCTCTGACTCGTACTTTAAGTGAACAGTTGGATTGTCTATTTCACCTTTATCTACTGCAGCATAGTCTTTATAGGTCTGCAGTGACAAATCAGCTTTTTTAACTAAAACGTCTACTACTGATGACAAATAAGCAAAATCTTTAAGTTTTAACTTGTTAATAAAGATTTTTACAGGAATGTTGAGTCTAAAATTCTCACCATCATCTGTTTCGTCATCACTTGAAGTGTCATCTGAGTCTAATAACTCAACTTCAAGTGTATCAGCATCGATTAAATTGATATCAAGTCTAGAGATTGCAAGATACCCTAAACCGTCATATTCAATATTGAGTTTTTTAGCTCTGACATCAACTACATCATAGACTAAGACCTCAAATGGTTTGGTAGTTTTAAATCCTGTTAATACCGAGCCTTTTTCAATATCAGCTGTAATTTTTACATAATCACTTAAAGCTGAATTTACTCTTGCAATCACAAAGCGCAGACCGCTTGTAGTAGCAAAAAGGTAAAAGAGTGCTGAAAAGATCAGAATTGAAATTACTGATCCTACAAGAGCTGCTATTTTAATAGTCTTTTTTGCACTCATGATTTAACTCTTTATTTTCTATCTTTTCCTGTTAGAACTCAGGGCCGAATGACAGATGAAGCTTAAACTGTCGATTGTCATTTTTGTTATCAATGCCATAGGCAAGATCGACTTTGAAGGTTCCATACTTTGACATATATCTAAAGCCGATACCTGGTCCGTAGAGTACCGATTTATCTTTTGAATAGGAATTAGTACAAATTGCTGAATCTAAAAATACTGCACCGCGAGAATTCTCAATACCAACAGGGAACATATATTCTAGTGTTCCTGCTGTTAGGTAGCGAGAACCTGTAAGGTAACCTAAACGTCTTGATGACTGGGTCTTATAGCCAAAGCCTCTTAAGGTCTGCTCACCACCTACAAAGAATCTCATTGACGGAGGCACTTTATTTGCATCTGAGCCAAAAATTCCACCCTGCATTAACTTATACAAGACTCTGGTTCTCTCTGTAGGCGAGAACACACCTTTAATCACAAGTTCTGATCTAAAGAAATTAGCATCTGTTACCGCTTGGGTACCAAAACGGTTATCAAAACTGATACTGTAACCTGTCTTAGGATCTAAACCTCCGGTGGTGGTTCGTCTTGAAAAAATAACACCTGGAGTTAAATTCAATGCCTTATCTTTTTCAAGACCTTGAATAAAGTCTTCATACTCTAGAGCTAAATAATAATCACGTCTCCAGACACCTGTCATATTAGCTACATAATGGAATGAAGCATGAGATAAGTCTGATAAGGTATCATTAAAGTCAGTATGAGTTTGAGCTAACTTGATATAGAAGTAATCTAAATTGGGATTCTTATGAGGGATCTTATAAATTGCCTGAGCATCCTGCTTTATACTTGATACTCTAAAGTATGAGCTAAAAGAATGCCCTTTTGAGTTAATTAAAGGCTTGTCCCAAGCTAAAATACCACGAACACTCTCATCTGTTGAGTAACCTAAACCTACTCTGAATAAATTTTTAGATTGTCGTTCAAGCGCTACTGATACAGGAATTTTGCCATCTTTTTTCTCTTCAACTAACGGTCTTACATCTACTGATTTGTAGAAATTAGTTTGAGATAAAGCTGAAGTATAATCTGAGAGTTTTTTCGATGAGAAATACTCACCTTCTACAAAGTTCTGTAAAGATAATGATGGTTGCATCAGCTCTTTTGTTTTAGCATCTGCAATCACAGTGGCGAACTGATAACGTTTACCTGTATCAAAAACTAATTGGATATCAGCTACGTTCTGCTCTTTGTAGACCAAAATACGTGAAGAGATAATCTTTGCATCAAAAAAGCCTATTTCTAGAGCTCTGCTTTTTAGATCTTCTTTTAACTTTTCGTAATTACCATGTCTTAATAGGGTGTATGACTTTAGTCCGCTCTCATCAATGATCTTGGCAAAGGAGCTGTAATAAGCGCCTTCACCTATAACTTCAATCTGACAATTACGAATAAATAAAGGCTTACCTAAATCAACATTAGCTTTTAAACTTCTGTCAAAAAGCCTTTCCTTTTTAGGAAAATCTAAAGTAACCGTAGGATGGTAGTAGCCAAAGGAATGCATAGCTGTAGTGATCTTATCGGTGATCTCTCGGCTGTACAGTCTTGCTCTTGATTTAGAAATGGTAGGCAGAGTTGCTAAATAAGCGTTGATATTCTGTTCAACCTCTTCACTTTTCACTCCTTTGACCTCAATACTTACAGGATCATCTACCCCTGATTTAATTTTTAAAGGTTTGCCTTCTGATGAGCAGGCCGACAGAGCAATGCACATTAAAACAGAGGAAAGTGCTATTGAGAGAAGAGATTTTTTAATTGAATCGAGTACAAATGATTTTGAAATTGCGTTTGTAAATGTGCTTGTAACAGGTGCAAAAGACACTGCTGACAGTAAATGTCTGCAAGAACAGTGCTTATGATTTGACTTGTTAAAACTCATTTATCTAATCTTTGTAACGTTACTAGTAATTTTGGCTATAAAGACTTAAAGCTCGGCTTATATAGCTTGTTATTATACTAAAGAATGAGCTTGATTTTTTACTAAAAACTCGCAATAACATAATCAAATTCAAGGATTTTTTTCAGCTTTGTTTTTAGCTGTCTTTTACCTTATACGCTAGCAAAAAATTCTGAGTTTATGCCTAGAGCCTATCAAAATGGCTCATGATTTTTTAATTTATTGTTTTATAAGTAAAAAATAAACGAGACTGAGATCGCATTTTTATCTTGAAAAAAAACAGGATTCGTCTAAAATATCCCAGACTAAGATCAGTGTATTTAACAAGCAAATATTCGATCTGCGTCACTTGGTGTACTCAATAACATTTTTGGGGGTCTTTGTGGTCGCATCCGCAATTTTGGCTCTTGCTGACGGTACAGTATTCAAAGGTAAAGCTTTTGGTGCTGAGAATACAACAACTGTTGGTGAAGTCGTTTTCAACACATCTATGACCGGCTATCAGGAAATTTTAACCGATCCTTCATACGCTAGCCAAATCGTTACATTAACTTATCCACATATTGGTAATTACGGTACTAATGACGAAGACGTTGAGTCTCGTGATATATTTGCAATGGGTTTAATCATTCGTGATTTATCATTAGTTGCATCAAACTTCCGTAGCACACAGAATTTAAGCGATTTCTTAGCAAAATACAAAAAGCCAGGTATCTACGGCATTGACACTCGTATGCTGACAAGAATTCTTCGTGAGAAGGGCGCTCAGAACGGTTGTCTATCAACAGATCCTAATATGACTGAAGAAAAGGCTGTTGAATTAGCTCGTAAGTTCCCAGGTCTTAAAGGCATGGATCTAGCTAAGGTAGTTACAACTCCTGAAATCTACACATGGACTGAAGGTACATGGGAGTTAGGTCAGGGTTATGTAAACAAGAGCCGTACAGAATTCAACGTTGTAGCTTATGATTTCGGTATCAAGCGCAACATTCTCCGCATTTTAGCCTCTCTAGGTTGCAAGGTAACAGTCGTTCCTGCAATGACCCCTGCAAGTGAAGTTATCAAGATGAACCCTGATGGCGTATTCCTGTCAAATGGTCCTGGTGATCCAGAGCCTTGTACTTATGCACAGGAAGCAATTAAAGAATTTATTGAGCACAAGATCCCTCTGTTCGGTATTTGTTTAGGTCACCAGTTACTGTCATTAGCTTCTGGTGCTAAGACAATCAAGATGAAGTGTGGTCACCACGGTGCTAACCACCCTGTTCGTGATTTAGCAACTGGTGTTGTTTACATCACTTCACAGAACCACGGCTTCTGCGTTGATGAAGCTACACTGCCTGCAAATCTGAAGGCAACTCATAAATCTCTGTTTGACGGCACCTTACAGGGTGTTGAGCGTACTGATGTTCCTGCATTCAGCTTCCAGGGTCACCCTGAAGCAAGTCCTGGTCCACATGATCCAATGTATCTATTCCAGCACTTTGTAGAACTAATGCGCAATTACCGTAAGAAAGACTAGGGGATAACAGATGCCAAAGCGTACTGATATAAAGAAGATTTTGATCCTAGGTGCAGGTCCTATCGTTATTGGACAGGCTTGTGAGTTTGACTATTCTGGTACTCAGGCTTGTAGAGCACTTCGTGAAGAAGGCTACGAGGTAATTCTAGTTAACTCAAACCCTGCAACCATCATGACTGATCCTGATGTTGCAGACGTAACCTACATCGAACCAATTCACTGGAAAGTTGTTGAGAACATCATCGCTAAAGAGCGCCCTGATGTAATCCTACCTACCATGGGTGGTCAGACAGCATTAAACTGTGCTCTAGACCTTGAAAAGCACGGCGTTCTAGCTAAATACAATGTTGAGATGATCGGTGCAAAAGCTGATGCTATCGACAAGGCAGAGAACCGTGAGCGTTTTGACAAGGCCATGAAGAAGATTGGTCTTGAGTGCCCACGTGCTGGTATTGCTCACAGCATGGAAGAAGCTTGGGATGTTCAAAAACAGGTTGGCTTTCCTTGCATCATCCGTCCATCATTCACCATGGGTGGTACTGGTGGCGGTATTGCTTACAACCCTGAAGAATTCGAAGAGATTTGTAACAAGGGTTTAGAACTCTCCCCTACTCATGAACTTTTAATCGATGAGTCACTTATCGGTTGGAAAGAGTACGAAATGGAGGTTGTTCGTGACCGCAAAGACAATTGTATTATTGTCTGCTCAATTGAAAACCTTGACCCAATGGGTATTCACACCGGTGACTCAATCACAGTTGCACCTGCTCAGACTCTGACAGATAAGGAATACCAGATCATGCGTGATGCTGCTATGGCAGTTTTACGTGAAATTGGTGTTGAAACCGGTGGTTCTAACGTTCAGTTCGGTATTAACCCACAGAACGGCCGTATGGTTATCATTGAGATGAACCCTCGTGTTTCACGTTCATCAGCTTTAGCTTCAAAAGCTACTGGTTTCCCTATCGCTAAGATCGCAGCAAAGCTTGCTGTAGGTTATACCTTAGATGAGTTAGGCAATGATATTACTGGTGATAAGACCCCCGCATCATTCGAGCCAAGCTTAGACTATGTTGTAACTAAAATTCCTCGTTTCAACTTCGAGAAATTCCCTAACTCTGATGACAGACTAACCACTCAGATGAAGTCTGTAGGTGAGGTTATGGCTATCGGTCGTACCTTTGAAGAGTCATTACAGAAAGCTCTTCGTGGTCTTGAGACTGGTAAGTTAGGCTTTGATCCTCGTTTAGACATGAAGAAACCTGATGCACGTCAGAAGTTACTTCATGAATTAGAGAGCGCCGGTGCTCACAGAATCTGGTACTTAGGCGATGCTTTCCGTATCGGCATGACCGTTGAAGAAGTATTTGACTACACCAAGATCGATCCTTGGTTCTTAAGCCAGATTAAAGAGATCATCGACATTGAGCAGTCTTTAAGTGGTAGAACACTAAAGTCAATCGATGCTGACGAAATGCACGACTTAAAGGCTCGTGGTTTCTCTGATGCAAGATTAGCTACTCTGTTAAAGACCACAGAAGATAAAGTTCGCGCTCGTCGCTGGTTGTTTGAAGTTTATCCAACCTACAAGAGAGTTGATACCTGCGCTGCTGAGTTTGCTACTTCAACTGCTTATATGTACTCAACCTATGAGCAGGAATGTGAAGCAAGACCTACTGACAGAAAGAAAGTTATCGTTCTAGGTGGTGGTCCTAACAGAATTGGTCAGGGTATCGAGTTCGACTACTGTTGCGTTCATGCTTCAATGGCATTACGTGAAGATGGCTATGAGTCAATCATGGTTAACTGCAACCCTGAGACCGTATCTACTGACTATGACATCTCAGACAGACTGTACTTTGAGCCTGTAACTCTAGAAGATGTTCTTGAGATTGCAAGAATCGAGAAACCTGTAGGTGTTATCGTTCAGTTCGGTGGTCAGACCCCATTAAAATTAGCTAAGAAGTTAGAGCAGGAAGGTGTACCTATCATCGGTACCTCACCTGATGACATCGATAGAGCTGAGGATCGTAAGTTATTCCAGGAAGTTGTAAACAAGTTGAACTTATTACAGCCTCGTAACGGTACTGCAACCTCTCTATCACAGGCTATCTCTGTAGCTAATAACATCGGTTACCCTCTAGTTGTTCGTCCATCATACGTTTTAGGTGGTCGTGCAATGGAAGTTGTATACGGTGAAGAGGACTTAAAGAGATACTTCGCTGAAGCTGTTAAAGTTTCAAACAAGTCACCAGTTCTATTAGATAAGTTCCTAGATCATGCAACTGAGATCGACGTTGATGCTGTAGCAGACGGCAAGGATGTTGTTATCGGCGGTATCATGGAGCACATCGAAGAGTGTGGTGTTCACTCAGGTGACGCAAGCTGTGTATTACCTCCATACCACTTAACACAGGATCAGATTGAAAGATTAACTAAGATCTCTAAAGAATTAGCTTTAGCTCTGAACGTTAAAGGTCTGATGAACGTACAGTTAGCAATCAGAGAGGACAAGATTTACTTAATCGAAGTTAACCCTCGTGCTGCACGTACTGTTCCATTCGTATCAAAGGCAACTGGTCTTCCATTAGCTAAGATTGCAGCTCGTGTAATGACCGGTAAGACCTTAGCTGAGCAGGGTGTTACCCATGAGGTAATTCCTCCATATTACTCAGTAAAGGAAGTTGTATTACCATTTGCCAAGTTCCCAGGTTCAGATCCTCTATTAGGACCTGAAATGAGATCAACAGGTGAGACTATGGGTACAGCTACAACATTCCCTGAGGCTTATGCTAAGTCACAGTTAGCTGCTAAGGCACCTGTACAGAGAAGCGGTACTATCTTACTGTCAATCAAGAAGTCAGATCAGGATAGATTACCAGCTTTAGGTAAGTTATTAGTTGCAGCAGGCTTCAAGCTAGAAGGTACTAAGGGTACATGCAATGTATTAAAGGCTGCAGGTCTTGATTGCGTACTTGTAAACAAGGTATACGAAGGCAGACCAAACTTACTTGATTTCATCAAGTCAGGTCGTTACAGCTGGGTTATCAACACTACAGAAGGTCGTCAGTCTGTTGAAGACTCTCGTTCATTACGTAGAAGCTGCTTACGTTACGGCATCTACTACACTACAACCTTAAATGCTGCATTTGCATGTATCGAGGCTGTAGGTGCAGATGAGTACGCATCAGTACACTCTCTACAGGAACTTCACAAGTTAGTTGATGAGAAGTATTCAAAATAAACTTAAGATCTTAAGCTAAAGAAGAGGCTCTAAAGGATAACTTTAGGGCCTCTTGTGTTTTTAGGTGATCATGTTCATTAAATTTCTGCAAAACACAATAAGGGCCTTCAGCAGAGCTTATCGCATGTATATGTTGGAGAGCTACCATATTCGTTTGTGAGTTTTTTAGTTAAGAGAAACTTTTGGTGGACTTTATCTTTACTACGCATAAGGTAAATATTATGTTTTCACATAAATACACCATAGAGAAATATGTTCTAAAGGAAGATTTTCCTGGGGTTAAGGCAACACCTCTTTTGCCGAAGCCCCCACAAAAAAAACTATGATTTCACATTTAGGATTTAATGCTCTTATATTATTCAGAGTAGATTTTATTGCAAAGTGAGACGCAGAAATATCAGCTATAAGCAACAAGTAATCTTTTTGAACAGCTTCAAATGCTTCTGCTTGTCTTTGAGACTTAAACGTAAAGAACTTATTTAAAAAGTCTCCATATTTAGCTTTTGTATTTTGTGCACTCATAAAATAGGCTTTTGTACTTTCCACTACCTTAAAATATGGCAGGTTATGGAGATTTCCAACCATAGCTTTAACTACATTGCAAGATTCAGTAATGTCATTTTCATTCACATTATGTTGTCTTAAAAACAATGTATATCCGTCATAATCAAATTCTATATTTTTGGTCAATTCTGTAATCAACAGATCTGATACAAAATAACCTGCATTGATATGATAAGCAGTAACAGAAAATAAATAATCAAATCTTGATTTAGTTGTTTGATAAACAACTGTTTTAAAATCAAAGATATTTAATTCTCTGTCTAAGGTCCATATGCTTCCTCTTGCCAGTTTACAGAAAGTCTTATAATCTAATGATGTTTCAAGATAATCTATTGCTTTTTTTCTAAGAGTTTCATCTATATTATCTTCAAACTTGTATCCAAAAAATGTACATGGAGCGTAAGCATCAATCATATCGATCTCTTTCGTTAATCTTATGGTTTTGATTGTACCGTTATGCTCTAAATCAAATTCAAATGCATTCAAAATCTGAGTATAAATACATCTATCTTTAATAGAATAGATAAATCTCATAAAGTCCACCTTTCATTATATTTTCTGTTTTATTTACCTCTGTTATTTTATATAACATCATTCCATAATCTGATTACCATTGCTTTAATTTAGTTAAGAAGAAAACATTGAGTTGTTTATCATATGAATCATATTTTCGACAGTTGTACTAATGTGTACAAATGCACTATTCTTCAATTTTTGATGTGTATGACTTAGAGGAACTCCTTGACTTAACCATCAACAATCGTTTCAGTTGGGATTTATATTTTATGAGTGCTATAGGCTGTAGTTGTTGAGTGAGGAAAATTAACTCTAACCAAGGTAGGATTTTTCTGGGTCTACATGGAGATCACCAAAAGAAATAAGATGAGCATTCTGACTAGTTACCAAAACTAAAGAAGAGGCTCTAAAGTGTTCCTTAGAGCATCTCGTGTTTTATGGTAATCTTATTTAATGAATTTTTACAAACTTACTATCTAATCTTTTACTTTACGTACTTTTTAAACTCCCCGTAGCCTTTCTCATCTAATTCTTCAAAAGGAATAAACCTTAAGGCGGAGCTGTTAATGCAGTAGCGCAAACCACCTGTTTCTTTAGGACCGTCAGTAAAGACATGACCTAAATGAGCATTACTGGTCTTACTTCTAACCTCAATTCTCTGACGATTTAAAGAAGTATCTAAATGCCGTGACAGGACAGTGTCAGCAATTGGCTTTGAAAAAGCAGGCCAACCGCATCTGGATTCGCATTTATCTGTTGAGACAAATAGTGGGGCTCCTGTAATAGGATCAACGTAAATACCTTTCTTAAAATTGTCATTGTGCTCTCCTTTAAATTTAGGATCAGTTGCTGCATGCTGTGTAACTTCATAAGCTTGAGCTGAAAGTTTGGTCTTTAGAGTTTCTCTGTCAGGTGCTTGATATTTATCAGGATCTACAAACTGCTTTTTATCCTCTTTAAGATCATTTAGTGAGGAAAAATCGATATGGCAGTAACCTTGAGTATTCTTTTTTAAATAATCCTGATGGTAATCCTCAGCGTTGTAGAAGTTACGTAATCTGCCCTTTTGAGTTACTATCTTTTTCTCGTACTTTCTCTGCTCATCAGCAAAGACTTCGTCTATGGTTGCAATGTCATCATCATAGAAGTAGTAAATACCGGTTCTGTACTTAGTACCGCTATCCTCGCCCTGCTTATTTAAGGACACAGGATCGATTATCTTAAAGAACTGACGTAACAGTGTTTTTAGAGCTACCTTATCTGAATCGTAGGTAACCTCTACAGTTTCAGCAGCACCGGTAATGCCTGACTTTACCTCTTCATAAGCTGGAGACTTTACATCTGAGTTTGCATAACCTGTAACTGCAAAAAGCACTCCATCTATACGTGAGAAGTACTCTGATACTCCCCAAAAGTAGCCACCTGCTAGATAAATAACCTTTTTTGACATTCTCTTACCCCTTGTACACCTATGTACGAATTCTTATTGTTATGAGCTGTTGCTAGTACTTAAAAGCAGGAATCAATGCGCCTTTGTAGGAATTTGAGATGATGTCAGCTACCTCTTTTGTGTGGTATAACTCAACAATGTGCTGATACAGAGGATCATCTTTTTCTGCCTCTCTTGTGGCAATCACATTAACAAATGGATTTTCAAGTCCCCATCCTTCAGTCTTTTCTGTATAGATAGCATCAGTACGAGGGGTTAAGCCATGATCTACAGCATAGCCACCGTTAATAAAGCCTACGGTTACATCTGGTAGTGCGTTGTAAGTATTAGCAGCATCTACAAAAAAGAACTTTAAGTTCTGTTTGTTCTCAACTACATCTTAACGACCTGGTAAGTAACCTGCTCCATCCTTAATCTTTATAAAACCAAGATCTTCTAATACACGAAGACCTCGACCTGTAGAGATAGGATCATTAGCTAAGGTTACGGTATCACTAGCTTTTATGTCTTTTGGTGACTTAATCTTGTCAGAGTATAAAGATAAAGGAGTAATCACAGTGGTGCCGATAGCAACTAAATGGTAGTTATGCTCTTTAGACTCTGTCTTTAAAAAAGCGCCGGTTTGGAAAGCATTTAAATCAATCTCGCCATCTTCTAATGCTAGATTTGGCAATGGATAAGTTGCAAAACGAACTAACTCTAGATTTACACCCTCTTTTCTTAACTTATCGATAATTGGTTGCCAGAATTCGTTGTTTTCACCTACTACACAAACCTTTACATTGGTCTTATCCCAAGCTTGTGCCTGAGTTGATACTATAGCTAAAACTACTGATGCTAATACTGACTTTACTGATAATTTCATGATGTTATCCAATTCTTTTAAATCAATATGAGCATTTACTTTGAAAATTTAGGTCAAAAAAAAGAGCTCATTGAGAGCCCTTCTTGTGTTTTTTTTGCTTGCTATGTGTTAATTACAAGGCTCCACCTGACATTGACAGATAACACATACACATAGCACACATGAACATCATTGAAGAGAACACGGTTAATTTAGGATCTTGTTTTGCAAGCTTTGCAATGCTTATTGCATTGTCTGTGCTGTCAATTAAATATGTGTTAACTGCGTTTTTCATTTTTACTATTCCTCGTTGGTATGAATTTAGTCTAATCAAACAAAAAAACTTTGGCTAATACTATATTTGAATTGTCGGCTATAGCTATTTTCTATATTTAAATACTATTCAATAGTTTTTGTGAGAAAACAAAGAGATAGCTAAATCTTAAAACTGAACATTTTGCACACAGTAAAATAAATTGTTCAGTAAAAAATATGAGCAATGTTAAATATTTTCAAGGGAGTTTAAGAAAATTTTGGTGCAAAAATAGATATTCTCTAAATTATTCCTATACTTAAGTTAGGTTTTAGATAAGGAGGTCACTATGATCTCAATTAGAAAAGCAGATTTTTCGGATGTAAAAGTTTTAAAACAATTAGCTGATGTCTTAGTACCAAACACTTTCAAGAGTGTTTTAAATACTTCTCAGATAGACTTTATGTTAGACAAGTACTATTCACAGGAAGCTTTGCAGGATGCTATCAACTCAGGCAAAGTTTACTTTATAGCTAACTTAGATGGTGAAGATACAGCTGCAGTTTCAGTTATACAGCATGGACCTGATCTTTTCTTGATGCAAAAGATCTATGTTGAGATAAAAAACCAGGGAAAAGGTGTAGGAACAGCTCTTTTTAATCATGTTGTAGAATATGTTAAGGAAAATCATCCAAAACCTTGCACAATAGAGTTACTAATTAACAAGCATAATCCTGGTCTTGATTTCTATGTAAAACAGGGAATGGAAAAAGTAAGAGACACTGGATTAGACATGGGTGATTTCTTTATTAACGAAGAGGTCTACTCTATGAAGGTTAATGGATAAATTCTCTTAGAAGAGGATTTAATAATGATATTTGTCTCGTTCTAGCTTAATTCACACAAGCTAGAACGTATTGAGAGTTTTATATGCAATGAGTAGGTGTACTAAAAGCAATTCTTATCGTGCACTGGTGCGCTCGCATTTGTGATATTTTACTGCTACCCAAATAATAAAAGTGACTCTTGTCTTGTCGTAAAAATTTCTGCACTGATATTTATTACGATAGGTTCTTTTTGGATCATAAGCAAGTTGATCTATAAGTTAGGAGATTTCAAAGATGCTCGATAGCATTTCTAGCAGTACTGATAGCAAGAAAGCTCAGAATGCTATGGAAACAATCTCGTAAGAGCATCAAGTTTCTCCAATATCTTTTAAGTGGAGAAAACACTTAATAAGATAACTAAAAATCAAAACAAACATCATAGAAGTCTAGATAGAAAATCTAAGAAAAGGATCTTAAAAGCTAAAATCTTCCAATAAGAGACCTCCCCCTTCAAACAATACTCTCAAAACAAATTTTCTTAACACAGTCTTTAGAATAAAAACAAAATACAGCATCCAAATGCCACAAAAAAATGCATTAATTATCAAAATTAGCGCTCTAAAAGTGTGCAATGCGCTTTTTTAACAAATTTCCTGTTGTTTTCAAATTATCTTTAAAAATCAATTAAATAATAATTTTACGATTTCTTTGAAAAATAGACTTTACTTCAATTATCTTTACTACACTTAAGATATTTATTCTATCTTTATGTTTTATCTATATTTTTTAGGTATCGCACCATAATGCAACATATAGTAAAATATGACGTGTAGTTTTAGTGCCAGTACAAATATGCTTTGACAGAGTTCACTATAACCACGAAAATTTACTCAGACATTAAAGAACGGGTACGTAATACCCCATCAATTGAAAAATTAGGAGCACCTAAATGGCAATCAAGGATTACAGTGAAGTAAAAAAACTCATCGAAGATAACGACGTTGTTTTTGCTGATTTAAGATTTACTGACACTAAAGGTAAAGAGCAGCATATTTCTCTACCTATTTCTTGCATCGATGAGAAATTCTTCGAGCAGGGCAAGATGTTTGACGGTTCTTCAATCGCAGGCTGGCGTGGTATTGATAAGTCAGACATGATCTTAATGCCTGATATCACCACCGTTATGTTAGATCCTTTCTATGCCGATCCAACCATTATCGTTCGTTGCGATATCTTAGAGCCACAGACCTTAACTGGTTACGACCGTGATCCTCGTTCAGTTGCAAAGCGCGCTGAGGATTACTTAAAATCAACCGGTATCGGTGACAAGGCTTTCTTCGGTCCAGAGCCAGAATTCTTCTTATTTGATGATGTTCGTTTCAAGTCTGATATTTCAGGTTCATTCGTAGCTATCGATGATATCGAAGCTGCTTGGAACTCAGCTACTGAGTACGAAGGCGGTAACAAAGGCTATCGTCCAGCAGTTAAAGGCGGTTACTTCCCAGTTCCTCCAGTAGATTCATCACAGGACATCCGTTCTGCAATGTGTAAAGTAATGCAGGAGATGGGCTTAGTTATCGAAGCACACCACCACGAAGTTGCAACTGCAGGTCAGAACGAAATCGCTACTGAGTTCAACTCATTAACCAAGAAGGCTGATGAGGTTCAGATTTACAAGTATGTTGTACAGAACGTAGCAAACCAGTATGGTAAGACAGCTACCTTCATGCCAAAGCCAATTTATGGAGACAACGGTTCAGGTATGCACTGTCACCAGTCAATCGGTAAAGATGGCAAGAACATCTTCGCAGGTAACTTATACGGCGGTCTATCACAGGAAGCTTTATGGTACATCGGTGGTATCATCAAGCACGCTAAGTCATTAAATGCTTTCACAAACCCATCAACCAACTCATACAAGCGTTTGGTTCCTGGTTTCGAGGCTCCTTTAATGTTAGCTTACTCAGCTGCTAACCGTTCAGCTTCAATCCGTATTCCATATGCAATCAATCCTAAGACTGCTCATATTGAGGTACGTTTCCCAGATTGTATGGCAAACCCATACTTAGCATTCGCTGCAATGTTAATGGCTGGCCTTGACGGTATCTTAAACAAGTTAGACCCAGGTGAGGCTATGGATAAGAATCTATACGACTTACCACCTGAGGAAGCTGCTAACATCCCACAGGTTTGCGGTTCTTTAGATGAGGCTCTAAAGGCTTTACAGGCTGACCACGACTACTTAACTGCTGGTGGCGTATTCTCTGAGGATATGATTAACGCTTACATTGAGTTAAAGGCAGCTGAAGATACCCGCGTACGTTCAACTCCACATCCTGCTGAGTTCGAGCTGTACTACAGCCTATAATTTAACGAAATGGGTTAAAAACACCCCATCAAAAATGGGGTGATAATAATAAGAAAACTGTAAAAGTTTTCAAAAAAGGGCCCGTTTAGGGCCCTTATTGTATATATACCACTCGCAAAAGGTGACACATAAATGACTAATTCTGGCTTATACAGAAGTGAAAATGAACACGATGCATGCGGTGTCGGTTTCATTGCTCACATCAAAGGTCAAAGAAGCCACAGCATCGTAAGTCAGGGACTAGAAGTCCTAAAGAACCTGACTCACCGCGGAGCAGTAGGTGCAGATCCACTGCAGGGCGATGGTGCCGGCATTTTGATTCAGATCCCTGATCAGATCTTCCGTGATGATATGATGGCTCAGGGCGTAAAACTTCCTCCTCCTGGTGAATACGGTGTAGGTATGATTTTCCTACCACGTGAGGAAGCATCAAGACACGCTTGCCAAGAAGAAATTGAACGCGCTATTTTAGCAGAAGGACAGATTATCCTAGGTTGGAGAGACGTTCCTCTAAATGAGACTATCCCAATGTCCCCTGTTGTTCGCGAAAAAGAGCCTGTAATTAGACAGATTTTCGTAGGTCACTCTCCAGACGTCTTAGTAACCGACGCTCTAGAGCGTAAGCTGTACATCATCCGTAAGTCAGCTTCAATTGCGATTTCAAACCTAAAATTAAAACACTGCAAAGAATTCTATATTCCATCATTCTCAGCTCGTACCATTGTTTATAAAGGTCAGTTATTAGCAAATCAGGTTGGTGAATACTACCGTGATTTAAACGATAGCCGCTGCACCAGTGCTATTGCTCTAATCCACCAGCGTTTCTCAACTAATACTTTCCCTCAATGGTCACTAGCACACCCATTCAGAATGATTGCTCACAACGGTGAAATTAACACCTTACGTGGTAACTTTAACTGGATTAAAGCTCGTGAAAAGAACATTTCTTCACCTGTATTTGGTAAAGATTTAGAGAAATTATGGCCTTTAATCTTCCAGGGTCAGTCAGATTCAGCTTCATTTGATAACGTATTTGAGCTACTAACTATGTCTGGTTACTCATTAGCTCAGGCTGCAATGATGATGATCCCTTCAGCATGGGAAAAAGATGCTCTGATGGATCCAAAACTCAGAGCTTTCTATGAATACTATGCTGCAATGATGGAGCCATGGGACGGTCCTGCTGCTGTTGCCTTTACTGATGGTCGTCAGATCGGTGCAACATTAGACAGAAACGGTCTGCGTCCTGCTCGTTACATCGTAACTAAAGACGATCTTGTAATTCTAGCTTCAGAAGAAGGTACTCTAAAGATTGACGAGAGCAGAATCGCTCGTCACTGGAGACTAGAACCAGGTCGTATGCTTTTAATCGATACTGAGCAGGGGCGTATCATCGATGATAAGGAAATCAAGTTAAGCTTGGCTACACTACGTCCTTATCAAGAGTGGACAGACAAGGTTCGTATCAAGTTAACCGATATTAAGGATGAAACCTCAACTGTAGGTTTGAACTTAAATACCAAAGCTCTAATGGGCGTATTCGGTTATACCCGTGAAGATGTTGAAAGATTATTAAAGCCTAAGGCTGTAAATGGTCAAGAGCCTGTTCTTTCAATGGGTAATGATGCTCCTTTAGCTGTTTTATCTAACAAGCCAAAGAGCTTATATGACTACTTCCGTCAGCTCTTCGCTCAGGTTACAAACCCTGCTATCGATCCTATTCGTGAAGAGATGGTAACCTCACTGGTGTCATTCATTGGTCCTCGTCCTGATCTTCTAAATATTATGGATAACAACCCTCCTGTAAGACTGGAGGTTCAGCAGCCTATACTTGATGCTGTTGAAATGGAAAAGATCCGCAACATCAGCAAGTTTACCGATAACAAATTCCGTTCTAAAGAATTGGATATCACCTACCCTCTTTCATGGGGTAAAGACGGTATCGAAGCAAGATTAGCTTCTATTAGAGCTGCAGCTATCGATGCTGTAAAGACAGGTCACAATATCCTAATCATTTCTGATAGAAATGTAGCAGCTGATAGACTTGCAATTCCAGCTCTGTTAGCAACATCAGCTGTTCACTTATGCTTAGTTGAGAACGGCTTACGTACAAGCACAGGCTTAGTTGTTGAAACAGGTTCTGCTCGTACAGTTCATCACTTTGCCCTCTTAGGCGGTTATGGTGCTGAAGCTATCCACCCATATGTAGCATTACGTGTAGTATCAGAATTAGCACCAGATGCTAAGACTGCTAAACAGTATCAGGATAACTACATCCACGCTATTGATAAGGGTCTTTACAAGACTATGGCTAAGATGGGTATCTGTACCTACATGTCATACATCGGCGCACAGATCTTTGAAGCTGTAGGTCTATCCTCAGAATTTGTTGATAAGTACTTTACAAATACTCCAAGCCCAATCGAAGGTGTAGGTCTGTTTGATATTGCTCAAGAAGCAGTAGAAACTCACAAAGCAGCCTTCAGAAAGATTGAGCTAAAAGATCCATCACTATTACAGGGTGGCGATCTGAACTGGAGATATGACGGTGAAGAGCATATGTGGACTCCTGATGCTGTAGTTCACCTGCAAAGAGCAGTTCGTTCTGGCTCATACGATGAGTACAAGAAATATGCACAGATCATCAACGATCAGTCAAAGCGTTTGATGACCATCCGTGGTTTATTCAAATTCAAGAAGACTAATCCTATCGATATTAGCGAAGTTGAAAGCGAAGAGAGCATTATCCACCGCTTTGCCTGTTCTGCTATGTCAATGGGTGCTATTTCAACTGAAGCTCACACCACCATGGCCATTGCCATGAACAGATTAGGTGCGATGTCAAACTCAGGTGAAGGTGGTGAAGATCCTCGCCGTGATGGCATCATCGATAAAGAAACCTCTACTAAGGCTATCTTAGGTGATGATGTAGTAGTTGATATTCCTCTGCACAAGGGAGATTCATTACGTTCACGTACCAAGCAGGTAGCATCTGGTCGTTTTGGTGTAACCACCGATTATCTGTCAACTGCTGATTTAATTCAGATTAAACTGGCACAGGGTGCAAAACCTGGTGAAGGTGGTCAGTTACCAGGTCACAAGGTATCAAAATACATTGGTAAACTGCGTCACTCATTACCTGGTATTGGTTTGATTTCTCCTCCACCACACCACGATATTTACTCAATTGAGGATCTGGCTCAGCTGATTTTCGATCTGAAACTTGCTAATACCAAGGCAGACATCTCAGTAAAACTGGTATCTGAAGTTGGTATCGGCACTGTTGCAGCTGGTGTTGCAAAGTGTAAGGCAGACCATATCGTAATTTCGGGTCACGATGGTGGTACAGGTGCAGCTCCAGCTTCATCTGTAAAACACGCAGGTTCTGCTTGGGAAATTGGTCTTGCTGACGTACAACAGACTCTAGTTATGAACAAGTTACGTTCACGTGTAACCTTACAGGTTGACGGTCAGATTAAGACAGGTCGTGACGTAATCATCGGTGCTTTGTTAGGTGCTGATGAGTTCGGTTTCGGTACTGCTCCATTAGTATGTATGGGTTGTACCATCATGAGAAAGTGCCAGAAGAACACCTGTCCTACTGGTATTGCAACTCAAGATCCTGAACTGCGTAAACAGTTCATCGGTACTCCAGAGCAGCTTGAGAATTACTTCCACTATGTAGCTCGTGAAGTACGTGAGATCATGGCTGAACTTGGCTTTAAGAAGTTTGAAGACTTAATCGGTCATGCTGAACTTCTAACCAAGATATCAGACAGCGAATTTGCTAAAGCTAGAAACTTAAGCTTTGAGAGAATTTTCTTTAAGGATCCTGCTTTTGCTAATGAGGTTGCTCACCATGCAATCTCTCAGCAGCATGAGATTGATAAGGCTCTAGATAAGAAGTTTGAAGCTAAAGTTCTAAAAGCTATTGAAGATAACAAGCCAATTACTATTGACTCAGCAGTTGTTAACGTAAACCGTTCAGTTGGTACTTATACCTCTGGCTTAATTGCATCTTTAAAGAAGGAATTACCAGACAACTTTATTACCTTTAAGTTATCAGGTACAGCAGGTCAGTCATTTGGCGCCTTCCTTGAAAAGGGTGTTACCTTAAATCTGTCAGGTCTTGCTAACGACTATGTCGGTAAGGGTATGTCAGGCGGTATCATCGCTGTTCATGAGAGTGCAGCTTTTGATGGTGATCCTCAACAGAACATCATCGGTGGTAACACCTGCTTATACGGTGCTACATCTGGTGAAGCTTACTTTAGCGGTGTTTGCGGAGAACGTTTTGCTGTAAGAAACTCTGGCGCTGATGCTGTAACCGAAGGTTGCGGTGACCACGGTTGTGAATATATGACAGGTGGTACAGTCGTAGTCTTAGGAACTACTGGTAGAAACTTTGCTGCCGGTATGTCAGGTGGTATGGCTTACGTTTACGATAAGGACGCTACCTTCAGATCACACCTTGCCAAGGGTGCATTTAACGTAAGCAATGTGGTTAAGGCAAACAAGGCCGATCCTGCAATTCCTCTGCATCAGGGAAAATCAGACGAAGAGGTTCTAAAGACTCTGTTAACACGTCACTTGAATATGACATCAAGTAAGGTTGCCAAGAAGATCTTAGAAAACTTCGATGTTGAACTGCAACACTTCGTCAAGGTATTCCCCGTTGAATACTTCAACGCATTAAACGCAATGAAGGAGGCACACTAAGATGGGCTTTTTAAGAGGATTTATTGAATTTGAGCGTATCGAACAGCCTCATGTTCCAGTTGAAGAGCGTGTAAAGAGCTTCTGTGAAATCTACGGTACCTTAACTGACGAGCAGGCTAAAATTCAGGCTGGTCGTTGCATGGACTGCGGTATTCCATTCTGTATGCATGAGTGCCCATTACACAATGATTCACCTGACTTTAACGAGTTTGTATCTGAAGAGCAGATGAACAAGGCTTACAACGTACTGTCAGCTACCAATAACTTCCCAGAGATCACAGGTCGTATCTGCCCTGCTCTGTGTGAAGAGGGTTGTACCTTAGGTATTCACCGTAAAGCTGTAGGTATTAAGTCTGTTGAAAGAAAGATTGCTGAATACGCTTTTGAGCATGGTCTGGTAAAACCTGTTATCACTGAGCACCGTTCAGGTAAAAAAGTATGTGTAGTAGGTTCAGGTCCAGCAGCCCTAGCTGCAGCTCAGCAGTTAAACCGTTTTGGTCACACTGTAACTGTAGTTGAAAAGATGAACAAGATTGGTGGTCTGTTACGCTACGGTATTCCTGATTTCAAACTGCCAAAAGAAATTCTAGACAGAAGAATTTCTCAGTTAGAGCAGGAAGGCATTACCTTTAAGACCTCAACTATCGTCGGTGCTATCAAGAACTTAGAGCACGGTGTTCATAACGACTCATTAAATGAAGTTCGTGGTCAGGAGTTATTAGATAACTATGACGCTATCGTTCTAGCTCCAGGCTCTGAGGCTCCACGTGATTTAAGATTACCTGGTCGTGATTTAAAGGGCATCTACTTTGCTTTAGATTTCTTAATCGCTCAGAACCGTGAGAACAATGGTGACTGCGAGAATCCTATTGATGTTCGTGGTAAGAACGTTGTGGTAATCGGTGGTGGTGAAACTGCATCAGACTGTATCGGTGTTTCAATCCGTAAAGGTGCAGCCTCAGTAACCCAGTTAGATTACCATGACGAGTTGCCAGAGAGTGTTGATTTAACCATGGCATGGCCTGATTGGAGAAAGATCAAGCGTACTTCTACTTCACATGAAGAAGGTTGCACAAGATTATTCTCAACTAACACCACCGCTTTTGAAGGTAAAGACAAGCTAGAAGCTGTTGTAACCGAGAAAGTAAAGTGGGGTGAAGGTCGCCACTTTGAGGGTATCAAGGGTACTGAAAGCAAGATTAAAGCTGACGTAGTCCTGATTGCTATGGGGTACTCACATCCTTCATCTGCTTTAATTAAAGAGTTTGCATTAGAGACAGACAAACGCGGCAATATCAAAGCTGAAGTTCAAGGTGAGAGTGCATATCAAACCTCAAACAAGAAAGTATTCGCAGCAGGTGACGGCAGAAAGGGCCAGTCACTAGTTGTCTACGCCATCGCAGAAGGTAGACAATGTGCTGCTGCAGTTGACGATTTCTTAAAAGGAAATTAGTCACTAAACATTTGCCTGTTGGTAGTTGCCTCCTATACAAATAGGAGGCTTTTTTTATCCCTCATCTTTAATTTACTAATGCACTGTTTAAGGGAAATTTAATTACATTTAACTTTAAATAATCTAAATTTAGTGCACTAAATTAAATCACAGTTCTCATTTCTTAAATATTCTATTAACTACTTGATCTTAATTTATTTTACTAAAGTCATTTTTGAAAAATGCTCTTTAAAATTGCATATAAAGTTATGGTTTTGTCACAAAATTTTTTCTTATTTGATAATAAGTTACATTGTATTTACATAGTTTTCACTAACAATGTGCACTGTTTTAAATCAGATCTGCACCAAATATGTGAATATTCAATTTGGTATTGCAAGCTAAAATTAAGAATTGTAAATTTGATTTCAACAAATTAAAACAAACTTTTCTTATCGGTCCTAAGACCGGTAAAACGATTTTATCAACAGGTAAACAGGAGACATTAAATGTCATACACACA
This sequence comes from Succinatimonas sp. CAG:777, assembly GCA_000431835.1. Classification (GTDB taxonomy): domain Bacteria; phylum Pseudomonadota; class Gammaproteobacteria; order Enterobacterales; family Succinivibrionaceae; genus Succinivibrio. The sequence continues at coordinate 98,309 of HF987947.1, forward strand.
GAGAGTATTAGACTCTTTAAAAGCTAAGTATCCATACCAGCCAGAATTCTTACAGGCAGCTGAGGAAATCTTAAACACATTACAGCCTGTAGTAGATAAAGAGCCTAAGTATGAGAAGTACAAGATCTTAGAGCGTATGACTGAGCCTGAGAGAACTATTTCTTTCCGTATTGAGTGGGTTGATGATAAGGGCGAAGTTCAGGTTAACAAGGGCTACCGTGTACAGTTCAATTCAGCAATTGGTCCTTACAAGGGTGGTATCCGTTTACACCCAACAGTAAATGAAGGCGTATTAAAGTTCTTAGGTTTAGAGCAGATCTTAAAGAACTCATTAACTGGTACCCCTATCGGTGGTGCAAAGGGTGGTTCTGATTTCGATCCTAAGGGTAAGTCAGAGACTGAAATCATGCGTTTCTGCCAGGCTTTCATGATCCAGTTACACCGTTACATTGGTGCTACTATCGACGTTCCTGCTGGTGATATCGGTACTGGTGGTCGTGAGATCGGTTACATGTACGGCGCTTACAAGCGTTTAACCACTCGTTATGAGGGTGTTTTAACTGGTAAAGGTTTAACCTACGGTGGTTCTTTAGCACGTACTGAGGCTACAGGTTACGGTACCGTTTACTTCACTGATGCTATGTTAAAGGATCGTGGCGATTCATTAAAGGGCAAGAAGTGCGCTGTATCAGGTTCAGGTAACGTAGCTATCTACTGCTGCGAGAAGTTAATCCAGTTAGGTGCAACCCCTGTTACCGTATCAGATTCTAACGGTACTATCTATGATCCAAATGGCATCAAGGTAGACGTATTAAAGCAGGTTAAGGAAGTTGAGCGTGCACGTTTAACCCGTTATGCAGAGTTAGTTCCAACAGCTCAGTACACTCCAGTTGATAAGTACCCAGCAGGCAAACACCAGGTTTGGACTTACAACGTAGATTGTGCTTTCCCTTGCGCAACTCAGAACGAGTTAAATGAGGAAGATGCTAAGACCCTATTAGCTAACGGCTGCAAGGTTGTAGCAGAAGGTGCTAACATGCCTTCAACCTTAGGTGCTATCGATCAGTTCTTAAAGGCTAAGATTGCTTATGGTCCTGCAAAGGCAGCTAACGCTGGTGGTGTTGCTACTTCTCAGTTAGAGATGGAGCAGAACGCTGGTATGACAGCTTGGACCTTCGAGGAAGTTGATCAGAAGTTACACACCATTATGACCAACCTATACAAGAACGTTGCTGATACCGCTCGTGAGTTCGGTGTTGAAGGCAACCTAGTATTAGGTGCTAACATCGCTGGCTTCCGTAAAGTAGCTGATGCAATGATTGCTCAGGGTGTAATCTAATAGATTTACTCCTCTAAATAATTAAGTTCAAAATGCCCCAAAATTGATTATTTTGGGGCTTTTTTTGTCAATTTCGAAGATTTATATATATTTCCGCGTCATTTTGTGAAAAATTGAAAATTTTAAGAAAATTGATTAACTGCTCATAGCGGAATTTATATTTTTAATTGCTACCTTATATATTGGTAGCAGATTTGACGGTATGGTGCTGGGTGTAGTCTCAGGCGTAGGCTTATGTATTGAAGTATTTGTATTAAGAATGCCTCCTACCTCCCCTCAGTTGATGTAATGCTTATCATCATCGCAGTTGTAAGCTGTGCTTCTATCTTAGAAACTTCAGGCGGTCTTAAGCGTATATTGCAGTACGCAGAGCGTATGTTACATAAAGATCCTAAAAAGATCACTTTCTTTGGACCAATGGTTACCTATGCTTAAACCTTAATGTTAGGTACAGGCCATGCTGTATATACCATCATGCCTATCATTGGCGAAATTGCGCTAAAGAATAAAATTCGTCCTGAAAGACCGATGACAGCAACTTCTGTAGCCTCTCAAATGTGACTTGTAACATCCCCTATTTCAGCTGTAGTATCCTGTTATTTGGGTAAAGATGTGCTGCAGCTTCCCAGATTTGAGGATTTGACCTTATTTAAGATCTTACTTGTAAACATCCCTGCTAACTTAGTAGGTGTATTCTTACTGTCTTTATACTCTAACTTTAGAGGTAAAGATCTTGAAAAAGATTCTGTCTTTAGTATAAATCGCAGTAAACTAACAGGCAGCAACTGCTAAAATCTTAATACCAGTTGCAGCAGCAATCGGTCTGCTAAGTCCAATTCTAATTGTTTTAATGCCTGATACTTATGCTTACTTCTTTATTCCTAATTACCCTTCAGATATTGCAACTGTAAACTTTGGAATCTCAGGCGCCACAAAGATTGGAAAATACTATTTAAACCACTCTTTTATGATCCCTAGACTTATCGGTCTTACATGTGCCTGTCTTGGAGGTGCGACTTTAGCTGAGCTGATAATCTAAGGTATAGCTCATTTAAGGCTTTTTTAAAGTTAGTAGACAAATGTCTACTAACTTTTATTTAGGCTCTGTCTTTTCAATTTCATTCCTCCCATAGCACCTTTTTACAATAAAAAACCTCCATTAAATCAAAACTTTGTTACAGCTAACAAAATTAGCATTAGATTTATCACTTCACTTTAAATACTCAAAATCTGACCTAAACTTTAGAAAAGATAAGAATAAAACTAAGGAGCTTTTTATGTTACTTGAAGGCAAAACCGCACTAGTTACCGGTGCAAGTCAAGGTATAGGTAAAGAGATTGCCCGCATTCTAAATAAGAATGGAGCTAAGATCTATATCATGGCAAGGAGTGCTGACAAGCTCTCTACCACAGCAAAGGAGTTAGATCCTACAGGTAAAGAAGTATTTGCTGTTCCTTGTGACATTACTTCTAATACTGCTGTAGAAGAGGTATTCAAGCGCTTTAAAGCTGACGGTATTTCTATTGATATTCTGGTTAACGCAGCAGGCACTGCTAACTCAAATTCTATTGAAACTACTGATATTGAGCTTTGGGATAAAGTTCTAGATACCAATCTTACAGCTGCCTTTAATTTAAGCCAGAAATGCTTCCCGATGATGAAAGAAAAAGGTGGTGGCAAAATCATAAATCTTGCATCTATCTTAGCTGATGTAACCAGTCCTGGTATGGCAGCTTATAGTGCTTCAAAAGGTGCAATTAAGATGTTGACCAAGACTCAATCTGTAGAGTGGGCAAAATACAATATTCAGTCAAATGCGATTGCTCCTGGCTACATTAAAACAGATATGACCAAAGGCATTTTAAACAACAAAGAGCTTACTCAAAAATTAGTAGGCAGAACTCCTATGGGCAGAATTGGTGAACCTGAGGATGTAGCAAAAGTAGCTTTATTCTTAGCTTCCCCTCTGTCTGACTTTGTAACAGGTACAGAGATCCCTGTAGATGGAGGTATTTTAGCGGCTTTAATGTAATTGAAATAATTGATGTAAGATAGTTCTTTGATGTAAGTATTGATGTGAAAAAGCCAGAACCACGATTTTAGGTTCTGGCTTTTGTATGAATAAAGGTAAGCTTAAGCCTTATTCAGACCTAAAACTTCATTCATATCATATAAACCTGGTTTCTTGTTCTCAAGCCATAGAGCAGCTCTGAATGCTCCACGAGCGAAGGTCTGACGTGAGGTTGCAATATGGCTTAACTCAACGCGCTCACCTTCTGAGCAGAACATAGCAGTATGCTCACCTACGATATCACCACCACGGATTGATGAGAAACCGATAGAACCGTAGATACGCTCGCCAGTAATACCGTTACGACCTGCTACCATAACGTCTTTTAGATTTACGTGACGACCTTCAGCAGCTGCCTCGCCAATTGCTAAAGCAGTGCCTGATGGGCTGTCTACCTTATAACGGTGGTGAGCTTCAACAATTTCGATATCAGCATCAGCCATGATCTGAGCTGTCTTTTTAACAAGGTTTAATAAAACGTTAACGCCAACAGAGAAGTTAGCAGCAAAAACGATAGGAATATGCTTTGAGTATTCCTTAATCTTATCGCGCTGCTCGTAATCGAAACCTGTGGTACCTAAGATAACTTTGCAGTTATGCTGCTTTGCATATTCAAGAATATTTAATGAGCACTCTGGACGAGAGAAATCGATGAACATGTCAGGAGCAGCTGACAGTTTTGAAGGCTCATCTACAACTTCAACATTGCAGCCTGATGGTAGTGTATCGGTGCTCTTATCAATGCCGCATACAACCTTTGCGCCATCAAGACCTAAACAGCAGTCCCACAGTGCGTGTCCCATGCGTCCGCCTAAACCTACAATACCAACCTTAAGCATTATAAAACTCCTTTCGCATAACAATTAAGTGGTCTAATTTTACACTTACTTTTGCAAATTGTAACGAGGTGTAGAAGCTGATTGCCCTTTTATTGAGCACTTCCACATCAACTTCGATTGATGATCCGCCCTTGATTCTAACCATCTGTTCTGCTGTCTGAAGTAAGAGTTTACCTATTCCAAGGCGCATATAAAGCGGATCGATATACAGTGCGAGAATTTTACCTGACTCTATTTCATTTTTAAAAGTTAAGAAACCATAGAGATTTTTTGCACCACAAGCAAGCACTGTCCGATAATTTTCATCAGAAAGACGGTTCTCCCATAGTGCAGTAAATTGAGGATGGGTAAAGGTAAAAGGTTCCCTGCGATTCTCATAATGAGAGGCATTAAGTTCAAGGCGAGCGATATTGCTTGCATCGGTCACATTAGCCCAGCGGATATGAACCTTAAGATTTCCTTTTACAAAGACGGTATTGTTTTTCACGTAAGCAACCTGTATTAAGCTTTTTGATTGGCTTTATTTAACAGCGCTTGAGCGCTTTGACGAGTAGCTTCTGTTACAACGTTACCGCCCATCATACGAGAGATTTCCTCGACTCGACCATCATTATCAAGCTCAGATACATTTGAGACTACATTCTGCCCCTGCTGAGATTTTGAGACTAAGAGTTGATGATCAGCAGCAGCTGCAACCTGTGGTAAATGAGTTACGGTAATTACCTGCACATCCTTACCTAAAAGGTGTAACAGCTCACCTACAGCAGAAGCCGTACGACCTGAGATACCAGTATCAACCTCATCAAAGATCAATGTCTGTGTCGAGCCTTTACGTGAGGTTAAAACCTCAATTGCTAAAGCAAGACGTGATAACTCACCACCTGAGGCTACAGCACCTAAACCTTTTGGTGCTTCTCCTAGGTTTGCTGAGAACAAAAATTCAGCATTGTCGCGACCTGTAGCTCTAGGTCTTATAGTCTCATCACGAGTTACTTTAACCTCAAACACGCCATCTGGCATTGCTAAGGTTCTAATCTTTAAAGTTACATCCTGAGACATCTTTGTAGCAGCTTTTGCTCTTAAGTCTGATAACTCTCTAGCTTCTGTCTCATAGGCATCTCTTAACTTTTTAACGTTAGCAGTTAATGATGCAATCTGCTCTTTTAAAGATAAAAAGTGCTCTATATCTTTTTCTAACTTGTCTTTAATCTTATAAAGCTCGTTTGGCTTTATCTCAAAACGGCGAGCTAATTCGTGGCATTTTGAGAGTTTGTCAGATAACTCTTCAACTAAAGCAGGATTAGCCTTTAAGGTAAGTGAATCTAACTTTTCACGAGCTAAATCCAAATGCTCACAAGCAGTTGAAAGATCTGCAACAATAGGATCGATACTGTCTTTAGCAAAGACAGCTACTTTTGATAAATCGGTAATTCTTGCAGAAATGATATCAATGATGTTATGCTCTTCGTTCTCAAGCACACCTTGAGCTAAAGCTACAGCATCTGATGCCTGTGTCTGATGCTGTAGGGCATCATAATCTGAGCTTATCTGCTCATAGTCGCCTTCGTGCAGATCAAGCTTATTTAATAAGTCTAATTCATAACGTAAGGTCTTATAGGTCTGAGCGCCAGCTAACTGCTCGTCTGCTAGTTCCTGCAAATGCTGACGGTTCTTATTATATTTATCAAAGGATAGTTTTACAGCTTCAACTTTGTCTTTTAATCTGCCAAAGCTGTCTACTAAGGATAGCTGATTGTTCTTATCAATAAGCTTAATGCTTGCATGCTGTCCGTGAATTGCCACAATGTAAGAGCCTAGCTCTTTTAGTAAGGATAAAGTACAAGGAGAACCGTTAATATAAGACTTTGACTTACCATCTGCTCCTATAACACGGCGGAGCATTAGAGTGTTATCCTCTGCTGTAAGCTCACGCTCGTTTAGAAAATCGATAACAGCCTGATTGTTCTCAATTGAAAACACCGCATCAAGCTCAGCTTTAGCACAGCCTGTTCTTACGCACATAGCATCTGCTCTTGCACCTAAGAGCATAGATAAAGCATCTACAGTTAATGATTTACCAGCACCGGTTTCACCTGTAATACAGGTCATGCCACTATGAAAATCAAGGGTATTTTTATCACTTAAAGCAAAGTCTTTTACGATTAATTGTTCAAGCATAACTACTCCAAAAACAGACTCAAACTTAAAGTTTGGTCCTAAACAAGACTTTGAGCCCAGCCTAATTTCTGACGTAACAGGCTGTAATAGTCATAACCTTGAGGGTGAATAAGTGTCAAAGGTATGTGATGCTGTCTTATAAGTACAGAGCTTTTAGTATCAGCTCTCATGGTTACCTGACCATCACAGTTGATTGCAATTAACTCTGCCATATCATCAGGACATTCAAAGTCGATTCTAACCTCTGATTTTCCTGGAATGATAATAGGAGAGCAGTTTAGTGACTGTGGGAACATTGGCACTAGTGACAGAACATCAAGATTTGGTTCAATAATAGGACCACCTGCTGATAATGAATATGCAGTTGAGCCTGTAGGTGTATTGACGATAATACCGTCACCTCTTAGGGTGTACATATAGGTACCATCAATAGTTACTCTAAACACCATCATATGAGCCATGGTGCCTGAGTGAATAACGGTTTCGTTAGTTGCTAATGACTGACCGATTAACTCACCTACTCCATCTTCAGAATCTCGAGAGACACGAACATCAATCATGGTTCTGTCCTCTAATGAGTAGTAGCCTTTTACAACCTTTTTTAAGCTCTCATCAAGATTGTCAGGATTGACATCGGTAAGCAGACCTAAATGTCCGCGGTTAATACCTAATACTGGAACTTTCAAATCTACTAAGGTTCTGGCTGCACCTAAAACAGAGCCATCTCCACCTACAACGATGATAAGGTCAAGATCTCGCATCTGACGACGGGTAATACTTTCAATTTCAGGAATATTAAAGCCTACAGATGTATTAGCCTCAAGATATACTTTTACACCTAATTTGGTTAGTTTTGAGGCAATATCTCTGATAGCTCCAGACACAGGACGCTTATACACTTTAGATACAATTACAGCTGATTTAATTGGCTTTTGCTGTACCATTGAAGCTACCACGACTCTCTCCTAAAATTATATTATTCAAGCCTCTATTGTACATTCTGCTTACGTCTTTTTCAAAGTTACAGAACTTACCGATAAAAAGCTGTATAAACGATCATAATTTGACAAGATAATTAATCTATACTTATCCTAACTGTTAGGAGATATGATATGAACTACCGTATTGGACTGCCCCTTTTGGAAAAATTGCCTACAAATTCGGCTTTACCCTAACTTTTAGGGTTGTTATTCATAAAGATAATGAAAATAAGGTTTATTAGTGCAAAAGTCCAGATCTTCCGGGATTGATTGCTAAGATGCCTACAATTGAGGGGCTTATCAAAGAAGTTAACATCATTGCAGAAGAACTTCTTGAGCTCAATTACAACTTGAAGCCACGTCATACTAAGTTTTATTTTCTCAACAATATGGAACATTTGGCTTAAATGGGAACAGATTACTACGATAAACTTATAGCTTACCTCAAGGACAAAGGGTGCTATTTAGTCAGACAAGGCAAAGGTTCCCACAAAATATGGTTCAGTCCTATTACAAACAGGCATTTTCCTGTTGCTTATACAATTCACAGCAGAAGCACTGCTAACGAGGGATGCAAATAAGCAGGCTTGGAAAAGCACTTTTAACAACTCCTTTCATTGCTCATTGAAATTAAAACTCTTTCCTCTATCTCAAAAAAAATACCCTGAACTTTTTATGATTCAGGGTACCTTTCTGTGTGTTTACAGACTAGTTCTTGTTTAAGCCTTTAGCAATCAGAGCATCAAGTTTCATTGACTCTGTGAGTAATGAATCATAACGCAGATCAAGATCAGGCATATAACGTAAGTTTAGTCTTGAAGCTAACTGTGAACGTAAAAAGCCTTTAGCGCTCTTTAAGCCTTTCATAGCAGCATCAATTTCTTCTTTCTTATCTGTTAAAAAAGAAATGTAAACACGAGCATTTCTAAGATCAGGTGAAACATCAACTTCAGTGATAGTTGCATTCTTCACACGAGGATCATGAAGCTCATTTTGCAGCACATCTGCAAGCTCACGTCTTACAGCTGCTGCAACTCTTTCATTTCTACCGTAACTTCTTGGCATAATTTCCTTTAATCAAGAGTACGTGCGACTTCAACCTTCTCGAAGCACTCGATGCGGTCACCTACACGAACATCCTGGTAGTTCTTAACACAGATACCGCACTCGTTGTTCTGCTTAACCTCAGATACGTCATCCTTGAAACGACGTAATGAATCAAGCTCACCTTCGAAGATAACGGTATTGTCACGCAGCACACGGATAGGAGCTGAACGCTTTACGACGCCTTCAACAACCATACAGCCTGCGATTGCACCATACTTAGGGTGACGGAAGATTTCACGAACTTCAGCATAACCGATGAAGTTTTCTCTGATCTCTTTCTTGAGCAGACCAGACATAGCCTTCTTCACATCATCAATCAAGTCGTAAATGACACTGTAGTAGTGTAAGTCAACTGACTCTGAATCGATTACCTGACGGGCAGGACCATCAGCACGAACGTTAAAGCCGATTACAACAGCACCATCAGCAGCAGCTAAGGTTGCGTCGTTTGCGGTAATACCACCAACACCTGAGCCGATAATCTTAACCTGCACTTCTTCGTTACCAAGTTTTAGCAGAGCATCAGAAATAGCTTCAACAGAACCCTGAGTATCAGCCTTTAGAACAACCTTCAACTCTGAAGCATTGCTCTCCTTGAACATAGAAGCTAACTGTGCACTCTTCTGTTTTGCAATCTTTAACTCACGGTATTTACCCTGACGGAATAAAGCAACTTCACGAGCCTTTCTTTCATCAGCTACAACGGTAACCTCGTCACCTGCTGCAGGAACACCTGACAGACCGAATACCTCAACAGGGATTGAAGGACCAGCCTCGGTTACTTCCTTGCCATTTTCGTTTCTCATTGAACGAACACGACCATACTGCAGACCGCAAAGGATGATATCTCCCTTCTTTAAGGTACCAGAACGCACAAGAACTGTTGCTACAGGGCCACGACCTTTATCAAGACGAGACTCAATGGTTACGCCTTCAGCCATACCATCATGAACAGCTTTTAACTCTAAAACTTCAGCCTGTAGAGTAATAGCCTCTAACAGATCATCAACGCCCATACCGGTCTTAGCTGAAACTTCAACGAACTGGTTCTCACCACCCATTGACTCAGGAATAACACTGTGCTGCATTAACTCATTGATAACTCTCTGAGGGTCTGCACCTGGCTTATCCATCTTGTTGATAGCAACAATCATAGGAACCTTAGCTGCCTGAGCATGCTGAATAGCTTCTAAGGTCTGAGGCATTACACCGTCATCTGCTGCTACAACTAAAACTACGATATCAGTACACTGAGCACCACGAGCACGCATTGCAGTAAATGCTGCGTGACCTGGAGTATCTAAGAAGGTGATACCGTCATTACGAGTCTGTACGTGATAAGCACCGATACGCTGGGTAATACCACCAGCTTCGCCTACTGCTACCTTTGACTTTCTGATGTAGTCAAGTAAAGAGGTCTTACCATGGTCAACGTGCCCCATGATGGTAACAACAGGAGCACGAGGAGTTGCCTCTGCTTTTGAATCCTTGTTGCCGTTTAATAACTCGTCTTCAAGTTCATTCTCTTTACGCAGAATTACCTTGTGTCCCATTTCTTCAGCAACTAGCTGAGCTGTTGCCTGATCTAAAACCTGGTTGATAGTTACCATTTCACCTAATTTCATTAAGGTCTTGATAACTTCAGTTGCCTTAACAGCCATCTTAGCTGCTAATTCAGCTACAGTGATGGTCTCACCGATCTCAACATCACGGTTTACAGGAACAGCAGGACGGTTAAAGCCGTGTTGCTGCTGATTTAATTTTGCAGCACCCTTTACGCTCTTACCACCTTTACCGCCTTTCTGACGGCGATTGTTTGAATTCTGCTCATTCTCTTCAAAGCGCTTAGCTGAACGTCTGTCACCATTTCTGTCGCGGTGACGGCCTCTGTTTTCAGCCTCACGCTCCTGGCGAGCCTCAGCTTCACGAACATACTGTGAAGTTGTTGAATCGTCGTCATCATTCTCGTGAGAGCGAGCCTCTTCTTCTGCTGCCCAACGAGCCTCATTTTCTTCAGCTAACTTTCTGGCCTGCTCAGCAAGTCTCTTTGACTCTTCTTCAGACTTACGCTTTTGTTGCTCTTCTTGAGCACGACGTAACTCTTCAGTTGCCTTATCCTCATGCTTCTCTTTATGAGGAGCTGGAGTTGGCTTTGGCTGAGCCTTAACAGCCGCAGCCTTAGCTGCTTCTTTAGCCTTCTTGTCAGCCTCAGCTTTAGCAGCTGCAGCCTTGCGAGCTTCTTCGGCTTTTTTAGCTTCTTCGGCCTTACGAGCCTCTTCAGCTTTTCTTGCCTCTTCTTCAGCCTTTTGCTTAGCAATAGCTTCCTGCTCTAACTGAGCCTTACGCTCTTTAGGGTCGAAGTTAAATTTCTTTTTACGAACTTCAACCTGAACTTTCTTAGCACCGCCTGCATTCTGCAAAGTCATAGTGCCAGAAGACTTCTTCTTTAAAGACATACGCTTTGGTGCATTGCCCTGATTTTCTTCATTCATCATTCAAGTCTTCCTGTATTATTTGTTTTCTTCTTTGAACCAGTACTCATTACGAGCTGCCATAATGATTTCACCAGCTTTCTTCTCATCTAAGCCTTCGATGTCAGTTAAATCATCGGTAGCCTGATCTGCAAGATCTTCACCTGACTTGATACCGTGAGCTACTAACTTAGCAGCTAATTCTTTATCAATACCGTCTAGTGATGATAATTGAGCGATAGCTTCAGCAGTTTCAGCATTTTCTTTGCTCTCAACAACCTTTCTTGCTATTTCCTGTAACTGAGATGCTGTTTCCTCATCCATACCATCAATAGCTAAAAGCTCTTCTGGTTCAACGTATGCAACTTCTTCTAAGGTGGTGAAGCCTGCATCTGACAGAGCAGTTGCGAACTCTTCATCAACATTTAAAGAATCTTCAAATAGCTTTACTACCTTACCTACTTCCTGCTGAATGCTTGACTCAAGTTCTTTCTCAGTCATAACCTTCAGATCCCAACCGATAAGCTGTGAAGCTAAACGTACATTCTGACCGTTTCTACCGATTGCTAAAGCTAAGTTCTCTTCAGCTACAGCAATTAAGATAGTGTGGTCATCTTCGTTGATGATAATACGTGATACTTCAGCAGGTTCCATAGCATTGGTTACGTACTGAGCTAAGTTCTCATCGTATAAAACAACGTCAATCTTTTCACCTGACAGCTCGTTGGATACTGCCATTACACGAGCGCCACGCATACCGATACATGCGCCACGAGGATCGATTCTTCTGTCCTTGGATCTTACAGCGATCTTTGCACGTGAACCAGGATCACGAGCTGCGCCCATGATTTCGATTACGTCTTCACCAATCTCAGGTACTTCGATTCTGAATAACTCTTTTAAGAAATCAGGTGAAGTTCTTGAGCAGATGATCTGTGGACCACGATTTGGCTCTGAACGGATGTCCTGTAATAAAACCTTAACTCTGTCACCACGACCATAGGTCTCATGAGGAATGATCTGCTCACGCTTTAGAACAGCTTCAGCGTTGTTGCCCAAATCTAAAACCATGATGTCATGAGTCTGCTTTTTAACGGTTGCATTCACAACATGACCGATTCTGTCACGCTGCTCTGCTACAACCTGCTCGCGCTCAGCATCTTTAACTTTCTGAGATAGAACCTGCTTTGCTGTCTGAATTGTAATACGGTCAAACTCAACAGAAGGGATCTGCTCTTCAACAATATCACCAGCTTTAATACCAGGATGGTCAACAGCGGCTGCTGCAAGTGATATTTCCTGAGCAGGCTTCTCTAGTGGACCGTCAGTATCAACTACTTCCCAACGGCGGAAGGTGTCATATGAGCCGTCTTTCTTGTCAATTACAACACGAACTAAAATATCAACTGGATACTTTTTCTTGGTTGCAGTTGCTAATGCAGTCTCTAAAGCTTCAAAAATCTTATCTCTAGGAATAGCACGCTCGTTTGATAGTGCCTCTGCGATGGCAATGATCTCTTTACCCATTTTTAATTTAAGACCTCTCTATGATCCGCTTTTAGGAGCTTTTTTGTTGTTAGTTGGAAACTCTGGGACAACACGTGCTGTAGATACATTTGAGAATGCAACTTCGATAAGACCTGAGATCTTATCGTTAATCTTCAGCATGCCATCATCAGTTACTTCATCTAAAGTACCTTGAAGCTTATGTCTGCCCTGAGTAGGAATTCTAAGTTCAGCTTTTACAGTTTTACCTGTATAAGCCTTAACTTGCTCAAGTGTGAACAAAATTCTGTCAAGACCAGGTGAAGATACCTCAAGTGTATATTTAGGAGCGATAAGGTCAGCTGCATCTAAAGCAGGAGATAATACATCCATTAACTCGCCACACTTATCTGCGCTTACACCTTGCTCAGAATCAACAAACACCTGCAACATCGCATGATCATTACCGCCACGGAATCTGATACCCCATACAGTAAGATCCATAGACTCCACCAGAGGAGTTACTAGCTCTGCTACTTTCTCTTCAATGGTTCCTGCCATTAGTACCTCAATTTATTTAATTTTAAACACAAAAAAAGGACCTCAACTAGGGTCCCTTTCTTTATGAAGTTCCACTATATCTATCAGTAATAAGCTCGTTTATTACTGAAGGTTCAAGCTCACACTTGAACAGGCTTGAAACGCTATCAGCTTCAAGCCCTTTATTTATAGCAAAAGTAAGGATAAAAATCAAGTTTTTTCCTACTTTATCCTATAGAGTTTTAAGACGTTAATTGCAGTTGCATCAGCGCTGAAAACTTCAATCTTCCAGTCACCAACATCTAAAGTTTCGCCTTGTTTTGGAACTCTCTGCAATCTGTCTAAAACGTAACCTGCAATAGTCTGATAATGCTCTGATGGAGGTAAGTCTAAACCAGTTATTCTTGCTACATCAGGTAAGATAGCATCACCATCTACTCTAAATGACTTACCATCTTTACCAAAACGTACAATCTCTGGAGTTTCACTCTTTTCAGGCATCTCACCTGTGATCTCTTCGACAACATCATGAACAGTAACAATACCTTCAAAACCTCCGAACTCATCAAAGACAAATCCAAAGTATTTCTTTGACTGTCTAAATTGATCTAGGGCACTTAAGATGTTAATTGTTTGCGGAAGATATAAAGGCTCCTGGACAATCTTTTCCATATGAGTAGCATCTACTTTGTCTTCTACAAACAAGCCTAGAACATCTGCACGAGATACAAAGCCTAAAGGCTGATCTTTATGACCGCTTCTGTAAGCAATCAATAATGACTTAGTGCAAGATAATGCCTTGTTTAAGATGTACTCTTTTGAGCCATCAACTTTAATTGTTTGCAGATCAGTTCTTGCTGTCATTACAGCCTTTACAGGCAGTGATGACATCTCAAGCACACGAGATACCATCTCTTTTTCCTGCTTATTAAAGACATAAGCACTAGGTCTTGAAACAATAGCTTCCTGAATTGAGTGCACATCATCATCTTTTGAGCCTAACAGTCTTAGAACTAAGTGAGCTGCAACCTGACGGGCCTGCATATTGTTAGAGTGTTTCAAGTTTAAAACAGTCTTGCGTGATGCTTGATTGAAGATCTCGATTAACAATGAGAAGCCAATTGCTGAGTATAAGTATCCCTTTGGTACTTCAATATGGAATGATTCCATAATCAAGCTAAAGCCAATTAAGAGTAAGAATCCTAAGCACAAAATAACAACTGTTGGATGCTTTGAGACAAAGACTGCAATAAAGCCTGATGCCCACATCAGCAATCCCATTGCTATAGTTACGGCAATGATCATGATGTAAACATGATTGGTCATACCAACTGCGGTGATGATTGAATCACCGGAGAAAAGTACATCCAGGATCATGATCTGGGTTGCTACAATGACAAATGAATGTCCAGCTGATTTAGTAACTGATACTGATTCATCACCACTTTGATCTTCTAACTTGGAATGAAGTTCTTCTGTTGCTTTGTATATCAAGAAAGCACCACCTAAGAACATCATTAAGTCTCGAACTGAAACTTCAAAGTTTAAGACAGTGAACAATGGCTCTGACATTGCCATTACGTAAGCGGCGAAGATCATCAAAATAATTCTGATGATTAAAGCACCACCTAAACCGATGTAGCGAGCAGTCTTACCTTGTCTTGCTGGAAGTCTTGCTGACAGAATAGCAATGAATAGTAAGTTATCAATACCTAAAACAATCTGAATTGCTGTTAAGGTTAATAAACCTAACCATGCAGTAGGATCTAATACCCACAGCATATCGAATAATAAAGTTGGATGAGCTAGAGCCTGTTCTTGCATAGTTATTTAGCTCCTAGCTTTGAAAATGAAAAAATAGAGAGGTTAGATAGAATGGTGTGACTAAATATAGTCGGGTCTGCGTTCATTTTAAGTTTTAATTTCTCAAATAAAATCAAAAGTATGTATAACGATGTAAATATAGCAATTATAAGCAACAAATGTTAACAACATGTATTAATTATGTGAAGTAACATCGAATGCTTTGCTATATATTACAGTTGAAACAACGAATTAGCATAGCACAATTGCAATAGGTGCATTCTTTTGCTTCAAATTGATAGATATGACAGCTAAACAATGGATTTTAGCTTTTCAAAATCTTCATGCTCAAAATTGTTTTGCAGAAGTTTTATGTTATCGGGAGATACTTTATTCTTCTTAAGCAAAGTAAGAGATGCTCCTTGAGCTTTCTTCATATCAAGCAATATTGATTTATAAATTTTGTCATCAACATCAAAGAAGTCTTTTATCTCGTCAAAAAGCTCAAGTGAAGGTAGATCTTTTCCTTCAACAAAACATAAAGCGTGGTGTTGTTTATTGTAGGGAACTGTATTCGGTGTTAGGTCGTAGGCTGGAGATAATTGCCATTCTCCATTGATACGTAAAAAACCATGATTTCTCAAATGGTCATCTGTATTTCCAAAAAGTCCATTAAAGAGCATTCTTCTGAATAATTCTTGCTTTTGTTCTTTTGACGTCATGAAATCTGACATTGCAAGATCTACATAGCTGTAATTATCCAACTCATCATTTTCTGACAATCCAAGAGCCGTCATTGCAGACATAAAAGGAATTCTGGTGTTATTTGTGTTTCGGTCAAACCTTGGTAAAAGAAGAACATCTCCAAACTTCGATTCAATAACTTTAGATGAACAAGCTTTGATACCAGCTTCTTTTGCCAAATCTAAATATACTTTCTCGCACTTTGACAACTGAATATCTTGATCGTTTATTGATGGAAACTTAGCTAAAAAAAGTTGACCTTTATCTACTACACAACCTTTTGGTCTTGCCCCTCCTAAACTGCCACTTGGAGCAAATAGCAACTTTATATCATGATCACTCGTATTACCAAGCTCTACTTGTCTAGAAGCTTCGATTAACTCATTTAAACTTGTTAACTTTGGTCTATCCGTAGAATCATCAACAAATTTACCATTGATTTTAATTCGTAAAGCTCCCATTCGAAAATAGTCGCTTACACAAAGCAAATACTCAGTTGAAGAAGGAGTGTAACCTAACTTTCTTTTTTGAATTAACCTTCCCCATCGATCTGGACATATATCTTGTAAGCAAGGAGGAAGATCTTGGACATGTTGAATATCAGAAGTGAAATACAATGTTGGATCTAGAGAATAGCCTTTTTCTATCCAAGAAGGAACATAGCTAAAATCATAGACATCATGTCCTCGTGAAGAAAAGGCGGTTACCTTTGCTACAAGCTCTTCATTTGAAAATATCTCAAAATTTAAAAGCTCATTCATAAATATCCGCCTTCACGATTATCTCTTAAAAGAAAGCTCTTAAGCTTAGTAAGAACCTCTATTTGTTCTTCTTGGCTTTACAAAAGAAGACTTTGATACGGCACTACCTCTGCTCTTTACAGCATAGCCTTTATTAAAAGACTGACCTTCTTTCTCAGAGCGAAGATTTGTGTGTGAAACAAAGTGCTTTGCAGAGTTTTTTGACTTAGGACCAAACTTTCTTGAAGAATCATCTTTGTTAAAAGACTTTCTTCTGTCATTTTTATCAAATGAAGAATCTTGTGAGAACTTTCTTCCTTTGTTCTCACCAAAAGATTTACCTTTCTTAGGGAAAGCTGACTTATCCCCTCTTGCAGGACGAGATTGTAGCTTACCGTATGGAGATCTTCTTGAAGACTTATCATCATTTTCTTCTTTCGAAGAATTAAATGAAACAGGCTTCCTTACAGGAGCTTTTGTAGCTTTTCTTCCTTTATTTGAAGAAGAGGCATTTAAATCTAAAGCAGGAGCCAACTCTTCAACTGGCTCTAAATGAACAGCTTTTCTTAAACGATTTAACTCATTTAAGGTAAGTTCTCTGAACTGTCCTGTCTTTAAGTCAGGATCAAGATCGATACCTGCGTACTTAATTCTGATAAGACGTGAAACTTTAAGCCCTACAGCTTCCCAAAGACGGCGAACCTCTCTCTTACGTCCTTCTTTTAAGGTTACGTGGTACCAGGCGTTACGTCCTTCACCACCTACGTAAGTAACTTTGTTAAAGCGAGCTTTACCATCTTCTAACATTACGCCTTGGGTTAACTGATCGATTTGCTCTTCACTCACTTCACCATAGATACGTGCAGCATATACACGCTCAACTTCATATTTAGGATGCATCAGTGCATTGGCTAATTCACCGTCGGTGGTAAATAAGAGTAAACCTGAGGTATTGATATCAAGACGACCAATGTAGATCCAGCGACCAGTTGGAGGCTTAGGAATATGGTCGAATACTGTTGGTCTGTTTTCAGGATCTGATAATGTAGTAAGCTCACCTTCAGGCTTATGATACATTAAGACTCTGCAAGATACTTTTTGACTGTCAGGTGTTAATACTACCTTACCGTCAATTTTAACTAAAATGTCATCTGCTTCGTATCTGTCACCGATGGTAGCCATTTTGCCATTTACTGTAACTCTGCCCTGATCAATCATCTGCTCAAGAGCTCTACGTGAAGCAATTCCAGCGCGGGATAAAATTTTCTGTAACTTCTCAGTCATATGTTTTCTACTTAAAAAAAGCTTAAATTCAAATATGTTTCTATTTTACATTAGTACTTTACAAAATTGAAATTCTCAGTAAGAATTATATGGAGTAATAAGCTTAATGCCTTTCAAAAAAGCTTTCTGTTTATATTTTGATCAATCTGTAATGGAAACAAAGTATATAAGAACAGAGACATCCCCACAACGTGGTTTCAGTTAAGGGCTTTTTCAATCTATAATTGAAGCGATGTGCGCGTGTGCCCGATAGACGTCACGATTTTACGTTTCAGTTAAGGACTTTTTCAATCTATAAT
>HF987948.1 GCA_000431835.1 Succinatimonas sp. CAG:777
AGTACAAATCCGCAGCTTCGGTGTCTGATTTGAGCCCCGTTACATCTTCCGCGCAGGCCGACTCGACCAGTGAGCTATTACGCTTTCTTTAAATGATGGCTGCTTCTAAGCCAACATCCTGGCTGTCTATGCCTTCCCACATCGTTTCCCACTTAATCAGAACTTTGGGACCTTAGCTGGCGGTCCGGGTTGTTTCCCTCTTCACAATGAACGTTAGCACCCACTGTGTGTCCCCTGCTTACAACTGTATGGTATTCGTAGTTTGCAATAGGTCGGTAGTTCGCAATGAACCCCTTCCTATAACAGTGCTCTACCCCCATACGCCCCTGCAGGACGCTACCTAAATAGCTTTCGGGGAGAACCAGCTATCACCGGGTTTGATTGGCCTTTCACCCCTAGTCCCAGATCATCCTCTGGCTTTGCAACGACAGTAGGTTCGGCCCTCCGGCAGGTGTTACCCTGCTTTCAGCCTGTCCAGGACTAGATCACTCGGTTTCGGGTCTACCTGCATCAACTT
>HF987949.1 GCA_000431835.1 Succinatimonas sp. CAG:777
GAAGACTTCTCAGAAAAGGTTAAAGAGCACTATGACGGTTATAAGTTCTTTGACAAAGAGATGTTCTGTCCATGGGATGTGGTTAACTTTATCAAAAAGAACTTTGAGTTAAAGCAACAAGGCAAGTTTACTAAAATTAAAGCTGATAACTATTGGTCTGGCACTACCTCTGATAAATCCTTATCAGGCTATATTGGCTATTTAACTGATAATGACAATCAAAAGATGCAGGACTTAGTTGATGGCAAGTCAATTAGCTTTAAGTTAAACGAGTCCATGAACTATGACACTTTATCAGAACATAACTCTGATGATTTCTGGTCTCTACTTTTACATACTGGTTATCTAACCTTAGACTGGGAAAAGACTGAAGATGAAGAGTTATCTAAAGACCATTCAACTAATAAAAATGTCGTTGCAAGAATTCCTAATTTAGAAATCTTAGATTGCTTTGATACAAACATTAAAGCAAGATTTAGTTCTGAATTTATAAAGCATAACCTACATAATAAGTTAGTTAATGCTTTGTCCAGTGGCAATCAAAAAGAAATCTATGACATCTTCTTTGACATGTTACAAAAATATGTCTCAGTCAGAGATACAGCAACTAAAGCTCCTTTAGAGAACTACTATCATGGTTTTATCAACGGCATCTTTGCAAGCTGTGAAAGCATCATTTCTGAATATCATTCTAACTATGAGTCAGGGAATGGCTATCCTGATATTACCTTTAAAGCAGAGCGTAATACCAAAGCTGTAATCATAGAGATTAAAGCAGCACCTACAGGTTCGGATATAGTAACCTTAAGTGAAACAGCTCTGTCTCAAATTGAAGAGAAGAATTACGCTGAACCATTTATGACTAACAGGATGATTCAAAGTATCTATGCTTACGGAATCGCCTTTGCAGGTAAAAACTGTTTTATAACCTGTAAAAAGCTTAAGTAGTTTATCTCTTTCTCTTAGGCGCTACAGTCGTTCTGTTAAAGCTCTTATAGCGCCATGATTTTCAATTTTAAGATTTTGCTACTCATGTAAGTAAGATTGTAACAGCCATTTAATGAGAGTCTTTTACAAAAGCGACTTACTAATCAAGTCTTACTTGTCCTAATGCTTTAACGCTCTCTTTTATTTCTATCAATTTAATTTGTGAGTCATAGAGCTCCTGAGTTATCCTGCAGGCTTTTGCTTTCATACTCTCAGTAGCAGCAGGTAGGGGAATTGCTTTTAACTCAGATAACTGCAAAACCTTTAACTTATCTCCTGTGATCTTAGTTTTAATATAGTCCTGCATATCGTCATTTCTTAATAAGGCAAAGATAAGTTCCTGAGAATAAAGATCAGGATCTTTTGATCTGATGATGGCAAAGCACTGACCTGCCATGACTTTCTTTTGTCCTTCTTTATAGAAACCTACTTTACCTACAGCACCTTTTACAGAGATCACAACATCACCATCAATTAAAAGGTTACGTTTAGCCTGTTTTAAGCCAAGTTCAACCTCAACCTCTTTAGGTACTGAGGTAATGATGCCACTTTCGGGCACATCATTTAAATTTAACTCACACAGTTTCTCTTTAAAATCAGTATCCGCAGGTGCCTTACAGGTTAAAGCCTTATAGATAGTAGCTATCTTATCTAACTCTACAGTACCTTTTTTTATGTAGGCAACACTGTCTAAGACATCAGTTGGAGATACATAAGCTGTAGGATCTAATTTACAGAGTTTATCAGCATTTGATTTTATTGAGCTTAATGAGACAAACTTACAGTGCTCTGAATTCTTTTGCAAAGAGTTTGCTCCTAAACAGGATAGGGCATGAGATACCTCATTTACTGCCTTTAAAGCTAAGACACTGTGAGCTCTTGATGAGAGTTTCTCATCAAGGCCGTTTGCTGTAGAGAGGTTGCACAAAAGCAGTTTCTTATCAGTTATCTTTAAATCAGTAATTTTACTGTAAGCTTTTTTGCTGTCTGATGAGGCTGTGTTTAAGACCTCACTGTTGGCGTTTACTGCTATATTGCTTACATTCTCTTTATCAAAGACTAAAACATCAATTAAAAGATCTTTATCAGCACAAAAGAATCTTGGTAATCTTAAGACGGCACTTAAGTAATTATCTTCTAATAAGGTCTTTCTGAAAAGAAAGCCTTCATTAGCATTAGTGTAAGTAATTACATGAGGTATAAAGAGCACAAAACGCTTTTGTACTGTTCTCTTTAAAAGGTTATATAAAGAGTAATAGTACTTGCACAGATTCTGTATGTCACCTTTAAAGAGTGGCTGACAGACAAAAGCTGCACTATGAGGATTGTCGATTAACTCCTGTCTTGAAACATAAGGTTTTAATGGACTGTTAATTTGTAAGAGCAGTGCTCTTACAAAGTTAAGTTCCAGCGATGGAGTGTGTAAATATGAAGTGTTATCAATATCTGCATTACCTGCAGCATCGACCTGTTTTTTGCATTCTTCAGGGACTAAATTAGCTTCATAATCACGTAGGAAGACAGTCTTTTCATTTAGGTTTAAAGAGTCTGATTTTAAGCCTTGAGCATGAGAGCTAGTTTTTTTTAAGTTTTCATCAAATCTCTTTAAAGCTTCAAAGTTAACTTTAGCATCAATACTCATCTTACTGTCAACATTGACAAAACTGTCAATGCTGCAGTTATGATCATTTAAAAGTGAGTATTCAGCATAAGGCAGTACATTAGATAAAAAGAGCACTTTATCATTATCTTGACTGCAAGACTCAGATAGATAATCACAAAGTACTTTTACAAGTCTCTGTTCATGGAAAAAAGTATTTGAGAAGAGCTCATCTGCTGCATTAAAGAAATTATCAAAAATTACAGTATCAGTATCTAAAACTGTACCTTTGTTTCTTTTGGCAGGGCTTAAAGCGTTATTACTGTCAGCTTTACCATTAGCTGAAGGCGTATCCTGTACTGAATCTTTTAGATGTTCTATGTTTAACTTATTGATGAAACTACACAGATTGGCTTTAAGTTCAGTGTATGGGTATGAGTCATAAATACTGATACCTAACTTATTTAAAGCATCAGTGTTTAGTGTTAAGTTATAAGAGCTGTCAATATTTAGTTTTTTATTGTTATCTTTGTCATCAGCCTCTTTTAAGTAAGTTTCATTTAAATCAGTTTTTTTAGCACCAATCCTCTCTAAAAAGTTTTTTACATACTGATTATTGCTGTTTTTAATCTCATCTAAGTTAATACATTTGATTAAATCGTCCAAAAAAGAGTCATGACATCCGCTTTCATCATATTTAGCATCAGTAAAAATAAGTTCTTCTAAACTTTTATCTTTAAACTGATAAAAGGCAACAGCAAGCTTTAGTAACAGTTTAGTGTTTGACTTATTAAAGAAAGTTGAAGAGGTAGCTTTAGATCTTAATGTCTTAATAATCAGACTTAAGTTATCCATGTTTACTTTATCTGTTAGCTCTTTCATGCTTTTGTCTCTTATTTACTGAATATCTCATCAATCTGTATTAAAGATAGTGTACAGAATTGTAAAACGAAAAACATAACCTTAAGTGATTTAGATATAAAAAATACCTAAAAATTTGCTTGATAATAATTAGGTATCGTATATACTGAAATATATCAAAGGATGATATTTGAAATTTGTTAATCCTAAAGGAGATCATCATATGAGAGTAACAGCTGACAAAGTAACAGAGCCACGTTTATTTATCACAAGTGATCTTCATTTAGGGCATAAAGCCATCATCCAATATTGTAACCGTCCTTTTGACTTTACAGATAAGGGGATTGAAGAGTGTGACGATTTTCTATTAGAGCAGTACAGAAATACAGTAAATGAGAATGACATGGTTATCTTTTTAGGAGATTTAACTTTTAAAAAGAATCACAAAGGTCAAAAGATGACTGAGATCTTTACAAAGCTTCCTGGTCGTAAGGTTTTAATTAAAGGCAATCATGACTGGTATAAAGACTCGTTTTACAGAAAGTGCGGCTTCTTATCTGTTAACAGATACTTAATCTTTGGGAAATACTTTTTATGTCACTTTCCAGTAACAGGAAAACCTGATTACCATGGAAGACTCATGGATGAAGAGTACTGCAAGTTTGTAAAGGCTACACGTGGCTTTATTGGTGAAAAAACAGGTTTCTGTACCAGGATTATTCACGGTCACACCCATACTCAAAGAGTAGATGAGGATGACGGGATTACTCGTAATAACTGCTGTGTTGAATATAAACCTAATCACTATGCTCCTGTGGAGTTTACAAAAGAGATGTTTCCAAAGCTTTACACAGAGGTAGCAGCCTATTTTCAAGCGCTTGAGTCAAAACAGACAGAATGACAAAACTAAATTTTTTTAATCAGTAATAAATAGGTATAGACTACACCTATTTTTTATAAAAACACTTTTAAGGAGAGAGCTATGTTATCTCTTGAGAATAAAAATACCAAAGTAAACGGTTCAAACAATATCAGATCATTAAACCAAAACTTTAAGGCAAGACTTAAGGATAAGTTAGGTTTCACCCTTAATCCTTATACACTTGTAAATAATGCTTTAAGATGTAAAAAATCAGGCTCTTTGCAGTTTAAAGGCGAGTTGTTAGAAGAGGTGACATCAAAACTTATTAAAGATAATAGTGCTTTCTCTTATGATAAGTTTGCTTATAACTACTTTACAAAGTTGCTTTACAGACAAAAATGCACTGAGATAAATTGCGATAATGAAGCCTTTGAATGCTACGAAAAGTTCTCAAATGATGACTTTCGTCCTTCTTCTTTTGATGAAAGCTTTTGTTTTAAGGTATTAGATTGCTGCAAAGGTAAAGGTACTTTAAAGACAGAGCTAATCTGTAACTTTGCTCATTTTATGTTAGATAATGGAGACTTTACACCATTATCTGCTCGTTATGACTTTGCAAAAAATAATGCTGACAGTGCTGATGATAGTGCCTTAGCTGTGATCTTAGTCTCTCATCTTTTACAGGAGACTCCTTTAATTGATCTTGATACTCTGTTTTATAACCATTGTGTTAAAGACAGTAATAATACAGAAAAGAGCGAAAATGATGATAATGGAAGTGCTCTAATTCCAGAAAAAAACTCTATCTTAAAAACAGACAATCAAAATCATGAACCTAATGTTAAACAGGATCCATGTAAGTTTTCAGTTGATGACTATGGTTTGTCTGAAGATAGTCTTAAAGCTTATCTGCAGTTTTTGTATATCTTTTCAAATCGCTTATTTACTCATGATGTGATTGAAGAGAACAGTCTTCATGGAAAATTTGAAGATCATTTTGGTTCTTATGCAAGAAATGAAATAGCTTTAGCTAAGAGCTCATCTAATAAATCATATTTGGATAAGTTTGTTGAAGACTCCTACATTTATCTTGAAAAATATCTCTTTAAGACTGATGCGTTGCATGACATCATTCTCTTTGTAAATGAGATAAAGAGTGCCATTGAAGATGGCAAAAGTGAGAGTGAGTTATCTGATCTTATAAACTCAAAAAAGCTCCTGCTTTTAAATAACCTTTTATCACACAGAAAAGAAATTCCCCGTCCTACTCTCTATGTCTTAAGATTAGTTCGTGACTGCCTTTTACTTACTTATCTCTTACAGGGTAATGATGCCTCTTTAAAAGCAAATCGCCTTTATAACTATCTGAAAGATCAAAGCCTGAAGGCACGTTACCCCTCAGTACGCAAGAGCTATGACCGTACCTTTGGTATCAGTTTAGCAAAAGACTATATAAGAGAAAGTACTTCATTAAATACTGACAGTGGCAGTATTGAGGCAACAGCTGTAAATGCTGATGATGAAGCTTTTACAAAATTTCAAGACAGTACTGAAGTGCCTTTAGTGAATGTAATAAACAGCCAAAATCCTCCTAAGTCTGGATGCTGGCACTTAGCTGATGCTTTGTATGACATTCCTGTTTTTAAATCCTTTATCTTAAAAAAGATGGTGCTTTTGTCACCTGTATTTAAAGACTGCCTTGACCTCTTCTTAAGTGTTCATGGAACAGGTGATCCTGAATTTGAAAGCTTCATAAATGAACTTTCAGGTTTTGATTTTATCTTCAATGATCCTGATTTTGGGAAGATCACAAATGACATCTTAGTAAATAGCAGTGCTTACAATAAAGATGAAAAGGGACTTTTAGATAAAAATCATGGCAAAAACTTACTATTAGCTCAGTATGAGAATTTGATTACAACCTTAAAGAGCTTCTATAAATTAATTGAGCATACTGTAGATATCTTTAAAGACAATACCATTGATGATGTATTAGCTCATAACCATGATGGTTATTACAGTGAGATTTTTGAAAATGAGAATATAGAAACAGCAAGAAAAGAAAAAGCTGAACTCAAAATTGCTCAAGGTAAAGAAAAAGCTGTCAGTGAAGCTCTTATGAGTATCGCAGCTTTCATGAGAGCACATTATCTTCCATATGATGCTGCAAGCTCTAATGCTTATAAAAAGCTTGTCTACTGCATGGTAGCTCATAAGCTTCCACTTATGAGAATTGATGGTTATAAAGGTAAAGAGTCTCTCTATCCATCCTATGTAATCAATCATAATAAGTCAGCAATCAATGCACTTTACAAAGATCTGTTAGAAACTAATTTGTCAAATTCTCTGAGCTCTAATTATGAGTATGAAATACCATCTTATTTAATCAGATTGCCTGAGAGTTGTCTGTCTTCAAAGAGTAATGTGGCACCTAAGGGCAAAGTGATCTCTTTAGATCCTTTAATGACAGTCTATGATAAGCAGTTTTATCACAGCCTTTATAAAAGCGCCTTTTTAAAGTATCTGTATGCAACAGGATCAATGGAGGTAATCTGTGAGTTTATTGATAAGCACTATAAGGTTGGTAACTGTGAAGATGTTCTAATGCTGTTAGATTGTCTTCATATCTACTGTGACAACTATTTAAAAACAAAAGTTACGTCTCAATCTGATGATGACTATGCTAAAGAGATTAACTTAATAAGTATCGCTCTATCCTTCTGTATTGAGAGCGCTCAAGTATGCAGTCATGATAACAACGGCATTTACAGGAGTAACTGCTATGCCTTTAGATCTTATAAAGGTGAGGAAATCTCAGAGCTTTTAAACTCACGTTTGTCTTACTTTTACTTTACTCATCAGTATGTCTTTTGTGCAATGCAAAGTGTAAAGAACCTGTCTTTACAGCGCTATCAGCTACCCGTAACTGAGGATGCAGCTAATGTCGCTTATCTTGTAAAAGCACTTTGTGAGCATGATGTAAAAGATGCCTTGTATACACTTGAGCTTTTACCATATCTGCCAGGCTATACCTTTATGAAGTCTTATATTAAGGCTCTTGTAAAGGAGAATGACAGTAAGGAGCTCATAACTCATGATAAGAACTTAAATAATAGCAACAGTAAAGAGTCTGAGCTCTTATTATCAGATGGTACATCTTTATTTAATGATTCTTCAGTAATTTACGATCTTAGACGTGGTAAATACGGTAATGTTCCACCATCATTTATTTTCCAGATCGTCGTCTTTTACAATTCGAGATATGACAGATTTTCACTTGAAACTGTTAACTATGATGTAAGTTACCTTAAGAGAACCTTTTTTAACAGCTTTTATATGCCTTATAAGAACTATCTGTCCGTGCATTCAGCTCTTCATCATTATTGTCCTTGCTGTTTTGATGGTGAGTTTTTTAATGAGTATTCCCTCCTGTTCACTTTAGGCTCAGTAAACTGTGCTTCATACCCCAATGCATACTCACAGTCATTTTTTAATCCTCAGCCTGATTATTTAGGAGCTGTGCCTGCTTACTTTAAAGCTGGTTCAGATGAAAACAACTTTTCATTAAGATTAAGCTCTCGCTATACTCATGATCTTTTTGCAGAAAAAATGACAGAAAAAGAGCGTCAAAAGCAAAGATCTAGACTTGAAGAGAAGATGCGCTCTCATGGAATTGATCCTAAGAACAGTGATTACCTGAAAAGAGATGATGGTAAAACTCACGCCACTTTAACAAACTCAAAGAGTGTTACCGATTGCAGCTTTCATATTACAGGTAATAGGAAACTTCAAGATTACCTTTATGACCATTATCTTAAAGACTTTGAAGACAGCAAGAGCTTACACTCAGTCTCTTGTTTAGCCAAAGAGTATGGAGAAAAAATAAATGACAACGGCAGTTCTTCCATGAAGCGTTTTAGTATTGCTCATAAGAGAGCAAATTTAGTGTTATTCGGAGAGCATGGCTCTGGAAAAACTAAAGCTGTTGAGATTTTATTAAAAGCACTGAATATAAAGGAGCATAAGATAAATCTTGCGAGTCTCTCAAACTCAGGGATCCATGACTTTGCTAAAAACATTACAGAACAGTTCAAAAATATTGACACTAGAAAACCATCAGTTGTGGTTATGGAAAACGTTGATGCCTATTTCTCTGATGTGCGCTATGTACGTGATGACAACGATTGGACCATAGAAGAGGTTAATGCTACAAAACAGGCAATTGAAGATATTGAAAAGAAAAATTGCTTTGTCATCATGACAGCAAATTATAGAGAAAAGATTGACTCAGGTCTTTTAGATTTATTCCCAAATACCTTTGAGATCTCAAGACCTGATGCAGATGATATTGTAGATTGTTTTACCTCAAGCTTTTCAAGGCAAGAGTTGAGCCTGTCTTGTATTAAGAATCTCTCAACTCAGTTGGATGGTATGTCTTTAAACTCAGTCTTTAAATTCATAAAGATGGTAAAAGCAGAGCTAGCTTTGGACAAGAATAAAAAAGGCAGATTTAATTTTGATCTTCAAGATACTTTAAATGCTCTTTTAAAGAAGTTCTTAGGCTTTACCTTAGATAAAGATGCCTTTTTCTCTCTACCTGGACAGACAGAACTTGAAAATTTTATCAATGATAACTTTATTGATTACATTAAGTATCCAGAAAAGTATCAGCGCTTTAAGCTTAAAATGCTGGATCCTATCATGCTCTATGGAGCCCCAGGCACTGGTAAAACCTATGCTGCTAATGCCTTAGCAAAGTTTTTAGGCTGGAAATTCTTTACCATTGATGCCACTCAATATGAACAGAATTCAGTAGGATCAGCAAAAAAGATAACTGAGATCTTTAACAAGGCCAAAGATGCTGCTCCTTCTATTGTCTTTATAGATGAAGCTGACTCCATGTTTGCTAAAAGAAGAAGTTGTAATAACAACGAAGGTATTTCCCAGTTCTTACGCTCAATTTCAGATACAGCTAAAGACAGAGTCTTAGTAATTGCAGCTACCAATCGTATTGATGATATGGATGAGGCTATCTTACGTAATGGCAGATTCTCAAACAAAATCGAGATTAGCTATGCTGATACTAAAGGCGTTTTAGCTGTAATGGAGGAGTATTTAAAAGATAAACCTGTAAGTAATAATCTCTCCTTAATTAAGGCTGTATCAAAATTGTCAGGTCATCCTCTTTGTGATACCAAATCCTTTTTAGATTCAGTTTGTAAGGAAGCAGCCTGGCGTGATTCTAATAAGATAGAGCAATGCGATGTCGATGAAGCTTTATTACATCTAAATCTCACCAGGATTGAGGATAACTACTCCTATCGTGAAACAACTCATAAAAGAGCAGGTTTTATCTAGCAAGTAATGGTGAAGGCTTTAAGCCTTCACTATAAAGACTTGAAATCAAGCTGTTCAAGGAGTTTCTATGTCAGATCTGAAGCATTTACCAAAAGGCTATCAATTGCCAGAGAACAACTTTTCAAAAGAAGAGTGGAGAGAGTACTTTCAATATCGCAAAGAGCGCGATATAGAAATGTCACTAGATGAAATTGAGTTTTGGCTTGAGCTTATGGAGCAAGAGTTTAAAAAGGGTAATCTTAAAAGGGCAAAAGAGATCTTACATAAAATCCCTTATAACCCAGACTTTGCCTTAGGTATTAAGAAAACTCAGGGACTAGGCACATTAGCTGCCTGCAACTTGTCATTAGCAAAACAGGTTTATCTAGATGTGTTCTGATTGAGGAAATTTTAAGAACTACTTATCTGTAAGTCCTTGATGCAATGAGTGAGTACGCTTATCTTCGTTTTGGAAGATCGTTTTAACTTCACAGTAGCGGAACATATATTCACAAAACACTTTTGCAGAGCATGAGTTTTTTTCAAAATTCAACAAAAATCTTTTAATAACGATTTACCAGCATTAAATGGCACTAATCAAAATTCTCAAAATTTTTATCATGTATAATTAAAGTAGAACTAATGAGTTGAGAACAAGACAATGACTACTAAACAATTCTTACCTTTGCCATACGGAAAAGACGTCTATAGTGAGCTAAAAAATAATGGATGCTACTTTGTAGATAAGACACCTTATCTTAAAAACATTATTGATGAAGATGAGTCAAATGTAATGTTGTTTACTAGACCCAGACGTTTTGGTAAGACACTGTTTATGTCCATGGTCGAGTATTTTTTGAAAATAAACTCGGCAAATCCTGGAGACACCATACTTCAGCAAAAGTTATTTAAAGATACCAAGATATTAGAAGACAGAGAGTTCTGTGCAAAATACATGGGACTCACCTGACCAGGCAGTCTTTTCAGCTACAGCACGTAATGCTGTAAGCTCATCTTCTGAGAGCTTAAAGTCAAAGATATCAGCATTCTGTCTGATTCTTTCAATATTAGAACTCTTAACTAGAGGTAATACCTCATGATCTAAACAGAATCTTAAGAGAACCTGACCTGCACTTACCTGATGTTTGATTGCAATTTCCTTTACTACAGGTAAATCAATTAAAGCACCACGACCTAATGGCATCCAGGCTTCAACTACAATGTTATGACGGTGGCAATAATCAACAGCGCCTGTCTGCATGTAACCTGGGTGGAACTCAATCTGATCTACACAAGGTTTAACCTCAGATTTTAAAGCATCAAAGTGATGAGGTAAGAAGTTTGCAACACCAATTGATTTAGTCTTGCCCTCTTCTTTTAACTCAATAAAAGTCTGCCAGGCTTTAGCTAATCTGTCTTCCCATCCATCATCTTCTTCGGTTGCACGTGGCCAGTGGATAAGAAGTAAATCAACATAATCCAACTGCAGTTTTTCAAGTGAACTTGCAAGTGAAGCTCTAATCTTTTCAGGCTCTAAATCGTCTTTCCAAACCTTGGTGGTAACAAAGATCTTCTTTCTATCTATGCCTGATAACTTAATGGCTGTACCTAATGCTTCTTCAGTTCCATACAAAGAAGCGGTATCAAAATGTCTATATCCTAATTCAATGGCATGAAGCAGTGTATCGATACCTGCCTGACCTTTGTCAATCTTATAGGTTCCCAAACCTAGACAAGGAATTTTATTGCCATCTAATAATTTGAAGGTGCTATGTAGATCTTTTAGTGTCATTTATTACTCCAAAAGTTTTAATGCAGCTTTCATAAAGGGAAAGTACATAGTTGTGTTTTCCCTTCTACATTTTGTGTGTTATGAAATCGTTGATTATCTAGCTCAAAGCGTTAAGTCAAAGTCAGTACGAGCTCAGCTTATAAAGCAAAATTTCTAACTGACTATAGATTGTGATCTTATTTTCACAATTTTTAAGTTCTTGCTTTAATTTTTTGAAAATTTGTCACAAATAATTTTCAGAAGTTGCGAATTCACGCACATTTAGAAGTGATGCATGTGGTAGACAGTTTAAAAGATTATTTTGTACGAAAAGTTTTGGTGATGAAAAAGAAGTGTCCAAAAGTTCATCAATTTGATTTACTAGCATAAAACGCCACTAATCAAAATTCTCAAAATTTTTATCATGTATAATTAAAGTAGAACTAATGAGTTGAGAACAAGACAATGACTACTAAACAATTCTTACCATTACCATATGGAAAAGATGTCTATAGTGAGCTAAAAGGTAACGGATGCTACTTTGTAGATAAGACACCATATCTTAAAGAGCTTATTGATAAAGATAAGTCAAATGTAATGTTGTTTACTAGACCAAGACGTTTTGGTAAGACACTGTTTATGTCCATGGTTGAGTATTTTTTGAAAATAAACTCAGCAAATCCAGGTGACACTACACTTCAGCAAAAGTTGTTTAAAGACACCAAGATATTAGATGACCAAGAGTTCTGTGCAAAATACATGGGACAGCGTCCTGTTATCTGTCTTACCTTAAAAGGCGTTTATGGAAAGACCTTTACTTCAGCTTATTATAAACTGGCTGAACTTATTGTAGCTAAAGCTAAAGAATACAGTTTCTTAAAAGACAGTCTTGCTCTCAATGATGATGACAAGGCGACTTATGCTAAGTTATCAAGTAAAGATTTTTTACATAGAGCTGATGAAAATGCTCAATCATATGCAACTTCATCCATCATAAATCTAGCAACAATGCTGTATAAGCATTTTAAAAAGCAGGTTTATGTCTTAATTGACGAGTATGATGTACCTTTAGCAAAAGCTCAGGAATATAAGTACCATGATGACATGGTAACTTTAATCTCATCTTTATTCGATTTCTTTAAAACCATTCCTCAAGATCCTGAGACTGGCGAACAATATGTAAGTCTGTATAAGCATTTTAAAAAGCAGGTCTATGTCTTAATTGACGAGTATGATGTGCCATTAGCTAAAGCGCAAGAAAAAGACTACCATGATGAGATGGTAACTTTAATCTCATCTTTGTTTGATTTCTTTAAAACCATTCCTCAAGATCCTGAGACTGGCGAACAATATGTAAGTAAAGTCATAATGACAGGCTGTTTAAAAGTAGCAAAAAACAGCATCTTTACAGGTGTAAATAACCTCTATGTGAATACTGTTACAAGTCAGTTAAAGCAATATACAGGTATGATTGGATTTACCAAAGAAGATACCTATAAGTTCTTAAAAGACTACGAGTTAGATGACTTTGCTCAAAAGGTAAAAGATAACTATGACGGATACAAGTTCTATGACAAAGAGATGTTCTGTCCATGGGATGTAGTAAATTTCATTAAAGACAATTTTGATTTTAAACAGCAGGGACTATTGTCAAAAATAAAGGCTGATAACTATTGGGCAACATCAACCTCAAGTTCTGCTGTATATGAATACCTAGGATATTTAACTGACAGTGATACTCAAAAGATGCCAACTTTGATTTTAAACAGCAGAGGCTGTTGTCAAAAGTAAAAGCAAATAATTACTGGGCAACATCAACCTCAAGTCATGCTGTATATGAATACTTAGGATATTTAACTGATACTGATACCCAAAAGATGCAGGACTTAGTTGATGGAAAGTCAATTAGCTTTAAATTAAATGACTCCATGAACTATGACTGTTTATCTAAACATATACCAAATGATTTCTGGTCATTACTGTTGCATACAGGTTACTTAACTGTAGATTGGGATAAGACTGATACCTTAAATTCTGAAGACAGTAGCGCAGATGATATTGCAGTAAAACTGCCTAACTTAGAGATTAAAGATTGTTTTAGAGAAAATATTCAAAAAAGATTTAATAGTTTCTTTAAGAAAGATAATCTTGCTGACAAAATAGCCAATGCTTTGTTTATCGGTGACAGTGAATATGTACAAAGTCAACTGCGTACTTATCTAAAGAAATTCGTATCTATAAGAGACACTGCTACAAAAGCACCAAAAGAAAACTATTACCACGGATTTTTAAACGGTGTCTTTACTAACTGCTCAAACGATTTTTTAACAGAATACCACTCTAACTATGAAGCAGGTGATGGCTATGCTGATATTACTTTTAAAAGTGAATATTCAGAAAAAGCTGTCATTATCGAGATAAAAGCAGCTCCTGTAGGCTCTGATTTAATTCCATTAAGCGAGAATGCAATAAAACAAGTAGAAAATAAAGACTATGCAGTTCCATTCTTGCAAAACAGCATGACTCAAAGTATCTTCGCCTATGGAATTGCATTTTCAGGAAAGAACTGTTTTGTTTCTGTAAAGAAGATAAAGTAGCAAAGAAAGTCCATAAGAATAGCAGGAATGAATAATGAGCATTAAAGAATTCTTACCCTTACCGACAGGCAAAGATAACTTTGCAGAATTGAAAGATAAAAATCGCTATTACGTCGACAAGACCCCATACTTAAAACAAGTATTCGCTGTTGACGATGCTGATATCTTACTGTTCACAAGACCTAGACGTTTTGGTAAGACTCTGCTCATGAATATGTTTGAGTCTTTCTTAAATATTAACTATGAAAAGCCTGGTGATACCACTATTCATCAGAACTACTTTAAAGACACTAAGATATTTGATGACAAAGAGTTCTGTAAAAAGTACATGGGACAATTCCCTGTGCTCTCCATTACCTTAAAGGATGTTCAAGGGAAAAACTTTAAAGCAGCCTACTTAAAACTAGCTGAAGTTGTTTCAGCTAAAGCTAATGAATTTTACTTCTTAAAAAACAGTCCAAACTTAAACGATAAAGAAAAAGCCAAGTTTGATTTGCTGTGTGATGAGATGTATCTAAAAAGAGCAGATGAAGAAGCGCAGTCATATGCAACCTCAACAATCAAATCTTTAGTTTCAATGCTCTATAGACACTTTAAGAAACAGGTATATGTCTTAATTGACGAGTATGATGTTCCTTTAGCTAAAGCACAGGCTAATGGCTACCATAAGGATATGGTTACTTTAATGTCATCTTTCTTAGGTTTCTTAAAAGATCCTCAAAAAGATCCTGAAAAGAAGACTTCAATTATAAGTAAAGTCGTAATCACAGGCTGTTTAAAGGTTGCAAAGAACAGCATCTTTACTGGTGTAAATAATCTTACAGTAAATACTGTAATCTCCACAGATATGGATTTAACTGGAATCATTGGTTTTACCAAAGATGAAACATATAAGTTCTTAGAAGATTATGAGATGGATGATTATGCTACAGACGTTAAAAATAACTATGACGGTTATAAGTTCTGTGACAAAGAGATGTTCTGTCCATGGGATGTGGTAAATTTCATTA
>HF987950.1:0-6840 GCA_000431835.1 Succinatimonas sp. CAG:777
ATGTGACTTAACTTTGTAACAACGCAAAAGAAGAGATAACCACTGATTTGGTGGAGGTGCCGAGACTCGAACTCGGGTCCCAAAAGACTGCATCGTCGGCGCTACATGTTTAGGCAATCTTCGATCTTAGTACCCGCTGCGGACCGCCACGCCACGAAATACCCAGTCTGTAAGATTCATTTAATGCTTCAACCACAGACGGGGCATCCACACGATCTAGTGAAGAACCGACCCCAGTGCGACTAAGTGTCACTAGAAAGACTTAGAACTGAGGGCTTCGAGCAGGTTATTAAGCTGCTAAAGCGTAGGTTTCGTCGTTTGCGACTATTTTTATGCGACTTTTTAACGAGCTTTCGCCACTCGACATGCTCCTAGGAATTCGTGCTTCCGGTCGAAACCAAAATCACCCCCATAGGTTAAAGCGATTATACATTATCATTAAGCCTTTACAACAGCTTGTGATAAAAATTTACACATGCAATCAACTAACCGGATAACAAAACTCACGCAATTTTCACAAGTTAAAATGCTCTATAATGAGATGTTTTTCAAAATTTTTCTCTTTTAACTTCAAAAGTAACTTTGTCTGTTATAATGTGCGCACTTCAGTTAGGCCAATAAAATATCCATTCTGATACTTCTTATCAGGCTGTCTGAATTCCCTATATATATCAATTTTTTACAAACTTGCAGTTTGGGTTTAAACCTAAGCTTTAGGATTTATTTTTTATGAAAACCGCAAATCCTTTTGTGCCTGCGTTTATCACCTGCATGAGAGAAGGCTATTCTTTCAAGCTTTTCCGTGCTGATGTAATTGCAGGTCTTACTGTTGCCATTGTAGCTTTGCCTTTAGCTATGGCAATGGCAGTAGCATCTGGAGCTTCTCCTGATAAAGGTCTTGTAACAGCAGTAGTTGCAGGCTTCTTTATTTCTTTTTTAGGTGGTTCTAGAGTCCAAATCGGTGGTCCTACAGGTGCCTTTGTAGTAGTTATCTTTGATGTAATTCAGCGCTTTGGCTTTAATGGACTGATACTCGCATCCATCATGGCAGGTATCATTCTGGTTATAGCTGGTTATGCAAAATTAGGAAAATTGATTAAATACATTCCTTACCCTGTTATCACCGGTTTTACCACAGGTATTGCTGTAATCATAGCCTCATCTCAGGTAAAAGATTTCTTAGGTCTTTCTGTACAAAACGTACCTGCTGACTTTTTAAACAAATGGTATGTTTATTTAACTAATTTAGATCAGACCTCAGTCTATGCTGTAATTTTAGGTGCCTTAGGTTTAGCTACTATCATTATCTGTAAGAAGGTATCTCCTAAGATCCCTTCATACTTGGTATCAATTCTGTTAATTTCAGCTATAGCATTCTTCTTTACAATGCCTGTTGATACTATCGGCAGCCGTTTCCCTAACTTACCTGAAGGTCTGCCTACACCTGTATGGCCAACCTTCTCATTAGAAGAAATTCGTGAACTAGTACCATCAGCATTCACTATCGCATTCTTAGCTGGTATTGAAGCTTTACTGTCAGCTGTTGTTGCTGACGGGTTAATCGGACACAAGCACTCATTAAACCAGGAATTAGTAGGACAGGGTGTTGCAAATATCGCCTCAGGTATCTTCGGTGGTATTCCTGCAACTGGTGCAATTGCTCGTACTGCAACTAATATTAAAGCAGGTGGTAGAACCCCTGTTGCTGGTATCTTCCATGCGATCTTCTTATTAGTGTTCTTATACACTGCAATGGATATCTTAGCTTACATTCCTATGACTGCACTTGCTGCTGTGCTCTTCATGGTTTCATGGGGTATGTCTGACCTAAAACACTTTATCCAGATTGCAAAGATCAGCCCTTCAGACAGAACCATTCTGTTCTTAACTTTCTTCTTGACCGTAATGGTTGATCTGACCGTAGCTATCGGTGTTGGTGTAACCTTTGCTTCATTATTATTCATGAGGCATATGGCTCGTTCTGTTGAAGTAAGACGTCAGAAAAATACAGCTGATGAGTATGAGTCTCAGGACGGTGAATTAGTAACCGACGATACCATTGAAATTCCTGATGACGTAATCGTGCTGCAGATCAATGGTCCATTATTCTACGGCTTTGCAGCAGAGTTCTGTGATAAGTTAAAGTCATTAGAAGATATGCCAAGAATTCTGATCTTACGTATGCGCTTTATGCCTTATCTAGACGCATCAGGTGAGAATTCTATTGAAGACATTATTAAGATCTGCCGTGAGCATAAGACTTATGTAATTTTCTCAGCTGTAAGACCACAGCCTCGTACTATCTTACAAAAAGCTGGTATTCATAAGAATCTTGATGGTGCGATTGCTATTGATTTTGAGCATGCTCTTGAGATGGCAAAACAGCTTTTAGCAGATAAGGACTTTATGAACAAGCACGTTGATCCATGTGCTCATAAATAAGGTTTGATTTTCATTTATAAGAATGCCGGACACTGTCCGGCATTTTTGTAATCTCTCTTTTTACATTTACCTTTAGATAAAAGGCAAAAGATTATCTAAAAGACTTCTTCATGATACGCTCTTTATCACGAGCCCATTGCTTATCTTTAATAGAGTCTCTCTTGTCATGATCCTGCTTACCACGAGCCACACCAATTTCTAGCTTTGCCCATGAACCTTTCCAATACATCTTTAAAGGAATTAAAGTATAGCCCTGTCTTTGAACACAGCCTGTAAGCTTATCGATTTCACGTCTTGATAAAAGCAGTTTTCTAGTACGGGTAGGATCACTTACAACAAAGGCACAGCTTGTCTTTAAAGGATTGATGATAGAGCCTAACATAATCACTTCACCATCTTTTACGGTTACATAAGCCTCTGAAATATTACACTTGCCAGCTCTTAAAGATTTTACTTCCCAGCCTTGTAACTCAAGACCTGCTTCATATCTGTCTTCAATAAAATATTCAAAGGTAGCTTTGCGGTTAACAGCAATCATGTTACTGCTTTGTTTTTCTTTCTTTGCCACGGAAAATGCCCC
Organism: Succinatimonas sp. CAG:777; assembly: GCA_000431835.1. Taxonomy (GTDB): domain Bacteria; phylum Pseudomonadota; class Gammaproteobacteria; order Enterobacterales; family Succinivibrionaceae; genus Succinivibrio. The sequence continues at coordinate 3,023 of HF987950.1, forward strand.
TTGATTAAAGACGCATTTCAAGTAAGATGCGCCTTTATTTTTTCATTAGTCTAACTTTTTAGACTTATAGATTGTTCTTAACAAATTTAGCTTTGATAAATTAACTTGTTCAAGTTCTCATTAATTTGACTTGCCTTTCAGAATTGTACAGAAAAACATGCCACAACTTCAAATAATCTAAAAAAATTTACAACCGTGCCGACAATTTCAAATAGAATATAAAGAACTACTAGTTTTTATTAATAGCATATTCCAAATTTGTATAGTACTGACCGTTATGTATCGTCAGTATCAACACCCCAGTGCCGTAAGGTATATAGAGGCTGTATATGGAAAATTATAATAACGAAAACGATTTGGCTCAGCAAGAAAACGACCTATCACAAACAGGATCTTCTCTTGAGCAAATAACAGAGCAGAACAGTGTTACAGAACAAAGCGCACATTCAGATAATGATTTTGAAGATACAAGTGCAGAGAGAGCCACCTTTTCTGTAAGTGATAATGCTTACAAATCAGCTCCTTTCTTTAAATCACTATTCTCCTTAAAGTTTGGTGATATCTCGATTGTGCATAGAATTATTTTATCTTTTGCACTCTCAATATTAATTTTTGCTGTAGGTTCTGTCTGCATTATTTCTAATATCAACTCTTATGTTGATCAGCGCAACAGTATTGAAAAGCTTTACTCTGATTTAAATGCCATTAACAGTGCCTTTATTGAATTAAGCCATGACAATCATGATGGTCAGGCCATCTCTATTGCCAAACAGGCTTTAGACAGTATTAACCGAGGCTTGAATTCAGAGAAAGGAAAAGCCTTCTTTACAGTAAATCAAAGCGCAATTGATTTACGCTCAGCTGTTTTTGCCTTTTCAAGCAACGCCAACTCAATCTTACAGAACAACTCTAATGAGGCCTCCTTCTATAAAGAATTAAGATCCTGCGCTGAGGTTTTAACAAAGATTGACTCTTTGATTAAAAACGGCAAGTTAGATGCTAAAGCCTATAACAAAGTGCTTTACTCTTTATATGCTGTTTTAATCGTCACTATTTTAGTATCTGTACTGCAATCACTATTCTTATCAAAATCACTTAACAGCGAAGTTAAGCACGTTTGGAAGTCTTTATTAAAGATTGCCTCAGGAGACTTTAGACGTGACAGAGACAAGATCAAGCGCAAAAACGAGATTGGTTCCATCGATGGCTTAGTTGATAATGTTGCTTTCTCAATGCAGAAAACTGTGAATAAGTTGAATAATGATTTCTGCAAGATGGTGGACATGGTTAACCATAATTCATCTATGCTTGATAATGCTGCAGATGCTATGTCAACACAGAGATCAAAAGCTCATTCTGTAGCACAAGCTACTGCGAATATGGAAAACTCCATTGAAAAAGTTACAGAATTTGCCCGTTCTACCCTGTCAGAAGTTAAGACCGCAGAAACAGCTTCAGATACCTGCCGTTGCACCATGCAGGATAACATCACCACTAATCACACCTTAGCTGATAAGTTACGTGATACATCTGTTGCTATTCAAAAGATTAACGAAATGGGTGAGCAGATTAACTCTATCGTTAAAACTATTGCTGCTATTGCAGATCAGACTAACCTGTTAGCTTTGAACGCAACCATTGAGGCTGCCCGCTCTGGTGAACATGGTAAAGGATTTGCCGTTGTTGCTAACGAAGTTCGTGATTTGGCTAAAAAGACAGCTACCTCAACAGATGAGGTTACCGACACCATTTCTAACCTATCAAAGGCTGTGGAGACCTGCGTTAAGGTTGTAGCATCCTGCGAAGAAGAAATGAACAACTCTGTTCAGCAAAGCTCTAAAGCAAACTCTGCTATCGAAGAGATTATGGGCATTATCGCAACAATTACCGATATGTCTGAGCAGATTGTACAATCCTGTCAGGAACAGACATCTATTGCTGCTGATGTTAACCATTCTATTGAAAACATCAATGCGATTACAGAAGAGTGCTTTACTCACATTGATGACACCAAGCAGTCTGTTCATCAGATTAGAAACTTAGCTCAAAATCAGGTTGAAAAGTTATCATCGTTTATCGTTGATGAAGACAAGTAGCTAACGCTTTAATCTCTATTCAGTTTTTCTCATAAGTATGTCAACACAAAAAAAATGTTGGCATACTTTTTTCATATATCTTACTGATGACGAAATTTTGCCGTGCAAAATTTCATCAATAATATATGGAGAGAAAAATGGCCTTATATCTTAATACAAACCTTTCAGCAAGACTTGCTCAAAGGACTGTGAACAGACAGACTGCCCGTCTTGATACATCTTATGAAAGATTGTCTAGTGGTTTGAGAATTAACTCTGCCAAAGATGATCCAGCAGGCGTTCAGACATCAGACAGACTTACTGTACAGTTAAACTCTTTAAATCAGACCAACCGTAATGCCCAAAACGCCATTGCCTATGCTCAGACAGCAGAAGGTGCGATGGAAGAAATTACTACCATGTTGCAGAGAATTCGTACTCTTGCAGTACAGTCAGCTAACGGCACTAATGCAACAGATAACCGTATTGCGCTACAGGATGAGGTTGATCAGTTAAACGAAGAAATTGGTCGTATTGCCCGTGATACCACTTTCGGTGGCCAGGATCTTTTAAACGGCAATGCCTCAATTGCAAGATTCCAGATTAGCCCAGATCCTGGTTCAATCATTAAGATTGACCTTTCAACAGGTTTTGATACTAATTCATTAGCAACACTAGCTGCTAAAATTTCAGGCTCTGATACCTTTAAATTACCTGAAGGCTCTACCTTAACCGTATCTGAGTTTAAGTTCTCTGATGTGTTCTCTTATCAGGTAAATGGCAAAGGTATTGATATCAGCTCTATGTCTAATGCTCAGGTTGTTTTAGCAGGTATTGATTATTTAATGACAGCTGTTGATTCAAAAAGATCTGAGTTAGGAGCAGTTCAGAACCGTCTTGAGTCAACCATTAGAAACCAAGAGAATATCTCTGAGAACGTTTCAGATTCACGCGCCCAAATTCGTGATACTGATTATGCAGAGGAAGTTTCCAATATGACAGCAGCTCAAATTCTGCAACAGGGTGCTGTTACAATTCTAACTCAGGCAAATCAGAAGCCTCAGATGGCTCTGCAGATGCTGCAGGAAAGTTAATAAAACACGCAAACATCATACAATAAATGTAATCTCCATTTTTCTCTTGAAGATCGCCTAAGGCGGTCTTCTTATTTGTGCTATTTTTCCTAGAAAAAGCCTATTCCATGTTACAATGTACTGGTCATTTACATGAGGAAATTTATGGCTCAGTTCATTTATACAATGAATAGGGTGGGCAAAATTGTTCCCCCTAAACGTCAAATCTTAAAAGACATCTCCCTGTCATTTTTCCCTGGAGCAAAAATTGGTGTTTTAGGTTTAAATGGTGCAGGTAAATCTACATTAATTAAGATCATGGCAGGTGTTGATACCGATTATGAAGGTGAGGCAAGACCACAACCTGGTATTAAAATCGGTTATCTTCCACAGGAACCTGTACTTGATCCTGAAAAGACTGTAAAAGAAGTAATCGAAGAGTCTTTCGTTGAAGTTACTAATGCCTTGAAGCGTCTGGATGAGGTATATGCTGAATATGCTGACGAAAACGCTGATTTTGATGCTTTAGCTAAAGAACAGGCTAAGCTCGAGGCAATCATTCAAGCTCATGATGGTCACAATATCGAAGTTCAAATTGATAAGGCATCAGATGCCTTAAGACTTCCTCCTGCTGAAAGAAAGATTAAAGTTCTCTCAGGCGGTGAAAGAC
>HF987950.1:6883-7834 GCA_000431835.1 Succinatimonas sp. CAG:777
CGTGTAGCTTTATGCCGTCTATTATTAGAAAAGCCAGATATGCTGCTTTTAGATGAGCCTACCAACCATCTTGATGCTGAATCTATTGACTGGTTAGAGCAGTTCTTACATCAGTACCCAGGAACTGTGGTAGCTGTTACCCACGATAGATACTTCTTAGATAATGTAGCAGGCTGGATCTTAGAGTTAGACCGTGGTGAGGGTATTCCTTGGGAAGGCAACTACTCTAGCTGGCTTGATCAGAAAGATAAGCGTCTGCAGATTGAAGAGAACACAGAATCAGCAAGACGTCGTTCTATTGAGCGAGAGCTTGAATGGGTTCGTCAGGGGGCTAAGGGTCGTCATGCTAAATCTAAAGCTCGTATGGCAAGATTTGAAGAGTTATCTTCAGTTGAATATCAGACCCGTAACGAAACTAACGAATTATATATTCCACCGGGGCCTCGTTTAGGTGAGACTGTGCTTGAGGTTAACAACCTGTCCAAGTCTTATGATGATCAGATGTTAATCGACGATTTAACCTTTAGCATTCCTAAGGGCGCTATCGTAGGTATCATCGGACCTAACGGTGCCGGTAAGTCTACCCTGTTCAGAATGATCACAGGTATTGAAAAGCCAGATTCAGGTTCTATTAAGTTAGGTGATACTGTAGTTACCGCTTATGTAGAGCAGTTCCGCGACCAGATGAAAGACAGCAACACTGTTTATGAGGAAATCTCTCAAGGTCAGGATATCTTAAAGGTAGGATCATACGAGATCCCTTCACGAGCTTATATTGGTCGTTTCAACTTCAGAGGCACCGATCAGCAAAAACGTGTTGGCGATTTATCAGGTGGTGAAAGAGGTCGTTTACAGTTAGCAAAACTGTTACAGGTAGGCGGTAACTTATTACTGCTAGACGAGCCTACTAACGATCTTGATGTTGAAACCTTACGTGCTCTTGAGAACGCA
>HF987950.1:7882-8378 GCA_000431835.1 Succinatimonas sp. CAG:777
CCCAGGTTCTGCTATGGTTATCTCTCATGACCGCTGGTTCCTGGACAGAATTGCAACTCACATCTTAGACTACGGTGATGAAGGCAAGGTCTCATTCTTTGAGGGTAACTACACTGAGTATGAAGCTTGGAAGAAAGCAAATCTTGGTGAAGATGCAATGCCTCACAGATTAAAGTTCAAGAAAGTAACTAAGTAGTTTTACTAAGTTAACTCTCTTAACAATGGCTCTTTAAAAGAGCCATTGTTATTTTTGAGGAACAAGTTGATTTTAGACTTTGCTAAATTGAGAGAATTTTCTTACTTTAGGATCAGCATTAAACACTGCTGCAATTCTTATTAGCTTCTCTTTTTTAGGCTCAGTATTGCCATAGTCTCGTGACTTAATCTGTTCTACAGCCTCACTAAGCTTTGTCTTTGCCTCAGTCTCGTTTAGAGCATACTTCAACTCAAAAACTAAGCGTCTGTTTTTAGTTTCTATAATTAAATCTGCTCTTCC
>HF987951.1:0-11675 GCA_000431835.1 Succinatimonas sp. CAG:777
GATGTAAGTACTGTTACATCCACATTTGAAACACTGTTGCATTTAGGTACACGTTCTTTTGTGGCTGTTATGGACAGAGGCTATTACAGTAAGGAAAACATGAACATGATCATCAGTTCTGGTTATCACTTCCTTCTGTGTATTCCCCTAGACAAGGTATCTGTCTTCAGTGATGCTATTGATGAAGCCGCTGTTGCTTTCCTGAATGGAGATAAATATATATCTGCCATTGATGAGAATGTCTTTACCAAACAGGGTAGCTACACTTTTAAAATCAACGGCAAAGAAATTCGTAAAAAGCTCTTTGTTCATGTTTTCTACGATCAGGAAAAAGCAGGAGCTTTCACCAAGAAGATCCAGAAACGCCGCAATGAAATCATTCAGATGATAAAAGAAGGTTTGACTCTGGATACTAATAACAAAAGCTTTGCTGATGTATATCTCTGTCAGAATGAAGACGGCAGTATCGGCTTAAATAACCAGGCTTTTCAGGAGGCCAATAAGCATGCTGGTGTTTTTGTACTTGTATCTGACTGTGTTGCCGATGGTAAACAGGCTTACTACGGTTACAGAGACAGACGTACTGTAGAAGAATGTTTCTCTGATTTAAAGGTAAAGATGTGCTGTGACAGATTCAGAGTTTCATGCGAGGATTCACTGGTTGGTAAATGCTTTGTCGAGTTCATTGCCTTAAGCCTGTATATGAGAATGGAAATGATTATAAGAAAGGCAATGGATAAGAATAAGGAAGTTCCTCATCATTCTATTAAAACCATAATTGAAGATTTGGAAGGGATAACTGAGATAGCCTTTGCCGACAGCTTTGTTACCATCAAGCCAATATCAAAAACTCAGAAGAAATGCTTAAAGCTGTTCAATACCAGTGAGCCTGTAAGCAGGTATGTTCAAAACATTGCTGTTCCCAACATGATTAAATACGCCAGAAAGCCTCATGGTGACAAATGGGCTAAATAAGATTACTCAAAATGAAACTCAGGATCCGCAACTAGTAGACAATTTTTGTAAAAGTTGGGTTTGAGAAGAAAAGAATAGTCATAGTGGTGCGGGAGAAGGGACTCGAACCCTTACACCGAAGGCGCCAGAACCTAAATCTGGTGCGTCTACCAATTTCGCCACTCCCGCATATTGAGAGGTTTCAGATGGGGTGGCTAAAGGGGCTCGAACCCTTGACAACCGGAATCACAATCCGGGACTCTACCAACTGAGCTATAGCCACCATCGGAAACATTGTTAAATCAATTCAATGGCGCGTCCTAGAGGAATCGAACCTCTGACCCACAGCTTAGAAGGCTGTTGCTCTATCCAACTGAGCTAAGGACGCAAGTTGCTGGATAAATAGGTCTTAACCTGTTGTTCCAACCACACTTCAGTGAGGTGAAGTGATTTAACGGTGCATATGATACAGGAGGACTCACCTATCGTCAACGAATTTTTAACAATTTTCTCGAAATTTTTTACATTTTCCTTTTAAAGATCCGTGCAATGGCTTATTTATCACTTTTTATTTTCAGACATTTCTCTGCCTTATCTGGGTTCATTTTTACAAAAAAACTTATAGTTAAGTTCACCTATCTTAATTTTGCTAAAATTAGCTCACTTAATTTTTTATGGTGAATAGAATGATTCTTGGTATTCCTTTATATGAGTTAGCTATTACCATCGGCATGCTTTTATGCTGTGGCGTGGTAGCTGGTTTTCTGGCAGGTCTTTTAGGTATTGGTGGTGGCATTATCTTCGTACCGTGCTTCTACTTTGTATTTACCCTCTTCTTTAAAGTAGATCCTAATATTGCAATCTTAGTAGCAACAGGTACCTCTCTTTTATGTATGATCCCTACTTCTATTTCTGCTGCTCTATCTCAGAATAAGAAAGGAAACACGGACCTGGCTGTAATCAAAAGTTGGTCAGTATTTATGTTGATTGGTGTGGTTGTAGGTATCTTAGTATCTAAGTTCTTAGGTGGCGCTTGGTTAACCTTACTCTTTGGCGGAGTAATGATTTTAAATTCAATCAATACTCTATTTAGAGCAAAAGTAAAACCTGCTTTTGATTCATTACCTGGTAAAGCAGGTCAATCAGTTATCGCTTTTTGTATTGCTTGTTTCTCATCAATGCTGGGCATCGGCGGTGGTACTTTAACTGTACCTATTCTAAATGCTTGCTCTGTACCACCTCATAAAGCTATTGGTACCTCATCTGCTGTATCCTTATTTGTTTGTGTTCCAGGCGCAATTTTAATGTTGCTTACAAATTCCACACCTGATCATGCACCAATTGGTACTTTTGGCTTAGTTAACGTACTTGCAGCTATCTGTGTAGTGCCTGTTTCTTACTTCTGTGCACCATTAGGTGTCAATATTGGAAAAAATATCAAGCCAACCACATTAAAGAGAATCTTTGCTGTAGCTTTGTTTATAATTAGTGCACGTATGCTGTTCAGTGGCATCAGCTATTATGTTGAGGATAATAGTGCTCAAACTACAACTGAAGTTTCTACAGAAGCATCAACAGCTGTAGAACCTACAGAACAGACAGATAACAACAGTGCAGTGGAGAATAACTAATGTCAGCACAGATTATTGATGGTAAAGGTATTGCAAAAGAACTAAGAGCAGAGCTTCGTCAAGATGTTGATGCAAGCGTAGATAAAGGCAACAGACAACCTGGTCTTGCAGTAGTGCTTGTAGGTTCAGATCCTGCTTCACAGGTTTACGTAAGAAATAAGCGTAAGGCATGTGAAGAAGTTGGTATCAAATCTTTTGCCTATGATCTTCCTGAAACTACTTCTCAAGAAGAATTAGATAAAATTATCGATGATCTTAACAACAACGATGAAGTTGATGGCATCTTAGTTCAGTTCCCATTACCAAAACACTTAGATGAATCAAGCATTGTTGAAAAGATCAGTGCTTCAAAAGATGTAGACGGTTTCCACCCTTACAACGTAGGTAGATTAGTACAGAGAATTCCTTATATCTGTGCTTGCACACCACACGGTGTTATGACCTTATTACACAAGACCTTAGGTGAAGATCTAAAAGGTTTAAATGCAGTAGTAGTTGGTGCATCAAATATCGTTGGTCGTCCTATGGCCTTAGAGCTGTTACTAGCTGGTTGTACCACTACAGTAACCCACCGTTTCTCAAAACCAGATGATCAGAAGATGTTAATTAAGAATGCGGATATTGTGGTTGTAGCTGTCGGCAAACCTAAATTCCTAGATGGTGACCTAATTAAAGATGGCGCCACCGTAATTGATGTAGGTATTAACCGTATGCCTGATGGAAAGTTATGTGGTGACGTGGACTTTGAAAAGGCTAAGGAACATGCAGCTTTCATCACACCAGTTCCTGGTGGCGTAGGTCCTATGACCATTGCAACCTTAATGCAGAACACCATTACAGCTTATAAGAGCCACATTAAAGCTTAAGAATGAAAAGGCTTTGAGGCACTGTTCTTAATTCCTTATAAGGTATAAAAAAATTCCGTTATCAGTTTTTTGATAGCGGAATTTTTATTTACACGATGTAAGTTTGTATTAACCTACAAGGTTATCTAAATTATCAATTGCAACTTCTGGATTTACATCCTTAGTGTAATCTACGCCAGGAACCTCAAAGCCGAATAGCTGTAAGAACTGCTTCTTGTAATCAGCATAATCAGTTTTCTCAAATAGGTTCTCAGTTGTAACCTGTGGCCATAACTCTTTGCACTTGTTCTGTACAGAATCACGTAATTCCCATGAATCCATACGTAAACGACCTTCAGCATCAACCTCAGCCTGATTGCCATATAAGGTTGTAGCAAATAATCTGTAAATGTGCTCTATTACTGACTCGTATATGCCCTGCTCACGCATGATCTTAAAGCACATTGAAATGTATAAAGGCATTACAGGAATAGCTGAAGAAGCCTGAGTTACTACACTCTTTAATACAGCAACACGAGCATCACCGTGTAATGAAGCTAAACGCTGTTCATTAGCCTTTGCTGCTCTATCAAGATCTTCTTTTGCCTTACCTAATGCACCGTGCCAGTAGATTGGCCAAGTGATCTCAGTACCGATATAGCTGTATGCAACAGTCTTGCAACCATCAGCTAGAACATCGGCATTCTTTAGAGCTTCAATCCATAGCTCCCAATCCTGACCACCCATTACCTTAACAGTATTGTCGATCTCTTCGTGAGTTGCTGGCTCTAATGATGAGGTGATGATTTCGTTCTTGTTAGTATCAATAGCTGTTGAAGTGTAGGTCTGACCAATTGGTTTTAATGATGATCTTACAACTTCACCAGTTTCAGGCATCTTTCTTACAGGTGCTGCTAGAGAGTAAACAACTAAGTCAACCTGACCCAAATCACGCTTGATGATCTCAATTACCTTATCACGGCACTCATTTGAGAAAGCATCTGCATTAACATTGTGTGCATATAAACCTGCTTCTTTAGCATACTTTGTAAATGCAGCAGTATTGTACCAACCTGCTGTACCAGGTCTCTTTGCTGTACCTGGTTTTTCAAAGAATACACCAATTGTTGCTGCACCTGAACCGAAAGCTGCGCTAATACGGGAAGCTAAACCGTAACCTGTTGAAGCACCAATAACTAGTACTTTCTTAGGACCATTTTCTACCTTTCCCTTTTTCTTAACTAGGTTAATCTGCTCTAAAACGTTAGCATCACAGCCTGTAGGATGAGTGGTAACACAAATAAAACCACGTGCCTTAGGTTCAATAATCATGAATATTCTCCTTTAAACGCAAAATGCGTCATAGATTTATTGCGCTGATTTTACCATATTTTATGGGTTGCTTAGCTTTTTGTTATCAGCATTTGTTACGTAAACACGTGCTTTTCATTTCTTTTTCTAGGAGAGAATGCAAAAACGGCTAATTGATTGGGATTACAGTAGTATTCTCGTTTCAAATAAGAGATTTTTTTTAAATTTTGTTGCTAAATTTGCACATTGTCACGTAGCTGTACACGTTACGTGCATATAGTTGTATAATTTTACAACTTGAGATTTACCTATAATGCACTATCTAAAAATGAACAAATTTATAAAAAACAATTTCATAAAATTTCTTGCAATTCCTCTATTTTTATATTCATCAGTATCGCAAGCTATAGTTGCGTCACCTAACCCAATTCCAGGATCAGAAGTAGGCGTTGCTTATCTAAAGCCAAATGACAACAAAATTTATGGACAGAATGTTGATACCTTCATGCATCCGGCTTCAACTTTAAAAGTTGTATCTGGACTTGCAGCTATTCTGTACTTAGGTCACGACTATACTTTTAAAACCACACTTGAGGTTGCAGCTAACAACGCTGATACTCAAGGTAAAGTAGTGACTGATCAGAACGGAACCTTACATGGTAATGTTTTAATTAAATTTGTAGGTGATCCTAGCTTTACAACAAAGTCTTTTAGAACATTAGTAAATTCTCTTTCTAAAGCAGGCGTTAAGAACGTAGCTGGTGACATTATCCTTGATGTAAGTCGTTTTGGAGGTCTGTCAAAGGGCACAGGTTGGTCTTGGGATGACGCACCAGTCTGCTTTACTGCTCCAGCAGGCTCTGCCATTATCAACAGAAACTGTGTGTTTGCTCAGCTTCAGCCTAATGGTGTAGGCAATGTTGCTACTCCAAAACTGTCTGCAGGTAGCCCTATTACCCTAACCTCTGATGCTGTAGGTGTTGCTCCTTCAAATTATGGTGGCAACTGCGAGCTTGAAGCAGATCTTTATATGAAGAATCAGTACCACATCACAGGTTGTATTCCTGTACTAGAGAAGAACCAGCCATGGCCTTTATCACTGTCTGTTTCAGATCCTGATCAGTGGGCTGTAGATTGGACTAACATCATTTTCAATGAAAAGAAGATTTCTTTTAATTCTATTAAACTTGCCCGAGCAACACAGCCAGGTTACACCACTATTGGTGTAATTGAATCAGCTCCATTAGGAGAACTGGCAAAATACATGTTGCACCGTTCTAACAACCTCTATGCTGATGCTATTGCAAAGACTGTAGCTGCAGAATACTATAAATTACCAGCTACTTACAGCAGAACAACTAGGGCAATTCGTGCCGTACTAAAACAGTATGCCAATATTGATTTAGGCAACAGCTATCTTGTAGATGGCAACGGTTTGTCTCCTCATAACCTAGTAACTCCACATAAAATGTTGGAAATATTAGAGTTCATTAACTTAAATGATGACAAGATTCAGTTCATTAAGTTACTACCAGTTGCAGATGAATCTGGTACTTTACATTGGAGAGCTTCTACAAGAAATCCTCCTTTAGCAAAAAATGTAACAGCTAAGACTGGTACAATACAAAATGTATCTAACCTCATGGGATTTATGCGTACTAAATCAGGTGTAAGAGTTCCTTTTGTGTTCTACACCAATGCCCTTTCCTTTGATCAGAGAACAAGAGATCTTGTAAAGTATCACAAGATTGCATCTCCACATTTAGGTTATGAAAGATACGTTCTAGAACAGATTTATAACGAAAAAGTTATGGGCGTTGACTTCTAAAGTCATAACGCATTTCCCCCTTCAAGAGAAGCTTTGTCTATGACAAAGCTTCTTTTTTTTTCACTATAGGCATTCAAGAACTAAATTTTTCCATTTCAAACAGTTATCAATTTGTTCCTACTAGGGCTCAAGCTCAGCATACATTTTGTGTTTTGTTGAATTTTGTATATTATTTTGTGCAAGTAATTCTATAGTTTCACTTCTATGATGATCCTAATAAAGTCTTTCCATTGGAGTTATTATGGATTTAATTTCAGTTAACGATAAAACATTTTTCATAAAGCAGTTACTTGGCAAAGGTAAAGGTGGATATTCATATCTTGTAGAGAATGAGCAAAATGAAGAATTTGTTGTCAAACAAATCCATCATGAACCTTGTGACTACTATAATTTTGGAAATAAGATTGAAGCTGAGAAAAACGACTATAAAAGGTTATGTGAAACAGGGATTCTGATCCCTCGAATGTACTCAATTGACGAAACTAAAGAAACAATTCTAAAAGAGTATATAAAAGGAGACACCGCATTTACTCTAGTCAAAAATGATGCTCTTCCACATGATGCCATCTTACAATTAGAAGATATGGCTCAAAAAGTAAAAGAATTCGGCCTCAATATTGACTATTTCCCAACCAACTTTGTTTTGCAAAGTGGTCGCTTTTACTATATAGATTATGAGTGCAACTCATATATGGCGGAGTGGAATTTTGAAAACTGGGGCATTAAATATTGGAGTAAAACAAAAGAATTCTTAGACTACTTAAGAGATCATCCTGATCTCTAAAAGAGCTTATCAAAAATTTCTATTCCCAAAAGTAAAAAAATATTTAAACTTTTGGGAATAGAATTGATTTTTAATTTTATTATCATAAAGTTATTTTTTACGATTCTTATACATTTTCAATTACGCACTTGTGTTTCTTTGATTTAGCATCATAGCTAATACCTAACATCATTACTTTTGGAGAGTATTCTCTAACTTTATCTAGATAATTCCGCTCTTTTATTTGCTCTAAAGCTTTTGAAGCCGATTTATTAAATTTTAATTCGATAATTAGTGCTGGTACACTTTTTGAGTATTCTGCTTTCGGAAGATATACAATGTCTGCAAAACCTTTTCCTGTTGCCTTTTCTAAAAGAGGCTTTTGGTAATTTTCACATATTGCTGCAAAAGCTGTAAGTACTGTATATTTTAGGCTTTCTTCGCCATTGTATGAGATTATGGATGTTCTCTGTCCATGAACTTTCTCAAGCTCCAAAGCAACATAATTACAATCTTTTTCAAAAACCTTTTCCAAAAAAATTTTTGAATTCTTAATGATCGATACATATTCTTTCCAAGCACAGTCATCTAATGATTTTAAAAGTTCTCTTCTAACTTCCTCATTAGGAACGTAGACTTCATTTTGATTTGAATTATAGGCAAGATAACCTAGATGTATTAGGTAGACAATAACCGAATCTTTACTACTAAATACAGAGTTCTCGTTGTTAAATCTAGTAATATCGATTCCCTTTAAAGAATTTCCATTTACAAGATCGATAATATCTTCTTTCAAGCCAATGAAGTTCAATGAAATGCATTCTTTAACAGGATAATAAGATGCTGTATCAGACCAATAACTTTGATAAACTCCTGTTTTCATCAAAGTCATTATGGAACGAGGATTATAAACGTCATAATCATCTAAATGGTATCCATCGTACCATAGTTTAGCATTTTTAAAATCGATACCATGTTTTTGACACAGAGAAGATACTTCCTCCCCAGTAAAACCTACAAATTTACCTAATCTAAAGGTATTCAACATTGAGATCTGGTCAAAATTGTTCAAAGCTGACTATGTGTCATAACGACCAATTGGGAAAATACCGGTCATATAGGCTAAAGCTACAGCTCTATCACCAATTGCACCTTTAAACAAACCTCTTAAGAGATTTAAGTATGATTTAACCTCTTCTTTTTCATTTGGATAATCACGAAATAAGCAGTCATATTCATCAAGAATAAAGACAAAATTTTCATTTGTTTTATTAAAAATATTAAGGATAGCCTCAACGAGATTGTCTTTAGAAAAATGTATATCACTAAATTCATCAGCTAATTCTTTACAAACTGACTTTTGGATGTAAGAAACTACTCCTTTGCACCTTGATTTAGAGCAATCATCGACTGTATATCAAGAGTTATTACGTTAAACTTGTTGATATACTTTTCATATGATTCTTCTTTTGATATTTCAAGTTTACTAAAGAGATCATGTGAATCACAGCCTTTAGAATAGTATGCTGCAAGCATATTAGCAGTATATGATTTTTCAAAACGACGTGGTCTAGAAACACAAAGAAATTTAGTTGAAGGTGAATATAAACTTTTATTGGTATATGATATCAGTGATGACTTATCAATATATTCACTTAACAAAATATTCTGAAAGTTCAACTTTCCATCATTTATATGCATCTTGATTTGCTCTTACCCAAAACACATACAATTTAATTGTATAGTAAAAAGGCAAAGCTCTATAACTTGAGATTTAAATTATTAGTGAACTTAAGTTATTTGTAGTACAATCCTAAACACTCAAAACCAAACTTAGTAATTTTTTTAACGGGTGAAATATGAAATTATTACAAAAATCTCATAAACTCGATAATGTCTGTTACGACATTAGAGGCAAGATACATCAAGAAGCTCTTCGTATGGAAGAGGAAGGTCAGAGGATCTTAAAACTTAACATTGGAAACACTGCGACCTTTGGTTTTGAGGCGCCTGAAGAGGTGGTTCGCGATGTTATCCGTTCTCTACCTAACTCTCAAGGATACTGCGAATCTAATGGTATTTTTCCAGCCCGTAAAGCCATTGCTCAGTACTACCAGCAAAAGGGTATGAAAAACGTCGATGCTGACGATATCTTTATCGGCAACGGCGCATCAGAGCTTATTACCATGACTATGAACGCACTGTTAAATAACGGTGATGAAGTTTTAGTTCCAGCTCCTGATTACCCACTATGGACTGCTGCTATTAACCTAGCTGGTGGTAAAGCTGTTCACTACATGTGTGATGAACAGGCTAACTGGTATCCAGATATTGATGATATGAAAAAGAAAGTTACCTCAAGAACAGTAGGTATCGTTCTTATCAATCCTAATAACCCTACAGGTGCTGTATACCCTACTCCTCTTTTACAAGAGATCGTAGAGTTTGCAAGACAGAATAATCTTGTAATCTTCGCAGACGAAATTTATGACAAGATTTTATACGATGATGTAGCACACAGAAGTATCTGTACTTTAGCTGATGATGTAACTGTAGTTACCTTCAACGGTCTGTCAAAAGTATACAGAGCTTGCGGTTTCAGAATGGGTTGGATCTTAATTACAGGTCCTGAAAAACGCAATAAAGGCTTTGTTGACGGCATCAAGCTTATGATGGCAATGCGTTTATGCGCAAACGTTCCTCTACAGCATGCTATTCAGACAGCTTTAGGCGGATATCAGAGTATCAATGAGCTTATCATTCCTGGTGGTCGTTTGTATCAGCAAAGAACAGCCATGTATGACAGATTAAATGCTATTGACGGCATTACTGTAGTAAAGCCACACGGCGCTCTGTATATGTTCCCTAAGCTCGATAAGAAGTTCAATATCAAGGACGATCAGAAATTTGCAATGGACTTACTAAAGCAAGAAAAAATGCTGATTGTTCAGGGTACAGGCTTTAACTGGCCAGAGCCAAACCACTTTAGAGTTGTATTTTTACCATCAATTGACATCATCAATGATGCTTGCGATAGATTGGAGCACTTCCTAAAGACTTACCGTCAGTAATAAAAAGTTTAGATCTTATAAGGCTGCACAAAATGCAGCCTTTTTTAATGTTAAAATATGCCATTATTTGTATTAGAAATATGAAGCATGGCAGATAGAGAAGTTCACTTTATTACTGACGAAAAAGGCAAGAGAACCCATGCCATTATTCCAATTGAGGTTTACACTCAATTAGTGGCATTAAAAGGGTTGTTAAAACACACTGCGCCTTTAGGTGATCATGAACTCTACACTTTTTCTATTAAAAATCTTACAGCTAAAGGCTATCCAGAAGGCACCAGATCAAAACCTTATTTTGTGGTAACCAAAGGATCACAGGCTGTGTTAGAACATGTGTCATCTACTCCAGAACACGTTGATGAGCAAAGAGAAAAGCTGCTGTCAGACGGATCATTAAAACTTGATCCTGAGAATAACTGCTTTGTATTCACTAAAGATTTGAAATTTAAAAGTGCCTCGTTAGCTGCTGCGATTGTCGCAGGCAATGTCAGAAACGGACTTGATGTTTGGGTCAACCGTGAAGGTTTTAGCTTAAAACAATCAGGTTATGGAGTAAAGAGTAAAAAAGGCACTTTGAAGAAATGAGGTCTATATGACATTTGAACAAAAAAGCTTTTCTAAAAAGCCTTTCGTAAAAAAAGATAGTGCTAAAAAGGAATTTTCAAAAAAGCATAACTTTAGCCGCAATGGAGATTTTAAAAGAAAATCATTTAAGAAAGGTGATGAAGAAAAGACTGAAAGATTCTCTAAAGAAAAGCGTCCTTTTAACAAGTCTCGTTACGATAATAAGAACAAGACAAGAGTTGAGAGTAAATTCAAAGCTCATGATGAGCACGTAGAGTTTGTGCGTCGCAAGGGCTTTTCTGCTTTCCAGTTAAGATTAGTAAATTCTATCTTAGAAGATGTTTTGGTAATGCATAACTCTTTAGATAGAGCTTATGCCTACTGGTTTAACAAAGTTAAAATCGATCCTGTTGAGCAAGGTTTCTTAATCAAGCAAATTAACTTCATGTTCTCTCGCTTATCTTTATTTGCCTTTGTTGCAAATTTAAAGAGACCTTCAGATTTTGAAAGACACATAGGGCGTTTAACTTTCTCATTCTGTGCTTACAGAGACTGGCCTTTACCTGAGTTAGAAGGTGAAGAAGGCTTTGACAGACGCGGTCTAAAAAAACGTATTGCTCAGGCTAAAGATGAGCCTATGTACAATGACGGTTGTCCTTTATGGTTGCAGGAGCTAGGAGCTGCTGAATTAAAAGGCAAGTGGGACGA
>HF987951.1:11720-44514 GCA_000431835.1 Succinatimonas sp. CAG:777
TCATGCATTAGGACAGGAAGCTAAGAGATTCATTAGAACTAATACCTTAAAAGGTACTCGTGATGAATTAGCTCATGCTCTCTCTGAAGAAGGCGTGGTAACTAAATCTGTAGCAGGAGTTCCAACTGCACTTGAGGTTACCTCAAATTCTGCTTTATTTAGAACTAAAGCTTTTAAAGAAGGTAGATTTGAACAGCAAGACGCAGGTTCACAGCAAATCGGATCTTTTGTTGAGGCAAAACCTGGTGAGAGAGTTATCGACGCTTGCGCAGGCTCTGGCGGTAAGACATTACAGTTAGCAGCATCCATGGAAGGTAAAGGTGTCATCATTGCTATGGATACCGAGCAGTGGAAACTTGATGATTTAAAGAAGAGAGCTAAAAGAGCAGGTGCTTTTAACATCGAACCTAGAGTTATCGATTCAACTAAAGTTACCAAGAGAATGTATGAAACTGCTGACAGAGTGTTAATTGATGCTCCTTGTTCAGGTACTGGTGTAATCAGACGTATGCCAGATTCAAAATGGCGTGACGGTCGTGAGCATTTAAATGACATCAGAAATACACAAAAAGACATTCTAAACCGTTACAGCAAAATGGCTAAAGTCGGCGGTATTGTGGTTTACTCAACCTGTTCTATCATGCCATCTGAAAATGAAGATCAGATCGCAACTTTCTTAAAAGAGAATGAAGGAAAATTCGAACTTATTGAGGATAAGCACATCATGCCATCATCTGGATTTGATGGATTCTATATGGCAAAACTAAAACGTTTAGCTTAGCTTTGTAAAGAAAAAATTCCGACTGTAAAAAAAATCCAGACTAAAGTCTGGATTTTTTGTAACTATGGGTTGAGCCTTGCAAGGCACGGCTCTGTTGTGGAGATTAAATCTTAAAAGCCTTCACGACGACCTGAGTAAGAACTGCGGAAACCGCCCTTGTCATTACCCTTTCTTGAAGATGATCTCTTATCGAAGCCTCCAAAATCAGGACGTTTTCTGCCACCTGAACGAGATGAACGTCTTTCACCCTCAAACTTTCTAAAATCACGACCTGAGTTTTGCCCCTGTCTGTCAAACTCACGATCACGGTTAAATGGTCTGTCCCTTCTGCCACCATCTCTACCACCTCTAGAACGAGGAGGTTCTGCAGTATAGATTCGTAAATCTAAAGGTCTGCCGCATACTCTTGCCTGAGACAGGATATGCATGGTGTCCTTTGGCATACCGTCTGGTAAGTCAACGGTAGTAAAGGTATCAAAAATTGAGATTTCACCGATGTACTTCGACTCGATGTTACCCTCGTTAGCAATAGCGCCTACGATCTGACCTGGCTTTACGCCATCCTTACGGCCAACAGCAACACGGAATCTCACCATAGCCATGTCAGGGAACTCACGTAATGGAGCAGCCTCTGCTGTTGGGAATGGTTTTCTTTCTCTTCTGTCACCGCGCTCGCCTCTCTCTGAACGATTGTCATCGTCAAAGGTCCTCATGCGAGGTTCTGGCTTGCTGTCATCTAATAATAAGGTACCATCTTTCTGTACCATCTTAGCTAATGCAGCACATAGAGTTTCAACTTCGATTGCATCATCTGACAGTAACTCAGAGATAACTTCCTCATAAGTCTCAAGACCACCTTCCTCGATGGTCTGTAAAACCTGATTCTTAAAGTTCTCTAATCTTGCCTTGTTAACATCTGCAATTGAAGGCATCTGCATAGGCTCGATCTTCTGACCGGTTACGCGCTCAATTAGACGTAATGCTCTTCTCTCACGTGGAGATACGAATAAGATTGCCTCACCAGTTCTGCCTGCACGACCGGTTCTACCTATTCTGTGTACATATGACTCGGCATCATATGGAATGTCGTAGTTGAATACGTGAGTAATTCTGTCTACATCTAAACCACGAGCTGCCACATCAGTTGCGATAATGATATCTAACTGACCTTTCTTTAATCTTTCGATGATCTTTTCACGCTGACGCTGTGGAATATCACCGTGTAGTGCAGCACAAGCAAAACCTCTTGCCATTAAACGGTTTGATACATCTTCAGCATCTGTCTTGGTACGAACAAATACAATTACAGCATCATAGTTTTCAACTTCTAAGATTCTGGTCATTGCATCAATCTTATGAGCACCAGATGCAATCCAGTAACGCTGATGAACTGTTGTAGCAGTGGTAGTCTTTGACTCAATGCGAACATCAGCAGGATCTTTTAAGTGATTCTTAGCAATACGAGCAATCACAGGAGGCATGGTAGCTGAGAACAGAGCAGTCTGACGAGTTTCTGGAGTGTTGCTTAAAATCCAGTCAACATCATCAATAAAGCCCATACGTAACATTTCATCAGCTTCATCGATAACCATATGGGTTAATTTTGATAAATCAACCTTACCACGCTCGATTAAATCGATTAAACGACCTGGAGTTGCAACCACAATCTGCGCACCGTGACGTAATGAGCGGATCTGATTCTCATATGAAGCGCCACCATAGATAGGTGCTACTCTAAAGTTCTTTAAATACTTTGAAAATTGCTGACAAGCTTCAGCAACCTGAATAGCAAGCTCTCTGGTTGGCTCTAAAACTAAAGCCTGTATGCACTGTTCTTTACAATCTAACTTTGAAAGGATTGGTAAAGAGAAAGCAGCTGTTTTACCAGTACCGGTCTGAGCCTGACCAATCATATCTCTGCCTTCTAAAACTACAGGGATTGATCTTTCTTGAATAGGAGTAGGAGATTCAAAGCCTAAATCATGAACTGCTTTTAAAACTTCCTTTGACAGACCTAAATCGTCAAAGGTAACAATGTTTTCATCAGTCTCATAAGTTAACTCAGTATCAGTTAACTTTTCTGCTTCTTTAACTAATAAACTTTCCTCACCGCCAACAGTAGTGGTGATATCTTTTTCTTTAATATCTGACATTTATGCTCCTGAATAAGAGGAGCGTCTTATCTTAACGACATGCTCTATAGATAGATATTAGATTTTTAATACTTTACAGACACACGCACATGAGCCTGAAACCCGCGGCTCAACCTTTAATTAGACACGCCTCAAAAAATGTTGCGCAATTATACATAAATGTGATTTACTTCGCAATCTTAAAATGATTTTTTGCCATCCGTGCTGAGTAAAAAAATTTTTCTGCTGACATCTATATCTTTGCAGGAGCACAATATCCAATTATACTGAAGAATATAAGTCCTCCAAAGAAGAACAAATCACTTTATTAGTCACAGTGAAGATTTTCTATGAAGTTATCAGAGTTAAAAACAGGTGAGAAAGGAATTATCACCAGAGTTACAGGTCACGGAAGTTTTAGAAAGAGAGTTATCGAGCTTGGTTTTGTAAACGGGAAAACCGTACGGGTTGTCAGAAACGCTCCACTAAAAGATCCTGTTGAATACGAGGTTATGGGCTCACAGGTTGCTCTGCAGAGAGCGCAGGCTGCAATGATTGAGGTTGTCGGTGAACATGAGAACATCTGTGAGTCAAAAGATGAAAATGCCCCTCTTGACGAATACCGAACTCTTACAGAAAAAGAGATGCAGGAAATTGCAACAAGACAGGAAAAGACTATCACCGTCGCCTTTGTAGGAAATCCAAACTGCGGAAAAACATCAATCTACAACTACCTGTCTGGAGCAAACGAGCATGTTGGAAACTATTCTGGAGTTACTGTAGATGCAAGAGAAACCACTTTTGCATACGGAGGATACACATTCAGATTTGTTGACCTGCCTGGAACCTACTCCTTATCTGCATATTCACCAGAAGAGAAATACGTTCGTGAATACCTTATCAATAACTCCCCAGATATAGTACTTAATGTTGTTGATGCTTCTAATATTGAACGAAATCTGTACCTTACCACACAGCTTATGGATATGGATGTAAGAATGATGATCGCTCTGAACATGTACGACGATTTAAGTCGCAGAGGCGATTCTCTTGACTATGTTCAGTTAAGCCGACTTTTAGGCATGCCAATCGTTCCTACTGTAGGCAAGACAGGAGCCGGACTCAACCACCTGATGCACCTTGCCATACTCATTTATGAAAAAGGCGATTATGTAGAAAACGGCAATAATTTCAACCAGGCAGTACTCAATGAAATGCAGGACTGGTACAAGAGCTCAGATGATGAGGATAAATGCAGAGAAGGTAAATGCCATAACTGCAGTTCCTGCCCTAGCAGTATTTCTGTAAACCTCAAGCAGATCTACCACCACGTTCATGTAAATCACGGTTACATCATTGAAAAGCGTATCGGAGCTCTACAGAAACTCCTAAAGGAGAATCAGAACATCTCCAGCAGATTCTCCACAAGATATATCGCCATCAAACTCTTAGAAAATGATCCTGATGCTGAAAAGCTGGTTAGAGGTCAGCCTCACTGGAAGAGTGTGCTTGAAAAAAGAGATAAACTGACATCTCAGATTGAACAGCTCAAGCATGAGGACAGTGAAACGGCCATCACTGATGCAAAATACGCTTTCATTAGCGGTGCCCTCAAGGAAAGTTATACAGAGAACATAAAAAAGAAAAAGAGCAGAACTGAAATCATCGACAGTATAGTAACCCACAGGATCCTGGGATATCCGATATTTTTAGGTTTCATGTTTTTAATGTTTGAGGCAACTTTCTCTGTAGGAGCCTATCCGCAAGGATGGATTGAGTCTGTTATTGATATTGTGGCAGCTCACATTGACACCTATATGGCTGACTCTGCTCTAAAAGATCTGATAACAGACGGTGTTTTAGGCGGAGTTGGAAGTATTCTGTCCTTTGTGCCTAATATTCTTATTCTATATCTTTTCATCTCAATGATGGAGGACTCCGGCTATATGGCACGAGCCGCCTTTATCATGGATAAACTAATGCATAAGATAGGTCTGCACGGTCGCTCCTTTATTCCTCTTATCATGGGATTTGGCTGTACCGTTCCTGCTGTTATGGCATGCAGAACCATTGAGGACAGACGCAACAGATTTATAACCGTGCTTATAACTCCTTTTATGTCATGTACAGCAAGACTGCCTATCTATATTCTGCTCATAGGAGTGTTCTTTCCTTCTCATCCTGGAATAGTGCTTTTTGGCATTTATCTGTTCGGAATTCTTGTGGCAGCACTCTCGGCAAGACTTTTAAGCAAAACACTGTTCAAGAACGACGGTATTCCTTTTGTTATCGAGCTACCGCCATACAGAATTCCCCGTCTGGCAATGGTTCTTGAGCACACCTGGAATAAAGGATATGCTTATATGAAAAAGCTTGGAGGAGTGGTTCTTATTGCCTCTGTAATCATCTGGGCTTTAGGCTATTTTCCAAGAACTGAAGGTACAGTAACGGCAGCTGTACAGCAGGAAAACTCTTACATAGGTAAAATAGGCAAAACTATTGAACCTGTGATGGAGCCTCTGGGTTTTAACTGGAAACTGAGTGTGGGACTTGTCTCAGGCATAGGAGCCAAGGAGCTTGTAGTAAGTACTCTGAGCGTACTTTACAATACCGGAGATCAGGATGTTGACGAGAATGCTCTTGCAAAAAGAATCCCTATTGCGCCTAATGTAGCTCTGGCCTACCTAATTTTTATCCTTCTGTATGTGCCATGCATTTCATCGTTTTCAGCAATAGCTCAGGAAACCTCGCTAAAATGGGCACTGCTGCAGGCAGGCTACGGAACCACAC
This sequence comes from Succinatimonas sp. CAG:777, assembly GCA_000431835.1. Lineage (GTDB taxonomy): Bacteria > Pseudomonadota > Gammaproteobacteria > Enterobacterales > Succinivibrionaceae > Succinivibrio. The sequence goes on from HF987951.1 coordinate 17,424, forward strand.
TGGCGTGGCTGTGTGCTCTTATAGTAAAAGTGATAGGAGGATTTTTCCTCTGACAGAAAGTAAAGGCAGGTGCTTTATACAGAGATATCACCTGCCTTTGAGAGCTCTTTTATCATTACAGAGAATGAGTCTTTTTAAAATTCTCTGAAATCAGAAGCTTTTCTATTTCTACTACATACATGGTGTGAAAATCACCGTCCTTATACCATTTGTCGATATTGTCAGTATCGGTAAAACACTCTTTTTTCAGCTCCTGAACGTACATCTTTCGACAGAACATGATGACATCGCTCTGCTCAAAATACACATGTCCTTCCTGTTCTAGAACAGTCACCACTGACTCTTTTATCTTATCCTCATTAAAACCGGATGCTTTACCAAAGTAGGAATTAACTTTTCTTAAAGCCTCTGGGAGTACCTGAAGAGTAAGGAGCTCTGTCTTATCTACAAGAGTCTTGGTAAAACGCTGCGGTCTTATAAAAATGTAAGCGGCATTTTTACCCCACATCTGACCTACTCCTCCCCATGAGGCTGTCATGGTGTTGACTCTGCCATCAGCTTTTGCAGTTATCTGAAGCCAGTCTCTGGCAATAAGTTTAAAGGCACTGTAGTTAAATTCGTCTGGGGTTATCTCAAAAAATTTTCTATCCATGTGGATCTCCTTTTATTAGGTCAGATCTTAAGTATTCGGACGTAATCTTAAGCATGCTCATGAACTGCACTGTCATTGCAGTAACGATCATAGTTAACTACCATATCATTTGCAAACAGAATCAGTTTCATTTGTTAGATTTTTACAGAAGTACACTAAATTGCAAAAATCATATTTTACAATATATACATATATTGCAAAGTAATAATACATTTTTTATATTACATTTTATAATAATTTTGAAAATAAATTATTATATAATTCAATATATTAAATTTTATTATTCATAAATATTGTAAAAACAACTTCAATTACATTTTCATAGTGATAAGATACCTAACACCAAAGACAATTACATACTTTTTGTAATTAAAGATGTAAGTTGTAAAAGTTTCAAATTTATTGTTTTCAGTATAAAAAAGGTAAGGCAAAAATATGGCAGTCGATAACAATAGAGTCATTATTTTTGATACAACTCTTCGTGATGGCGAACAGGCACTACAGCAGTCACTTTCAACAAAACAAAAATTACAAATTGCTCTTTGTCTTGAGCAGTTAGGTGTTGATGTTATTGAGGCAGGTTTTCCTATTTCATCACCTGGTGATTTACAGTCTGTAAGAGAAATCGCTCTAGCTTTAAAGACCTCAACCGCTTGTGGTCTATCAAGAGCTCTAGATAAAGATATCGATGCTTGCTATGAAGCCTTTAAAGGTATTGATCACTACAGAATTCATACTTTTATAGCCACCTCAGATATTCACGTTCACGATAAGTTAAAGAAAAACTTTGACGACATCGTGGAGATGGCTGTTCATGCTGTAAAGAGAGCAAGAAACTACACTGATGATGTTGAGTTCTCATGTGAAGATGCTGGTCGTACTCCTATCGATCATCTATGTAAAATGGTTGAAAATGCAATTAAAGCAGGTGCAACCACAGTTAACATTCCTGATACAGTAGGTTATACCCTGCCTTATGAGTTCGGTGGCATCATCAAGACTCTTTACAACAAAGTTCCAAATATCGATAAGGCTGTAATCTCAGTTCACTGCCACAATGATCTTGGTATGGCAACAGCAAACTCTCTTACAGCTGTAATGGAAGGCGCCCGCCAGATCGAATGCACAGTAAACGGACTAGGTGAAAGAGCTGGCAACACTTCCCTTGAGGAAGTTGTAATGGCAATGAAACTGCGTAAGGAATACATGAAAGGTGTTTACACCAACATCGTCACCGAGAACATTGCAAGAGCAAGTCAGGTGGTATCAGGTATTACCAATGAACCAGTTCCTAGCCACAAGGCTATTGTTGGTTCAAATGCTTTTGCTCACAGTTCAGGCATTCACCAGGATGGTGTATTAAAGAACAAGAGCACTTACGAAATCTTAACTCCTCAGAGCGTTGGTTTCAAAGAAAACAACATGCATATGACCGCTCGTTCCGGTCGTCATATGATCAAGGCTGTTCTAGAAAAATTAGGTTATCGTGAAGGTTCTTATGATCTTGATGATATCTATGCAAGATTCTTAAAGTTAGCTGACAGAAAAGGTCAAGTCTTTGATTATGATCTAGAGGCTCTGCTGTTCTTATCTCATGAACAAGAAGAGGATTCACAGTTTGAGTTAGACAGCTTAAATGTAATGTCAGGTGGCAAAAACATTATTCCTACAGCTTCAGTTCGCCTGAAGATTGGTAAGAGAACTAGAACAGAATCAGGTACAGGTAACGGTCCTGTTGATGCAGTGTTTAACTGTATTTCACGCCTAACCGGTATCAAGATAAAGCTTGACAACTTTGTAATTTCAGCAAAAGGTTCAGGTATGAACGCCCAAGGTCAGGTTGATGTTGACGTTATTTACAACAATAGACATTATCACGGTAAAGGCTTATCAACTGATGTTATCGAAGCTTCTGCCCTGTCACTGATTTCAGCATGTAACAGTATTTATAGAGCACAACTTATTGAAGAAGAAAAGCACGAAAAGGAGAATGCTTAAAAATGGCTAAGAATTATAAAATTGCAGTACTAGCAGGTGATGGTATCGGTCCTGAGGTAATGAATGAGGCTTTAAAGGTTTTAGAAGCTGTTCAGAAAAAGTTTAACTTTACCTTAGAGTACAAAAAAGAGTTAGTTGGCGGTTGCGCTATCGATGCTTGCGGTACGCCACTACCTGAGCAGACCATGGATGCTTGTAAGTGGGCTGATGCAATTTTATTCGGATCTGTAGGTGGTCCTAAATGGAATCACTTACCTACAGCAAAGCGTCCTGAAGCTGGTGCTCTTCTACCATTACGTAAGCAGTTTGGCCTGTTCTGTAACTTCCGTCCTGCAAAGATTTACCAGGGTTTAGGATCACTGTCTCCATTACGTGCTGATATTGCAATGCGCGGTTTTGATATGCTGTGCGTTCGTGAGCTTACTGGTGGTATCTACTTTGGTCAGCCTAAAGGCAGAGAAGGTACAGGTCCACAGGAAAAAGCTTTCGATACTGAGATCTACCACCGTTTTGAAATTGAAAGAATCGCTAAGATTGCTTTTGAAGCTGCTATGTTACGTAATAAGAAAGTAACCTCTGTTGATAAGTCAAACGTATTACAGAGTTCGGTTCTATGGCGTGAAGTTGTAACAGAGATGGCTAAGAACTACCCTGAGGTTGAACTTGAGCACATCTATGTTGATAACGCTACTATGCAGTTAGTTAAGAACCCTGCTCAGTTTGACGTAATGCTATGTTCAAACATGTTCGGTGATATCTTATCAGACGAGTGCGCAATGATCACTGGTTCTATGGGCATGTTACCATCAGCTTCATTAGGTGAGGGCGGTTTCGGTCTATATGAGCCTGCAGGTGGTTCTGCTCCTGATATTGCAGGTAAGAACATTGCTAACCCTATTGCTCAAATCCTGTCAGCAGCTCTAATGCTTCGCTACTCTCTAAAAGAGTACGATGCAGCTAAATGCATTGAAGATGCTGTAGCTAAAGTACTAAAAGAAGGCTATCTGACTGGAGATCTAATGGAATCAGGTGCTTCACCTCGCCCTGCTCTATCTACATCAGAGATGGGTGACAAGATTGCCTCAGAGATCAATGGCTAAAAATAAATAAATTAGAACACATAGGTTTTAAAAATGGGTAAAACACTTTATCAGAAAGTTTACGACAGTCATATTGTTTTCCAGCAGGAAGGCGAGCTGCCAACTCTGTATATTGATAGACAATTAGTCCATGAGGTAACCTCACCTCAGGCTTTTGCTGGTATTGAACAGGCAGGTCGTAAGCTACACCGTCCTGATTTGCACCTGGCAACTATGGATCATGACATTTCAACAAGATCACAGACCATTGAAGCCTGCTCACCAATGGCTCAAGAGCAGATCAAAGCTTTAATGTCTAATACCAAGAAATTTGGTGTTAAGTTCTTTGGTTTTGGTGAAGAAAACCAAGGTGTTGTTCATATCATTGGACCACAGACCGGTTTTACACTGCCAGGCACTACATTAGTATGCGGTGACTCACACACAGCAACTCATGGCGCTTTTGGTGCTCTAGCTTTTGGTATCGGTACTTCTGAAGTTGAACACGTAATGGCAACTCAAACTCTAAAGCAGGGTCGTCTAAAGACCATGAAGATTGAGTGTACTGGTCGTCTGAAAAAAGGTTGCTACGCTAAAGACTTAATTCTGGCAATCATTGCTAAATTAACTACAGCAGGTGGTACTGGTTATGCTGTTGAATTCTGTGGTGAAGCAGTACGCGCTCTGTCTATGGAAGGCAGAATGACCTTGTCTAACATGGCTATCGAGTTTGGCGCAAAAGCAGGCATGATTGCCCCTGATGAGACTACCTTTGAATATCTAAAAGGTAGACTATATACACCTAAAGGTAAAGATTTTGATGAAGCTGTAGAGTACTGGAAGACCTTAAAGTCTGACGATGATGCTGTATTTGATAAGACTGTTACTATCGATGCTTCAGCTTTGGAGCCTTATGTTACCTGGGGTACTAACCCAGGTCAGGGAGCACCTGTGACAGCAACAGTACCATCACCTGATAATTACAGCGATCCTATCGTGTCTAAATCATGCAAGGATGCTCTTGAGTACATCGACTTAAAACCAGGTCAGAAGCTAATTGGTACTCCTGTTGATTATGTATTCATCGGTTCTTGCACTAACGGCAGAATTGAGGACTTTAGAGAAGCAGCTAAAGTTCTCAAGGGTCACAAGATTGCATCTAACATTCAGTTAGCTATTGCAGTTCCTGGTTCTGGCTGGGTTAAAAAGCAGGCTGAAAAGGAAGGATTGGATAAGATCTTTATCGATGCAGGTTTTGAGTGGAGACAGCCAGGTTGCTCAATGTGTCTTGCTATGAACGACGACAAGGCTCCAGCTGGCATTAGAGTTGCTTCAACCTCAAACCGTAACTTCGTAGGTCGTCAAGGTAAAGGCTCAAGAACTCATCTAATGAGCCCAGCTACTGCTGCAGCATGTGCAATCAAAGGCACTATCGCTGATGTAAGAGAATTTATCTAAGGGGATTATAAATGCAGAAATTTACCGTACACAAGGGTGTTGCAGTACCTCTTGATTCAGCAAATATTGATACAGATCAGATCATTCCAAAGCAGTTCTTATTAGCTGTAGATAGAAATGGTTTTGGTGCTCACCTGTTTCATGACTGGAGATATTTAGATGATGCTGAAACAAAACCAAATCCTGAGTTTAACTTAAATAAACCAGAGTACAAAGGTGCTACTATTCTAGTTGCTCGTGACAACTTCGGTAACGGCTCATCTAGAGAGCACGCTCCTTGGGCTTTAATGGGTTATGGTTTTAGAGCAGTTATCGCTCCTTCATTTGCAGATATCTTTTACAACAACTCTTTAGGTAATGGACTGTTACCTTTAAAGCTGTCAGCACAAGATGTTGATAAGATCTTTAAAGTACTAGAGGCAAAGCCTGGTACTAAAATTACTATCGATCTTGAAAAGATGACTGTAGATTGCGATAACCTACACTTTACTTTCACTTTAGATCCTTTCAGACGCCACTGCCTGTTAGAAGGCTTAGATGCAATTTCTTTGACCTTACAGCATGAAGATGAGATTAAAGAGTATGAGAGCAAAGTTCCGGCTTGGAGAGCTCACGGTACCGTTTAAATCTTTCGAGTAGTAGAGATTTAAGTAAAAGGTCCTGCTTTTTTGTAGGACCTTTTTATTTTGAAGTGATTATACTGACTATTTGACCTGCTCTGCTTTATAAGCTTCTTCTAGAGCATAAGTTAACTGATCTGCACAGGAAGTATTCTTGTTCTTGCAGAGATTTCCTCTTAAAATAGGAATGATTTCATCAATATCATGATCTTTCACAAGCTTACCGATAGCTTTTAAATTACCATTACAGCCTCCTTCAAAAGCAACTGATTTAATCTTTTTGCCATCTAGCTCTACAAAGATCTTTTTACTGCATGTGCCTTGAGTTGTAAATTCAAACATTTTGCTCCTTTTCTTACTTAGTCCAGTGATGAAATAATAGTTTCTTTTGCTAATCTTGACTTAGGTCTTAGAGCATTAGAGTCATCTTTTCTGTAGCCTAAAGTTACAATGCCAACAGACTGTAAATTCGTATCTTTTAATCGAAGAATTTCATCAGCTTTAGCAAAGTCCATACCTTCTATTGGTGTTGAGTCAATCCCCATTGAAGCAGCTCCATATAACAAAGCTGCCATTACAAGGTAAACCTGTTTTGCAGTCCACTGTGAAAAATCACCTAACTTCTCGTGCATCTGACCAAATTCCATACGGTGTGAGCCGATAGCCTCTTTTAGTTTAGGATCTCCAAAACGACCGTCTTTGTCCTCTTGTTCAGTAAGTGCATCGTATTCATCTTTAGTCATCTTGGTTTTTGAACACAAAACGATAAAGTGAGAACAATCTCTTATTCTTGGGATATTAAAATCAGGAATTGCGGGTAAAATAAGATCTTTTGCTTTCTGTGTAGAACCTACATAAAAATGCCATGGTTGAATATTTACAGCTGATGGAGTAAGTCTTGCAATCTCAAGTAAGGTATCAATGTCTTTTTGTGAGATTTTTTTATCCTGATCGTAATGCTTAGTAGTGTAACGGTTTTTTGATATTTCTAAAAAGCTTTGCATGGATGTGATCCTCTTTTCAACCTGTCATTAAAACTACTTCATCATAACATCTAACGCTTAAGTTTTAGCTATGCTTTAACCTTATTATTCTCAAATTGTCACGATTTTAATAATAGATGGGATAAATCAGTCAATTTGGAACAAAAAAACACAAACTAATTGAAAACTGAATACTATCATCATCAATGTTGCAAAATTTCGTCAATTTAAATCTTATTAAAATTCAAAATGTTAAATAGATACATATTCACAAAAATTTGCGCTATATCACTATTTTGTAAACGTTTTCATTTATCTTATTTTCTTTACCATATAATTAGCATAGTAAAGGAATTAACAATAAGAAAATGGAAATTCACCATGAATGAAAGCTATTCTTTAAATCCAAATTTAGAAACCATCTCTAACGCTAATGGCATGAGCGTTACCATTATGGACTGGGGTGCAACCATCATTTCTATGAAGGTTCCTGTAAAGAGCGAAGAACCACGTGAAGTTTTACTCGGTGTAAAAGATCCTGCTGATTGGTATAAACAGTCATGCTTCTTTAATGCAACCATTGGTCGTTTCGCTAACCGTGTAGCAAACTCTGAGTTTGAAATCGATGGCAAAAAATATAAGTTAAATTCTGGCGCACAGCACTGTCTTCACGGAGGCGTAGAAGGTTTTGATAAGCGCCGTTTCAAACTTTTAGATAAGAGAGCTAATTCTCTTACCTACACCATTCATTCTCCTGATGGCGACATGGGATTCCCTGGTAACTTCGATTTAACCGTTGTCTTTACCGTAACTGATGACAATGAACTTGTTATGCAGTACACAGGAAAATGCGACCAGAAGTGCTATGCATGTATCACCAACCATGCCTACTTCAACTTAAACGGTCACAACAGCTCAATTCTAAATCACACCATTAAGATGGATTCAACTGAGTTCTTACCTTTAGACGACACCTCAATTCCTACAGGTGAAGTTCGTAAGGTAGCAGGTGGTGCTTTTGACTTTACAAAAGAGAAGACCATCGGTCAGGACATTGGAAAAGATGACCAGATGAAAGCAAGTTTAGGTTATGATCACCCATTTTTAATCGCTGGGGATTTGACAAAACCATTTATTAAGGTGACATCTGACGACAAGAAATTGTCTTTAGAAGTATCTTCAGATTACCCTGCATTCCAGTTATATACTGCTAATTATGTAAATCATGGTGATAATAACATCACAGCCCGTGATGATGGAAAGGTTTATAAAGATCAGTGCGCTGTTTGTATTGAGCCTGAGTTCTACCCTGATTGTCCTCACTTACAACAGTTTGCTGATGTAAATCCAATGGTAACTCCTGAGAAACAATTGCAGAAGACAATTATCTACAAGTTTTCAAACTAAAAATTTAAGCTAATCGTTCATATGTCACGCCTGACTCTGTCAGGCGTTTTTTTTGTGCAAATTTGAGCATAATCGATACATCTGTTTTATAAATTCTCTCCTGTGCTATAGTCCCCTGTGCTTAACTCATATTCAAATAATCAAGTGATCAGTATTTAAAATGACTATAGATATCTACGTTTATCTTATTGTTTGCCCATTTGTATTTTTATCTGGATTTGTAGATGCAATAGCAGGCGGAGGAGGACTCATTTCACTTCCAGCCTATTTTATTTCTGGTCTTCCAACTCATTTTGCTCTTGGTACTAATAAATTAAGTGCACTGCTAGGAACATCAATTACCACCTACAAATATGCAAAACTAGGCTACATTAACTTAAAAATGGCTGTAATTGGCGTTATTTTTGCTTTTGTAGGATCGTCAATTGGAGCAAAGCTAGCACTGTTAGTTCCTGACAGAGAGTTTAAAATTGCCCTTCTATTCATATTGCCTCTTACAGCGTATTACCTCTTAAAAAACAGAAATTTTGGACAGGGATCTGAGAAGAAACTAAGTGAAGTTCTTGTCATTGCGCTGTGCTCATTAGTATCATTATTTGTAGGAATATATGACGGTATATATGGACCAGGAACAGGAACTTTCCTCTTAATAGGTTTTTGTAGCTTTGCCAACTTTACTTTAAAAAATGCTAATGGCTTAGCTAAAGCAGTAAATCTCACTACAAATTTTGCAGCTTTTACTGTTTTCTGTATCAACGATACTGTAGTTTTTACCTTAGGGCTTACAGCGGGTATTTTTAGTATTGCTGGTAACTACGTTGGAGCTAAATTCTTTGAAAAGAAAGGTGCTATCGGAACTAAACCCATCATGCTCTTTGTGATTGCAATCTTTATTATAAAGATCTGCTATGACCTATTTAGTGCTTAGTCATAAAACGTAAATCAAAACGCTTTAAACAACAGTATTCAGAAAAGACGTAGGCATTATTGTGAGTTACGCAATGAAATAATTTAGAATTTTTATATTTTTGAATAATGTGGTGACGAGGAACAGTCGCTGCATTATTTAGAAAATTGAATTAAAATTTCATTATAGATAAAGGTAAAGTAGGTAATTACTTTCACACTTCACGAGTAATTCTGATTTACCATACAGGTTGAGCTCATAACAGTAAAACTAGTGTCGCTAAAATAATTAAAGTTTTCATGATAGATCCTTAATTTTATTTAGAACCACTCACGCCTATATTGCATCATTATTTTATCTGTTCTCTAAAATAATTACTGGTTTTTAGTATTTTTAGAAGTTTGCTAAAAAAAACTACAGATAAAATTTACACAAACTACAGTTTTTGAATACTTGCAGCACCGTTCTGCTTAAATGAATTTTACTGATATTGGAATAAATTAAAATTTGCAACCGTTGATACTGCTATAAATTAATCAATTAAATTGCAAAAATTATGATTTTGAAAGATATGATGCAATGAAAAGATCTGGTGCCGGAGGTGGGAATCGAACCCACACGCTTTTAAGGGCGGCGGATTTTGAATCCGCTGCGTCTACCAATTCCGCCACTTCGGCACAGAATGGCACCATTATATAGATTGAAGCTTACTTTGTCAAAGCTCAATTTTTATGATTTTCGGTTTAACAGATATACAGCAAAGCCTGCAAAGATGACTGTTGCAAATGAGGCTCCTACAATTGGAGGAACACCATATACAATGGAGAATGGTGCTACAATCTGATTTAGAACGTAATAACCAAAGCCTAATGAAATACCAGATAAAATTCTAGCGCCCATATTCATTGAACGTAATGGTCCGAAAATGGTTGATAAAGCCAAAAGTAACATTACCAACATCACCATTGGAGACATAAACTTGTTGTATAAAGCTAGACGGTAGCGAGATGAATCCACACCATTGTGCTCAATGTAATTGATGTAATCATAAAGCTGAAATACAGACAAGTTCTCAGAGACTTCACTTAATACTTCAATTCTCTTTAAGTTAATACCAATCTGCCATACCTGCTTTGCAATATTCTCGTGAACAGTTCCTGCATCAGTAAGGGTTACTTTATTAACATCATACATTACCCACTGGTCATTCTCATATTTGCCAATACGAGCATGACTATATGACTTTAACTTGTTATCATCGACTTCATAACGGACGACGCCCATTAACATATTGCCGTTGACAATACCTAGAATACCGATGTAATTATTGCCCTCTTTAATCCAAGTACCATTTGTGGTCAAAGAGACACCTACGTTCATAGATGCCTTATCAAAATTCTCTTCAGCAATTTTCTCAAGTCTAGGAGTTACAAATTCACCTATGCATAAGATCACAATGATTAAAGGAATGATGCTTTTTACGCAGGATACACCGATATTCAACTTAGACAGACCAATTGATTGCAGGATAATGATCTCAGAATTTCTTGCCATCAATCCAAGACCTACTACACCGCCAATCAGAATTGATACAGGGAAGAAAGTTACACAGATACCAGGTATCTTGTACATTACATACTTTACAACGAATAAGAAATCAATGGAGCCACGACCTATGTAACGTAATGCATCAATAAAAGTGATAAGTCCTGCAAACAGGGTCATACATACCGCTACTAGCAGCACTGCCATAATGATATTTTTGCCTACATATCTATCAAGAATTCCGTACATAGATTTTTATACTCCATTCAATTAGCAGTATTTTAACATACGAAGTCCTAAAACACTTAGTTCATAAAGTAATAGAACATATTCTGAACAAATGCACTTAAACGTAAAATTTTGCTTTATCAAAAAGTTAGGCAATAAATTTAATTCTTGAGCTAATTTTTTTGATAAAAAAGGCGATTAAATCTTTATTTTATGTTGCATCTATTGATAACATAGTGACTGTAAGCTCATCAATTTATGCATGTAGCTTATTTTAATTAATGTAATATATATATCGTGTATTATTATTTCATGATAAAAAATTTTTTCGAATAAGTGTAAAATCTAGATATTAGCGTTTAGCTTTGAATTTTTTCAGAACACATCGATTACTAATCGAAAGTTCAATAAAGGCTTTATAACAATTAAAAATAAAAAAGATAAAGCCCTTAAAGTTGTATGCAAATTATGAAAACAAATTATCCAATACCTGTTAGAGAGAGAACAATTAACTTTCCTTTTGAATACTATCATTATGATAAAACTAATGAGTTCTTCGTTGTGCCTTTTCATTACCATGAAGATCAGCAGTTATTCAGAGTGATAAAGGGAAGTGTTACCATTTCAGCAAATTCTCATCTCATTACATTAAACGAAGGTGACTGTAGTGTTATAGATGCTTATGCAGTTCATGCTTGCCAGCCTTGCTCTGAGGATACTGAGTATGAATCCATTACCTTTAATCTAAGAGATATTTATGATCTCTCAATGCCTCACTACTCAATCATCAAGATGGTGGTGACTCATCAGCTAGTAGTACAGACCTTTTTCACTCAAGATAGCGATAAAGTCATCACTGATGTAATTGAAGACATCTTCAGACACGTTCATGATGACGATTTGTGCACAAGTATTAGGCTGATCGGTAAGCTCACTAACTTGTTTACACTTATTGTTGAAAGAAACAATTACATTCTCTATGACAACGAAGTTGCAGGTCGTTTCTACAAACACTTTACCAAGGCAAATAATGTCTTTAGATATATCTTTGATAACTACACAAAGGATATCACCCTTGAGGATATGTCAAAGTCTGTAGATTTATCAGAAAAGTATTTCTGTAAATTCTTTAAAGAGCTTACAAGTTACAGACCAATGGAATATCTAAACAAGTTCAGAACCGAGGTAGCTGCTATCGAACTTACCACTACCTTAGACAGCATCAATGAAGTGGCCAAAAGATGTGGATTTAAAGATCCTTGCTACTTTACAAAGCTTTTTAAGAGATTTGTTGGTGTTTCACCTAGAGAGTACAGAGAAAATCATCCTAATCGCATAACTTACGCATATAACAACAATTAAGACTTTTGCCTATATTTTCAACCAAAAATGCAGCTTTAAGCTGCATTTTTTTGTCATATTGAGAAAAGGTAAATTTCTGACAAGCTGTAGTTTTTAGCTACTTGCCTTTTGAGACTTTTTTGACTTCTTAACCTTTTTCTTAAGATCAATATTCAAAGGAATTGCTACAAAGATAAGATAAATAAGCGGTACGATATACATACCTGGATATAAAGGCAATTTTTCAGAATTTAGAAGATTTCGAATTGAAAGCAATACTAAGTAATAACTTACAAACATTAAGATTGCAGGTCCTAATCTTGCAAACTTACCCTGTCGAGGGTTGATCATAGAAAGAGGAATTGCAAGAATTGCAAAGATAAAACAACCTAAAACAGGAGCGATACGCCACTGTAATTCTACCTTTGATTTTACTTTATTTGAGGCAATCAAGTCTGTTGTAGAAATACCTTGTAGCACATCATCTTTTAAATTGTTAGATCTATCAGCAGGAGCAGGAACAGCTAAGGTTTCATAGCTTGTCTTTTTCAAAGAACCATCTTTACCACTGGTCTGATAGAGATTACCTTCACCTAAGGTGAGCCATCTTACACCGTTTTCATCAGTGCGGATATAACCTGATTTAGCAATATTAAATACAGCTTCTTTATTTTTAATCATCACTGTATTTAGATTCTTAATTACCACAACCTGCTCTAATGACTTATCTTTCTTCTCACCACCGTTTACAGTCTGAATATAGATAGTATAGTCACCAAAATCAGAAAACTTTCCGCTTTCAATTGGCATATAGCTTGGGTTGTTCTGAGTGTTGTTACTCAATACTTTTTGTTCATAGGTAGCTTTTGGCATCAGATACAAACAATTTACAGCAGTAAATGTAGCGGTGATTAAGGCAAGGAGCAAGCCTATCTTCATAAAAGTTACACCAGAAATACCAATTGATTTCATAACCACCATTTCTGAGTCTGAAGACATTCTCGATAAAGAAACAATAATACCTACATACAAAGTCATTGGCAGTAAGATAAAACCTACTGACGGCATTGAATACAACACTAGTTCTGACAAAATATTTACAGGAACAGAGCCAGATGATGCTTGTCCTAAAAGCTTAATCACTGTCTGACACAAAAATACTGTAAAAAGTACGGCAAAGCATACTACCTGAACTTTTAGGATGTCTTTGAAAATGTATCTGGTTAAAATCAAAACTATACACCTTTATTTACTATTCTTTTTAACAAGCAACACTTAACCTTATCAATCAAAATGACTTGTTTTAGTTAGCCTTTGTCTTTAAAGCCTCAATCCAAGCTTTAATTAAAGCAATCGGAGCTCTGCTTGGGATCAAATTTCCATCAGCACGAATAAACTTAAGATCATTAAAAGCTTCAAATAAGTGTGTTGCGGGCAATCTGCACAATGCAGATAAATCAACTCCTGCTAAAAGGACCAATTCTGAAGGCTTACATCTGGCCTTATATTTTAGCAGTTCTGTAACTAACTTTTGCAAGATATGAGCACACTCGAAAGAGGAAAGTGAATTTAGTAATTCTAATAGCTCATTTTCTTTGATATTTGCAAGATTTCTATCACAGCAAGAAATTACAGCTTCTAGTTTTTGCACCAACTCTTTAGCTACTTTATCTTGTTGTGCATAATAAATCTGTAGAGCGCCAGCGGGTGAACCGTCTGCAAGAGCAAGAGCAATCTTTGCTCTTTGTTCATCAAAATCGTCAACTACTCTTTGCTTTAGATATACTAAAGAGTCTTCAAGTTTTACAGATGGGATCTGAATTTTTATAGCTCGTGACAACAAAGTTGGAGGCAAATCCTCAAATGCTTTGGTAAGCAAAATGATCATGGTGTCATAAGGTGGCTCTTCAAAAGTTTTTAAAAGAGCATTTGAAGCTGATTCAAGCATGGTATGTGCATTTGAAATTACTGCAACTTTGCCATGAGAAAAAACAGAACCTTCTGCTACCCATTCGTTAAGCTTACGAATACCATCTACTCTTACACTTCTTGAGATATTGTTTTTAGCTCCGCTTGTAGAGAGGTATTCTTCAGGTGAAAAGGCTCCTTCCATATTTACTATAAGATCACGGAAGGAGTGAGATAAGTCTTCTCCCTTATCGCTTTCATCTGTAGTCGAACTTAAAAGTGAAATAAAATCAGGATGAGAACCTGTTTCCAGTTCATTAAACATTAAACAGGACTTGCAACTATTGCAGTAATGATCCTCACGTCGATTATGACACAGATAGAGCTTAGCGCATTCAATAGCTAATCTTGCACTTCCTAAATTAGGATTGCCAGCAATGATAAGAGAATGAGGAACTCTTCCCTGTAAAAGTGATTTTGAAAATATTGAAAAAGAGGATCTTAACCAGTTCTCAAGCATTTAATTTATCCAAACAAGCGATTACATCATGGCTTACAGCTGAGATCTCCTTATGACCATCAACTACACTGACAAAGTCTTGATGAGCTTTTGCATATTCAAGATATGTATTACGAACGCGCTCAAAGAAATCAATTTGTGATAACTCAAAACGGTCTAGCTCACCTCTGTTTCTTGCTCTTTGCATGCCAATCTTAGGATCAACATCAATGACGATAGTTAAATCTGGTCTAAAGTTTCCTAAAACGACTTTTCTAATAGCATTGATATCATCCATATTCATGCCTCTGCCACCGCCCTGATAGGCAACTGAAGACAAGTCATGGCGATCACAGATAACATCTGTGCCTGCGGATAATAAAGGCTTAATTACTGTTTCTACTAGTTGAGCGCGAGCTGCATACATCAAAAGAAGCTCTGTCTTATCGCACATATTGTCATCTTTTCTAGGAGTTTTTAATAAAGTTCTAATCTCCTCAGCAATAGGGGTACCACCAGGCTCTCTTAAACATACTACCTTGTGACCTTTTGCTTCCATATGCGCTTTAATAACAGCAATTTGTGTTGATTTTCCAGAACCTTCAGTTCCTTCTAATGTGATAAATAAGCCTTTTTTCATCGTTCTTTTCTAAATATTTTGTAATTCAAAATAAAATTTCTTTAACCAAAGTAGGCGTATCTTACATTAAAGTTAAGATTTTGGTGATTGTTTAATCGACTTTAATTAAGATCTCATTCTTTTTTGATTCCACCTTTACTGGTGTTTCTTTTTTAAATGCATCTTTTTGAATTTGCCTAATTTTTGCAATTCTGTCAGTTTCATTATTGTTAGTTTTTGAAGACACCACACTCTTATTTTGTTTTAAAGACTTTTCTTTTATGCTCACTTGAGTGCTGTTATCTTCCTTTACAGTTGCATTGTTAGATGGGTCATCAGACTTTTGCTCTTCAGCTTTAGTTACTTTATCGTTAGCTTTATCTTCTTTTGCCTTTACTTCTTTGTTTTCTTTACTGTTTTGAGAATTTTGCCCCTTTGCCTTATTCTCTTTATTAGCATTATTCTCTTTCTTGTCAGAAGTCTCTTTTACAGTTTGAGTTTTAGAGTTATTGTTGTTTACATTCTTATCATTAGTTTTACTCTTTTCAACTGCAGTCTTGTTGTCTTTCTTTTCGGTAGATTTACTATCAGCAGTTTTACCATCAGATTTAAATACATTTTTATTGTTATCAGACTTGCTATCATCATTCTTTGTCTTACTTGCAACTTTTGCCTTATCGCTTGAGTTTTTGTTCCTGTCCTGACTTACACCAGTGTTATTGTTCTGAGCTTCATTCTCAGCTTCAATTAACTCATCCTGACTAGAATCAGCAATTTGCTGCTGTTTTAAATATTCAGCAACTCTCTTTCTGTAAGACACAACTGCCCTGTTATGTTCATCTAAGGTGCTGCTAAAAGAATGACCTTCTTTTGGAGATACTCCTTTAGCTACAAAGTACAAAGATTTTGAATTCTCAGGATGCAAAGCTGCAAGAATTGATTTTTCCTGGGGCATACAAATTGGGGTTGGAGGCAGACCAGATCTTGTATAGGTGTTATAAGGTGTGTCAGTTTTTAAATGCTTTTTGGTAAGCTTACCCGTAAAGTTACGGCTTACACCATACATCACTGCAGGATCTGTTTGCAGACGCATCTGCTTTTGTAGTCTGTTTTTAAAAACAGATGAAACTTTACTGCGCTCTTCATCTAAAAAAGTTTCCCTTTCGATGAGAGAAGCCAGGATCAAAGCCTCATAGGGAGTCGTAATAAAATCATTAGGTTCTCTGTTTTCCCACTCTTTTTTAAGGAGCTTAACCTGATTTATCATGCCTCGTTTGAAGAGGTTATACAAAGGAGATTTTTCATACATAGGATATGTAGCAGGAGCTACAAGGCCTTCGAAATTATCCTTTGGACCGCCTATAAATTCTAAAAGCTCAGGTTGCTCTGAAAAAACATCTTCCATGAACTTTTTATGATCTTTTATAAGTGAGTAAAACTTCTTGTCATCAACCTTGCGTTTACTGATGTTATTTAAGATCTTTGATAAATTTGCACCTTCTACTACAGTAAAAGTAGGATAGATTTTCTCTACTACATTTCCTGCGACCATATCTTTTAAGATATCTAAAAGACTCTTTTTGCCATCCACTAAGTACTGTCCTTTCTGAACAGCAGAATACTCTTTATGGAAACGCAAATACATATGATCGATTTGCTTTTCAATAGGATTAGTTACAAACGCATTCACAACGGTTGATGCGTTATCTCCTGTTTTTAAGGAATAAAGCTGTTCTTTATAGATAGCAGGAGACTTTTGAAATGAGTTTATTGACAGGTAAACGACAACACAAAATCCACCTATTGTCACTACTATTAAAGCTAGACAAATTAACAATAGACGACGATACCGCATGAGAACACTACTGTTCTTCTTATTTGAATTTAACTGACTCATAGATAAGATTATAGATGATAATTTTGACTTTAGTTATCCAAAAATCAAAATTATCACAGAAAGGATTTTCACTAGTAAATGCAAAATCTGACAACAGACTATTTTAGATCACAGACAGCTTATCTAAAATGACTTGTCTACAGTTCATCTTCACTGTTCTTGTAGTACTTATCATGGTTAGTATCAAGAACTTCATTAGCTCTGTGAAGTAAAACTTTAAGATCACGACCATCTTCAATAGAATTTGAGTAGCCTAAGATAACAGTCTGTTTTACCGCATAGTTATTTGCATAAACAGTTGTGCCCATCTCAGACTTGATGTCAGAGCAGATCTTCTCAACATCCACTGCACTCTTAATATTGTCTAAGAAGATAAAGAATTCAGCACCTAAACGGCAGATCTTGTCGTTATATCCGATTACAGAATGAAGTCTCTTGGTGATTTCAATCAAAATCTCATCACCCGTCTTATATCCAAAGATATTATTAACTTGTTTAAAGTGAACTAACTCAGCAATGACTATTCCAAACTCTTTATCTTTGTCTGATAAATGTTTGTTTACTACTTGTGTAAAGACATCATGATTGATAGTTCCTGTAAGCACATCGTAGGTTCTGACAGAGGTCAATGAGAATGCTGTCTTTACAAAGAACATCACTACCACTAATGTGATGATATATAAAGAGAACATCACAGCATAGAACAACTGGAAGTATCTGCTTGCAAGATTTCCTTCTTTTACCTTTAAAGCAAGATCCCAACGCTGCTTACCAAAGAATAAAGATTTCTGTCTAGTGTTAACACTCTTACGTTTAAAGAGTTTATTGTCGCCCCAGATAAAATCACTGGTGCCTTTAAATATTGATGATCTGATGCCATAGACGAACAGCTCATCTTCAACGTTTAAACGTACACACTCTAAGAATTTATAGAAATCAGCACACAATCCAACATAGCCCCAGTACTTACCATTTACGTACACAGCCTGACGGTTATATACCAGCACTTGATGATTCCTAGGAGAGATGAGAGGTCCTTGCACCACCACATCACCAGGGTTATTTTTAGCTAGCTTTAGGTAGTACTCTGAATTTGGATCATTAAAAAACGCAATGTCAGGAGAATTTGTCTTACTTACAGGATAAGTAACTGAAATCATGTCTTCAGGTGCGATGACATATGCATATACGAAATCGGTATTTTTTCTATTAAAGAAAGAGGCCAAATCACGAGGCATTAAAACAGTCTGTACGAAGTCTTCCATCTGCTTTAAAGAATCGTTTGGATGTGCCTCAATGTAAGCTGCTAGCTTATTGGTGTGCTGAAAAATAATGTTATAGTCCTTTACCATCTCGTTTGAAAGGTTAATCATTCTCTCAACACCAATGGCATGATTCTTCTCATCTACAACTTTTACAAAAGTTCCACTCAAATATAAAGTTGCAAGCAAAAAGACTAAACTTGTGAGCACGAACGCTCCCAAGAAAACGAGTTTTTTATAGTATTTAGCTAAGATTATTTCCATTGACTCTTATTATTCACACACTTAAATTCGTGCTAATTGTAACCTAACTATTAGTTTTATCGAATGTAGCATGCAATTTTTGTAGGTCATAGCTCAAATTTTCAATTTTGTATGGTCTAATTGCCATTTTTAGTTGAATTTACTTGTGTTTACCCCCTTTCTCCTTTCTTTTGTGCATAAAGGTACAAGTAAATATCTATTACCCTCTACTTATAGATGAGAGAAAGCGCAAAAAGTGTTAAAATAATCAAAATTTTTTGCACTTATAAAAAAAAAGATTTCAAGGCATTTTTACTATGGATATGGAAAAGACCTATACCCCTGAAAATTTTGAAAGCTCTACTTACCAGAAATGGGAAAAAGAAGGCTTTTTTAAACCAAGTTATGACGAATCAAAAGATTCTTACTCAATTGCATTACCTCCTCCTAATGTAACCGGTTCATTACACATGGGTCACGCTTTCCAGCAGACCATCATGGATACCTTAATCAGATACCACAGGATGAAAGGTGATAACACCTTATGGCAGTGTGGTACCGACCATGCTGGTATCGCAACTCAGATGGTAGTTGAGAGAAAGTTAGCTAAAGAAGAAAATCTAACCAGACACGATTTAGGTCGTGAAAAGTTCATTGAAAGAATTTGGAAATGGAAAGAGCAGTCAGGTGGTACCATCACCCGTCAGATGAGACGATTAGGAGCTTCTGTAGATTGGACTCGTGAAAGATTCACCATGGACGAAGGTCTTTCAAAAGCTGTTTTAGAAGTATTCGTAAGATTATACGACGAGGACCTGATTTATCGCGGTAAGAGACTAGTTAACTGGGATCCTAAACTGCGTACTGCTATTTCAGATCTTGAAGTTGAAAACAAAGACGTCAAAGGCTTCATGTGGTACATCAAGTACAAGTTAGCTGACGGTGTTAAGACTTCAGATGGTAAAGATTACGTTTTAATCGCAACCACAAGACCTGAAACCTTATTGGGTGATAGCGCTGTTGCTGTTAACCCTTCAGATGAAAGATTTAAATCAATTGTAGGTAAGTTCTTAGAGTTACCTTTAGTTGGTAGAAAGATCCCTGTTGTAGCTGATATCCATGCTGATATGACCACAGGTACTGGTTGCGTAAAGATCACTCCTGCTCATGACTTCAACGACTATGCTGTAGGAAAGAGACAGAAACTTCCTATGTTAAACATTCTAACTGAGGATGCTCACATTAGAGATGAGGCTGAAGTTTTCGATTCCAATGGCAATCCTACAGATGAGGTTTCAAGCTATATTCCTGAGGCTTACAGAGGCTTAGATAGATTTGAAGCTCGTGACAAGATTGTTGAAGACTTAAAAGCTTTAGGTCTTTTAGATCATATTGAAGATCACAACCTCTCACAGCCTTTTGGTGACCGTGGCGGTGTACCTATCGAGCCTATGCTAACCGATCAGTGGTATGTTCGTGCTAGCGTTTTAGGCAAGCCTGCTATCGAAGCTGTTAAGGACGGCAGAATTAAGTTCGTTCCAGCTCAATACACCAATATGTACTACTCTTGGATGAATGACCTTCAGGACTGGTGTATTTCTCGTCAGTTATGGTGGGGTCACAGAATTCCTGCTTGGTATGACGAGAACGGTAAGGTTTATGTAGCTCATAATGAAGAAGAAGTTCGTACTAAGTACAAACTCTCAGCAGATGTAAAACTTACAAGAGATCCTGATGTCTTAGATACTTGGTTCTCTTCAGCTCTATGGACTTTCTCAACTTTAGGTTGGCCTGATAACACCAAAGAGCTAAAGATGTTCCACCCAACTTCAGCTCTGGTTACCGGTTTTGACATTATTTTCTTCTGGGTTGCTCGTATGATCATGATGACCATGCACTTCATGAAAGATGAAAATGGCAATCCTCAAGTACCGTTCAAGACCGTTTATGTAACCGGTCTTATCAGAGATGAAGAAGGTAACAAGATGTCAAAGTCTAAAGGTAACGTACTAGATCCTTTAGACATGATTGATGGTATTGATAAAGATACCTTAATTCAAAAGCGCACAGCTAACATGATGCAGCCTCAGATGGCTGAAAAGATTGCTAAACGTACTGCAAAACAGTTCCCTGATGGAATCGCACCTCACGGAACAGATGCACTGCGTTTCACTCTTTGTGCCCTTGCATCAAATGGTCGTGACATCAACTGGGATATGAAGCGTCTTGATGGTTACAGAAACTTCTGTAACAAGATTTGGAATGCTTCAAGATTCGTATTGATGAACGTAGGTGAGAAGAAGCTAACTAAACCTAATGTTTCTGATTTATCTCTTGCAGATAAGTTCATCCGTTCAAAGATGAGAAAGGCAATCGAGGATGTTACCGCATCAATCAATGCATTCAGATTCGATCAGGTTGCTTCAAACATCTATGAGTTCATTTGGAACGAGTACTGCGACTGGTATCTTGAGTTCACCAAGGCTATCTTAAAGTCAGATAAAGCAACTGATGCTCAAAAGAATGCTACAGCTTACACTCTAGTTGAAGTTCTAGAATCTGTTATGAGATTAGCTCATCCTGTAATGCCATTCTTAACAGAAACAATCTGGCTACAGACCGCTCCTATGGTTGGTAAGTTAAATCAGGATAAGACCATTATCAATGCTGCTTACCCTGTAGCTTCAGACTTTGATGCTGACGCTGGTGCTGAAAAAGATATTGCTTTCATCAAGGACTTTGCTACTACAGTACGTAACTTACGAGCTGAAATGAAGGTTGCTCCTTCTGTAACTCTAGCTCCTATGATGCGTGGCGCATCAGATGCAGAGAAAAATTGTGCTCAAGAGAACTTCATCTTCATGAAAGATTTAGCTAATATCGAGCCTGTTAAGTTTGTAGGCGCAAATGATGAGCTTCCTCCAAGTGTTGCAAAGCCAATCGGTAATGCAGAAATTCTTTTCGCTATGACTGATGTTGTTAACAAGGATGAAGAGATCAAGCGTCTAAAGACTATGATTGCTAAACTTGAAGGTAACATCAAGTCTGGTGAGAGCAAGCTCTCTAACGAAGCTTTCGTATCTAAAGCTCCTGCTAAGATCATTGAAGGCGCTAAGGCTCAGTTAGAGCTTAACAAGACCCAGTTAGCTAAGGTGCAAGCTCAGCTAAAAGAAATGGAAAATCTCTAAATTTTTGCTTAAAATTTAGATAAAGCCTCAGTTACCTCTAAGGTTTCTGAGGCTTTTGTTTATGCATAAGACAAAACTTCAAGCCGAGATTTTGATGAAAAAACTGCTATCTACCCTGATTTTATCTTTTCTCTTATTGTTTTCAGCATCCTCTTTTGCTGAGACTGATAACTACTTATGCTCTCGCTATAACAAGCTTAAGATTAAGAATGTAGAAAAAGTACTAGCTGTGGGTATCAGACGCGTTTATACATCATCTGTATCTGTCTATGTCTTAGGTTATGGCACACCTATTAAGGTAAGTCTAAACCGTATTAAATTAGGCTCAGACGAAGTTTCGAAAAGACGTGTTCTAAAATGCGGTAATGAAATTGTAGGCCAAATTCGAGTTTATGATCTGTCAAATCTTGGGGTAAAGGTTGGAGAGTTTGTAATTGAAAGTGGAGACAAGAAAGTCTCCACCTATATTGAAATTAACTAGACATTAATGGCTACAACTAAACCTTAGCTAGCGCAGCATCAAGATCAGCAATAATGTCCTCAAGATCTTCAATGCCTACTGACAGACGAACTAAGCCAGGTGTAATACCACACTCAATTAACTGGGCATCAGATAACTGTCTGTGAGTTGAGGTTGCAGGATGTAACAGACAGGTTCTAATATCTGCTACATGTACTTCAGGAGATGACATTACTACACTGTCAATAAACTTAGCTCCAGCTTCTCTACCACCTTTAATTACTAGTGATAAAACACCAGAGCATAAGCCATCCTTTAAGTACTTCTGACCTAACTTATAATCAGGATTTGACTCTAAACCTGGGTAAATTACCTTTTCAATCTTAGGATGTGACTCTAAGTGCTTAGCAACAGCTAAAGCATTTTGTGAGTGTTTTACAATTCTCAAAGGTAGAGTTTCAATACCTAAATTTAAGTAGAACGCACCTTGTGCTGTCTGACAGCAACCTAAATCTCGCATGATCTGCACTCTTGCTTTGACAATGAAAGCTGCCTTTCCAAAGGCTTTGGTATAAACAAGACCATGATATGAATCATCTGGAGTTGTAAACTCAGGGAATCTGCCAGAACCTGCCCAATCAAAATTACCACTGTCTACTACGCAACCACCAACCTGTACAGCATGACCATCTAAGTACTTGGTAGTTGAATGAACCACAATATCAGCACCAAACTCAAATGGCTTGCAAAGACATGGTGTTGCAAAGGTGTTATCTACAATTAAAGGTAAATGGTGCTTGTGAGCAAGTTTTGAAAATCTTTCAATATCAAAGATGGTCAAAGCAGGATTTGCAATAGTTTCACCAAAGACTGCTTTAGTGTTCTCCTGAATCTTAGCTTCGACTTCTTCATCTGACTCTGACTGTTCAAAGAAGGTTACATCAATACCCATTCTCTTGAAAGTTACAGCCATTAAATTGAATGTACCGCCATACACTGTGGAGCTACACAGAATATGATCACCAGCTTTTGCTATAGTAAGTACAGCTGTTAGTGTTGCAGCTTGTCCTGATGAGGTCAGCATCGCACCTACACCACCTTCTAGAGCTGCTATCTTTTCTTCAACATGACCGCATGTTGGATTGCCAAGTCTTGTATAGAAATAGTCAGAAGTCTTTAAATCAAAAAGATCAGCAATAGCTTTGGTGCTATCAAAACGGAAGGTTGTGCTTTGCACAATTGGCATTACACGAGGACCAGCATTTTTAGGAGTATAGCCTGCGTGCAAGCATTTAGAAGAGTCTTTCACTTGTTTCTCCTTAAAGTACTCAAATGACCTATAAAAGGTCTGGTATTATCTTACCTTTAAGGTTAAATACTTACTTCCTTAGGTAGTGGGAAGCTTTTTTCTTTTAAATCGCAGCCAAATTCATCAACTTTGACTGCTCCATGGGCACATAAAAACTCAACAATTTCAGACACAACATATTCAGGAGCTGAAGCACCTGCACTGATACCCACAGATGAGACATTCTCAAACCATTTAAGATCGATCATAGAACTATCATCAATTAGGTATGCATTAGTACCTTCGCTAATAGCAACTTCCTTTAGTCTGTTTGAATTTGATGAATTAGAACTGCCTGCTATCAACACGAGATCACAGACTTTTGCTAAGTCACGCACCGCGTTCTGTCGAACCTGAGTTGCTCTACAGGTATCGTCAGCCTTTGGGCCGATAATTTTTGGATATTTTTTCTTTAAAGCTTCTACAACATGACGGGTTTCATCAACACTTAAAGTAGTTTGTGTTGCAAAGAAAGCATTTTCTCCGTCAATATTTAAAGCTTCAATACCTTGAATTGAATTTACTACATGGACTTTATCAGGTGAACCAGTATATTGACCTATAGTACCTACTACTTCCTGATGTCCATTGTGTCCGATAACTACCACATCCTGATTATTGTTACCTGCTCTATTCATTTTTTTATGAATAGCAGTAACAACTGGACATGTAGCATCGATTACTTTAACACCTAAAGCTTTAGCTTCATTTTCAGTCTTAATGCCAACACCGTGTGCTGAAAAAATTAACACACATCCATGAGGTACTTCTGAAAGTGTTTCAACAAAGTGAGCTCCTGCCTTTCTTAAATCGTCCACAACATGCCTGTTGTGTACAACTTCATGCAATACCCAAACTTTATTTTGACCATACAGTTCTATTGCTTTTTGCACTACACTGATGGCACGCTCAACACCTGCACACATACCTCTTGATTTGGCAATTTTTAACTGAAATGGCATTCCTATTTACTCTCTTTATTCTCTTTACCAAAGAAACCGATGATAATGAGTAAACCGGCTCCGCAACAAACAGCGATATCTGCTACGTTGAATGCTGGGTAATAGTAGGAGAATGAGTCTGTCTTGATGTAGAACAAAAGAAAATCAACTACATATGACAAACAAACTCTGTCGATAAGATTACCTATTGCGCCACCTATGACAAGAGATATAGCAAGACATGTCCACTTCTTTTCTTTACTTGTACGCAATAGAGCAATGAATAGTGCAATGCTGATGGCCACAGCTATCAACATAAAGAAATACCTTTGCCAACCACCACTTGAAGCTAGAAAGCTAAAAGCAGCGCCTTCGTTATGAACATGAATAATGTCAAAGAAAGGCGCCACCCTGTAGCCAATCGAGTTTACTGGGATAGTGCTGACAATTAGGTATTTTGTTAGTTGATCTAGGACAACTACAAGCAAGCTCCATAAAAGGAACTTGCTTCCATTGTTATTTACTGTAAATGACATAATGTATCTTTATGCAAAATGTCTGATTTCGCCGGTTGACTTAACATTCTGAACGCAACGCTTGCATAAGCCAGGGAACTCTGGATCTGCATCAACGCTTTCTTCATAATGCCAGCAACGTTCGCACTTCTTAGCATTTGATTTCTCAACGGAGAATGCGCAATCTAAAACTTCTGACTTGAAGGCTTCAGCTGGAGCTTCTTCATCAGATACGATTGCCTTAGAAGTGATTAGAACGAAGCATAACTCAGATTCAATCTTCTTTAAGTCTTCTAATAACTGGCCCTTTGCGTAAATCTTAAGCTCAGCTTCTAGTGAACCACCAATTACGCCGTTGTTACGTGCAGTTTCGATTGCCTTGTTAGCTTCATTTCTGAAGTTTAACATTCTAGCCCAGTACTCAGAATTGAACTCTGAAGACTCATCAATCTCATGTAAATCGTCATACCAAGTTGAGGTAAATACGAATTCATCTCTCTTGCCAGGCATTGCTTCCCATGCTTCCTGAGCAGTAAATGACAGGATAGGAGCAATCCAACGGATTAAAGCTTCAGCAATAATATATAAAGCGCTCTGACATGAACGGCGAGCAGCACTGTCAGCCTTAGCTGTGTACTGACGATCCTTGATGATGTCTAAGTAGAATGAACCTAACTCAATTGAACAGAAGTTCATTAAGATCTGAACAACCTTGTGGAAGTCATACTCTTCATAGCACTTTAATAATTCTTTCTGAGTCTTTGAGGTCAGAGATACTGCCCACTTATCTAACTCAACCATATCATTAAATGCAACCTTATCAGTCTCAGGATTGAAGCCATTTAAGTTTGCAAGCAAGAATCTTACAGTGTTACGTACACGACGATAAGCATCTGAAGAACGCTTAAAGATTTCGTGTGATACAGCCATATCACCAGTGTAGTCATTTGATGCAATCCATAGACGTAAAACATCAGCACCTAACTTGTCGATGATCTCCTGTGGAGCAATAACGTTACCTAATGACTTAGACATCTTGCGACCCTGACCATCAACGGTAAAGCCGTGGGTTAGAACCTGCTTGTATGGTGCCTTGTCTTTAGTTGCAACTGACAGCATCAATGAAGACATGAACCAGCCACGATGCTGATCTGAACCTTCTAGGTATAAGTCAGCGCTGTGATGATTAAACTCAGGACGCTGATCAACTACTGAGAAGTGAGTTGAACCAGAATCAAACCAAACGTCTAGAGTATTTGGATCTTTGTGATAGTGTTTTGCCTCTTCAGGACCAATCAGATCTTCAACCTTAAGATCCCACCATGCCTGAATACCATCTTTTTCAACAGCCTTTGCAACCTTCTCGATGATTGCAGGAGTATCAGGATGGATCTCATTAGTCTCATTGTTGATTAGAACGGCACATGGCATACCCCAGGTTCTCTGACGAGAAATACACCAGTCAGTACGCTGTTTTACCATTGCCTCAATACGGTTCTGCCCCCAAGCAGGGATCCACTTGGTCTTCTTAATCTCTTCTAATGCTCTAGCACGCAGGCCCTTAGCATCCATTGAGATGAACCACTGAGGAGTTGCTCTGAAGATTACAGGAGTCTTATGACGCCAGCAGTGTGGGTAGCTGTGAGAGATTACCTTTAGTTTTACTAAAGCGCCCTTCTCTTTCAGAACTTCAATTACATTAGGATTTGCCTTTAATACGTTAAGACCAGCAAAGTATTCAACATCATCCTTAAAGCAACCATCAGGTCCTACTGGATTATAAATCTCTAATCCATATTTTACTGATACGTTATAGTCATCTAGACCATGACCGCCAGCTGTATGAACGCAGCCAGTACCAGCTTCTAGAGTTACGTGAGCACCTAAGATCACAGGAACATCAAAGTTTAAGAATGGATGGTGGAATTTCTGTAACTCTAAAGCCTTGCCAGAAACCTCGTCACCTAAAATTGAGTATTCTTCGATACCACAC
>HF987951.1:44557-54975 GCA_000431835.1 Succinatimonas sp. CAG:777
TTCATCACGGTCTCAACAAGATCTGCTGCCATGATGAAACGTTCTGTGCCCTTTTCTGTCTTAACCTGAACTAAAACATACTTTAACTGCTCATTCATACAGATTGCTCTGTTAGCAGGTAAAGTCCATGGAGTAGTAGTCCAAATTACGCATGAGATAGGACCTTCACCTTTGCCCTGTGCATTAAAGGTAGCTAATACCTTGTCATCATCGGTGCTTGCAAAGCGAACATAGATAGAATCTGATTTAACATCAGCATACTCAACTTCAGCTTCTGCTAATGCTGACTGACAGTCCATACACCAGTAAACAGGTTTTAGGCCACGTACGAAGTGACCATTTGCGATAACCTTACCTAAACCTCTTAAGGTATCAGCTTCGGTCTTGTAGTTCATAGTTAGATATGGGTTATCCCAATCACCCAAAACACCTAGACGTTTGAAATCTTTTCTCTGACCGTCAACCTGACTCTGTGCATACTTACGGCACTCTTTTCTGAAGGTTGCAGCATCAACCTTAACACCTGGCTTACCAATTAAGCTTTCAACTTTAACTTCAATAGGAAGACCATGACAGTCCCAACCTGGAACATATGGAGAATCAAAGCCAGATAATGTCTTTGACTTTACAATAATGTCCTTTAAAACCTTGTTAATTGAATGACCAATATGAATATTGCCGTTTGCATATGGAGGACCATCATGCAGAATAAACATATTTGCACCTGCTCTTGCAGTGCGGATCTTCTTATAAAGACAACGCTTCTCCCAGTCCTGTAACATACCAGGCTCACGCTGAGCTAAATTACCTCGCATTGGAAATGCGGTATTAGGAAGGTTTAAAGTACTTTTGTAATCAGCCATTTTTCCAATCTACCAAAAACAATAATTTAAAATTCGTAGTTACTATGTTTTGCAAGGATCTCTTTTGCCTTTTTTTTGTCAGCTAAAAGCTGTTCTTGCAAAACTTCAATATTTGAAAACTTTACTTCATCGCGGATCTTACTGATAAAGAAAACTCTAATACTCTCTCCGTACAGATCCTGTTTGAAATTGAATAAATTCACCTCAAGCAGAGCCTTGTTCTGCCCTGCTACTACAGTAGGTCTGTAACCTACGTTTGCCATTCCATCATAAAGAGATACTTTTGACAGAACTTTTACAGCGTAAACACCTCTTAGAGGTGAAATTCTACGGTTAATATTCACATTAGCTGTAGGGAAACCTAAATTTCGTCCAATTTGATTTCCATGAACGACAATTCCTGACATGGAATAGTATCTACCTAAAGCTTCTTTAGCTAGATCAAGCTGACCATGAAACAGATATTCTCGTATCTTAGTGCTAGAGATTCGCTCGTGATTGAGCAATACGCCGTCTATAGCACTTGCTTCCATTCCTACTTCTGAACCTAACTTTTTAAGATCATCAATAGTGTACTTTCCCCCCTCTCCAAAATTAAACAGAGAGCCTACAGTTACACTCTTAACCTGGAGCTTTTTGTATAAAAGATCGATTACATATTCTCTTGCAGATAATGCTGCAAAAGCAGCATTAAACTTCATACAAAAAACGATCTTTACACCAGCTACTTCAAGAGCTTGAAGTTTATCTCTTAAAGAATATAAACGAGCTGGAGATTTATCTTTAGAAAAGAATTCTAATGGTTGTGGTTCAAAGATCATGACAGCAGGCACAAGATCAAGCTTTCTAGCTTTCTCTTTCATGCATTCAATTACAGCCTGATGACCTTTGTGAAATCCGTCAAAATTGCCGATTGCCAAAGCGACACCATTTGGTGTGCCTTTAAAATCTGACAAACAACGGATTAAACGCATTGAAGATCCCTAAAATAAAACTTAATCAATTTTCTAAAACAAATAGCTTCAAAAGCCCATAGAATGTGTAATTATAGCGTAAAAGCACCTGTCTTAACAGTTTTAATTTGAATGAATAAAATACTTAAAAAACAAAAAGATATAAAACTTTGCCGTACTTTTGTGTTGTTGTTTTATAAAAGTGATGTAAAATAACGCGCAAATTATGGTGTTCTACTTTAATTTTGTAAAAAAAATTGTTAGAATACAGCGATTATGTGCCACATCATGACGGAAAGTGGCAATTGTTTAAGAATTCAGGAGCTATTTGTGCCTAATATTAAGTCTGCAAAGAAGCGCGTTGTTATTTCCGAGAAAGCTCGTCAGCATAACGTAGCTGCACGTTCAAAGATGCGCACTTTAATCAAGAATGTTTTAAAAGCTGTTGAGTCTGGTGACAAAGAAGCTGCAAAGAATGCATTTGCAGTTGCTGAGCCAGTTTTAGACCGTGCTGCATGCAAGGGTCTTGTTCACAAGAACAAAGTTGCTCGTCATAAGAGCATGTTAGCAGCTTCAATCAAGGCTATGAACTAGTCTTCAAGCGCTGATAAAAAAGCCTCGCTTAGCGAGGTTTTTTTATACCTAAAATTCTCTATCATCCCTTCTTGCCAAAGACGTTCTAACTCCATTAGCACTTTTACGAAATCTAGTTTACTTATAAAAAGAAAGCGGTCTTGAGCGCATTTCTCAAAACCGCAAAAGAAAAGGCGTACCACCTTTTTAGAACACATGCAAACGAGTCATTTGCTTGCCTAACTAACGCAATTAGTTTTGGTTAACTCGTGTTAGTCTATGCTAACCTAAAATTTACTATTAATCTAGATCTTTTTTAGGATTTTTTTAAATTTATTTTTTGAGAAAAAATTTTGAACTTTTTTCGAAATGATCCCTCTAAGAGATATAAGTGGTTAACCACATATAATTTTACATCCCATAATAAACCTAGTTTTGCTAGGTTTTTTTTTGTTTTCTGCGATTTGTTTTACAAAGATGAATAGTTCTGATAGTTTGGAAGGACATATTTTTGCTTCATGTAATTTTTAAATGAGGCGTACTTGATGTATGGGATCAGGGTTTTGTGTTTTTCTGTCTTGTACCAAACTAATTGAGTTACCTCTTCATCGGTTTGAGCTTCAGATGTAGCAATTTCGTAGCATACTTTTGCTAGAGCTGAATAATCTGCAATTAGAGTACCGGTTGCGTTACCAAGATCTACTTCTTTTAACATTTCAGGTAAACCGTCAACTCCAAATACAGGTATAAAGTGATCCTTGTCCTTTACGTCAATGTTATACCCACGGCTCTTTAGAGCATCTAATGCTCCTAAAGCCATAGCATCATTGTTTGCCACCACGATTTCTATGTTTTTTATACCGATGAGTTCAAACTGTTTTAAAAGATCGCGTTTAGCATTAAAGCGATCCCAATTATCATAGTTCTTGGAAACTACATTAAGAGGATAACCTTTTTCCTTTAAATTGGTAACCGTCATTAAAGTTCGGTTAAAGGTGTCATGATGGAATTTCTCCCCTTGCAGGATCACCATATCCAATTGACCATTCATATTCTTGTCAAAATGACCTACTGACTTAAAATAATCGTCGATTACTTCAGCAATATAAAATCCGGATTGTTCAGAATTTGCACCTACATACCAACTGTCATCATAACTTGATAAAGCTGAGTCACTTGGTAGTCTATTGAAGAACACAACTTTACTGCCAGAATCTTTAGCTGTTTCCAATATTTTATCTGCATCATTTACATCCACAAGATTCACAATAGCAGGAGAACCTGAGTAAAGGCCTGTAATTATGCTTTCTACCTGCTCTTTTGGGTGATTTTGCGCATCATGAAATTTAAAGTTAATAGGTGATCTTTCTGAAAGCTTTCCTAAGAACTTCGTATATAAGTTGATGAAGTTATCATTTCCATTATAGTAGTAGACGTTAATGTTAGATATTGCATAGCTTGATGTGCTGTAGATCCCTAAAGAAACTGAAAAAGCTTTAATTAAATTCATGCAAAAACGGTTCATTAAACTTCCTACTTACGTTAATTAACTTAGATTAAAAACGTGGTGTATTTATACGAAGGCTCAAATACTTAATAAGTTTAAGCGATTATTCTCAACAGTTATTGTCAAATAGCTACATCTGCAAATACAGTCACAGTAAAAACTGCAAAAAAATAATGTCATAAGCAATATTTTCTAAAAGGAATAATTACTGTTAAGAAAATGTGATCTTTGATCAGTGATGATGGTAATTTTATATTTAACAAATGCTCAACAACTGGCAAGTATTGTATGACACTTAAAAATAAATGCTTATAAATCAATCTAATTACAATTTTTTGCAATTAAAATTGAGAGTCACTTTAAATAAAAATAAAAAAATCTATTAATAGTTTGAACTTTTTGAAAATCCGGCTCTCTAAGAGGTATATCAGTTAAGATTTCATCAAGCTGGTGACTTTTTTCATTATATATTTTCCTCAAAAGGCCCAATAAAAAATTATTGGGCTCTTTTTTTATCTGTCACCTTCATTTAATCTGCATTCTTCATTTAAAACGATTTAAAATCCGCGTCAAACAAGGCATTGCAGTCAATTAAAAAAAATTAAAAAAATTTAGAACTTTTTTAGATTAATACACTCTAAGAAGTATATCAGTTAAGATTTCATCAATGCTGGTGACTTTTTTCATTATAAATTTTCCTCAAAAGGCCCGATAACGAAATGTTTATCGGGCTCTTTTTTTTTTCATTTTCGTAGTCTTAAGTCATATTAGTGAGAAAACAAACAAGATTAACAACAGAAAACTTTCTTAAAAAAAATTAAAAATAAATTGAACTTATTTAAAATTGGGCGCTCTAAGAGGTATATCAGTTAGGATTTCTTTAAGCTGGTGACTTTTTTCATAATTTATTTCCGTAAAAGGCCTGATGACAAGATGTTCATCAGGCTCTTTTTTTATATATTTATGTAAAAGTCTTATCTTAAAAGTTACTCTTGTCTTTGAATAATTATCAATGGAGAGGATTTTGCTTTAGTTGGATAGTCAACTGTAATAAAGAGTGAACCAAACGCAATTACTGCGCCTGTATCACGATCTTTTACTAGACAGTGAGTGCCACGAAGCCATACAGGAACTTCATATTCACCAAAGAGTTTTTTAATTTCTCGGCTATGTGCACGAGTTGTAGGCTTTAATTTCAGGCTGCCTTTATAGTTAAAGTCAAGAATAACTTCATCTTTTACAAAGTCATCTCTTAAGACATATTCAAAGCTACCTAGCTTTAACTTTTCCCCTTTCTTTAAAAAATAACATTTCTTTTCAGGTAAAGTCATTTTCGTTACAAGGTATAAGTAGTTTTTAAAACGCTTTACAGAGTATTCCCCTAAAAGAATATCTCCATGCTGATCTGTAGAACTTTGGCACAGTCTTATCGTTTCTTGAACCTGGTTAAATTCTGGTGGCATTAAAGTCTTTTCATTTAGGAAAAGTCTAATGATACAGGTAACTAAAGCTGTATCATTTACGTCAAACTTACTGATATCAAGTCGACACTTGTCCCTGTCGATGGCTAAATCATACTTATCTTTAGCATATCTCATTGCAAGATCATGCTCGTAAGAACAGAGTTTACCACTTCTTAAAATCGAACCATCAATACCATTAAAGCGTTCTCTAAGCAGAGGTAACACTTTTAATCTCATGAAATTTCTTTCAAATTTTAGATAGGTATTAGAAATATCAAAAACATGATCGTAGCCTAAGGCTTCGATGGTGTTGATAATTTCTTGTTTTGAATATTCCAGTAATGGTCTTAAGATCCTACCGCGGTTATCCTCAATATAGAAACTCATTCCGGATAATCCGTAAGGACCTGAACCTCTTTTTAAAGCCAATAAAAAGTTTTCTACCTGATCATCTGCCTGATGACCTAAAAGTAAAACACCATTATCTTTGGCATTTAAAAATAAAGCATTGTATCTTTCAGCTCTTGAGACTTCCTCCGGAGATCTGCCATTGCCATAGACAATGTGTAACTTAGGAGTTACAAGTTGAGCATCTACCTTTTTACAGAGTTTCTGACAGTGAGCAAGCCAAATTGGATCATCTGCATCAAGTCCGTGAATACAGTGAACAGCAAGAAGAGTGTAGCGAGGATCTTTAACTGTAACCGTTTTACCAACTATTAAAGCTAAAGTTGAATCGGCACCACCAGATAAGCCTACAACTAATCTGCATGGTGCCACAGTATGAATGATTTTATCTGCAAGTTCATTTACAACTTGCAGAGCTTTTTCTTTTAGCAATATCCGTACTTCATTAAACGAGAATAACGCTGTTCAACGATTCTGTCAGCAGAGATACCTGATAGCTCAGCTAAATCGGTTTCAATACGCTGCTTGAGATTTTCCGCCATCTCATCGTAATTACGATGTGCACCACCTAGGGGCTCTTTTACAACGTTATCAATTAAACCTAAGTCCTTGATGCGGTGAGCTGTAATATTCATAGCTTCAGCTGCTAGTGGTGCCTTATCAGCTGATTTCCAAAGAATAGAAGCACAGCCTTCAGGAGAAATTACTGAGTAGGTTGAATACTCAAGCATATTAACTCTGTCACCTACACCGATAGCTAGTGCACCGCCAGAACCACCTTCACCGATTACAGTACAAACTACAGGAACTGTAAGATCAGACATTAACTTTAAGCTCTCAGCAATAGCTCCTGCCTGTGAACGCTCTTCAGCACCAACACCTGGGTATGCACCTGGGGTGTCAATGAAAGTGATTACTGGCATACCGAATCTCTCAGCAAGCTTCATTAAACGCATTGCTTTACGATAGCCCTCAGGGCGTGGCATACCGAAGTTTCTTAAGGTACGTTCTTTAGTATCACGACCTTTCTGGTGACCAATAACCATAACAGGTCTGCCATTTAAACGTGCTAAACCACCAACGATAGCTTTATCATCGGCAAATGCTCTGTCACCTGCTAACTCATGAAAATCTGTAAAAATTCTCTGAACATAATCTAAGGTGTAAGGACGCATTGGATGTCTTGACAGCTGAGAAATCTGCCAATCGCTTAATGAAGAGAAAATCTTTTTTGTAAGCTCAAGATTCTTCTTCTCCAACTGATTTAATTCTGAAGTTAGATCAACTCCTGAGTTTGAATCAGCGCTAAGTCTTTTTAATTCTTCAATATGAGCTAGCAGATCTGCAATTGGCTGCTCGAATTCTAGATAATTGATATTCATCACGTTGGATTTAACCTCACAGGTTTTCCTATTAGTCAATCGTTCAATTTTACTACAAAAGCTGAATTTAGACAAAAGTTCTACAGTAATGACTCAATTGAGTCAGTTGAATTTAATTGTTCTATGTTTTTTGCTTCTAACACCTTTCTTACAGGACCATAAGTTTTTCTATAACAAGGTAAGATCGGCAACTCATTTAACAGGTCTAAATGTAACTTTGTAGGATAGCCCTTATGCTTTGCAAACTGATACTCAGGGTATTGCTTATCAAGCTCATACATCTGCCTGTCACGCTCCACCTTAGCTAAGATTGAAGCAGCTGCAATTTCAGCTACACGAGCATCGCCTTTAACAACTGCCTGACATTGAATTTCGATATTTTTTATGGTTTTGTTACCATCCACCAAGATTAAGTCACACTTAAAAGACATGTTTTCATAGGCACGTTTCATTGCCTCTAACGATGCATTTAAGATATTCATCTTATCAATTTCTTGAGGTGTGCACTGACCTATACCATAGGCTAAAGCTTTCTCTTTAATTAGAGGCTCTAGAGCATCTCTTTTCTTTTCAGACAATTGCTTTGAATCATTTAATCCTGCAATAGGATTATTTGGATCTAAAATCACGCAGGCTGCAACCACATTGCCCATTAAAGGGCCACGACCTGCCTCATCGGCACCGCAAACCTTAAATGTAACAGGATCGATTGGGTAAACAAAAGGTTCAAAGACTATTTTTTTAGCCATTTTATTTTCAGAGAAAAAATATAACTACTTACTAATTGTCTTTTGGAGACTCAGTTGTGTCTTGATTAGCTTTTAAAGTATCGCCAGCAGCTTCTTTTGAGTTTTGAGTCTCAAGAGATTGATTGCAATCCTCTAGAGGCTCAAGTTCAGCACTTTCAATTTGAGCTGTACTCTCCAAGGTCGAGTTATCCTCACAACTTCTGTGAATTACTTTAAACACAGCTTCACAAGCTAACTCGTCAGAATTGCAACGCATACTCTTATGGATATCCTCAAATTCCTTTTTCATGAGGATGTTATCGTAGATAAGGAGCTTATGCATTTCGTCAGCTAAAGCTGAGCTTGTACAATCTTCTTGAATAAATTCTTTGACGATCTTTCTGCCTGCGATTAAGTTTGGCAAAGAGTATGTATCTACTTTTAGTAAGCGTCTTGCGATAAATGCTGATAATGGGCTTACTTTGTAAGCTACTGCAAATGGAGTCTTCAAAAGCATGGTTTCAAGAGCGATAGTGCCACAAGTTAAAAGCACTGCATCAGATGATGCAATCACATCCTGAGTGTTACCTACAAAGACTGTTATAGACAAATCTGGAGCAACTTCAAGCCAAAGATCTTTAATTAATGTTGCCTTCTTGTAGCTTGGAACTGTACAGATGAAGACAGTGTCGGGTAGTTTTTTCTTGATAATTCTTGCAGCGTGGGCATAGATAGGCAACATTTTTGTAATAATGCCTTTTCTAGAACCAGGAAGAATCCCCATTACTTTCCCTTTAACAGGCTCTACGCTTGTCTTTAAAAGGTTAATTCTCTCTCTGCATTGAGTTTGAGAAACTGTAAGAGGGATAGAATTAGCAAGGGTATGACCTACATAGGTACAATGAATACCTCTTTTTGCATACCAATCCTTTTCAAAAGGGAGTAGGGCTAAAATCTCATCACAAGCATTTTTAATGCGTTTGACGCGATTCTCTCTCCAGGCCCAAACTGATGGACTTACATAGTGAACAGTAGGAATACCAGCTTTCTTTACTTTTTCTTCAACAAATAAGTTAAAATCTGGTAAATCAATGCCAATAAATACGCAAGGCTTAGCTTCAATGATATTCTTTACAGCTTTTGATCTGATTTTTAAGATCTTAGGAAGCTTTAGCAGGACTTCAGTAAGTCCCATTACAGCTAAATCTTCCATATTTGCAGATGAACGGAGGCCCTGATGGATCATCTTAGGTCCTCCAATTCCGATGAATTGAGCTAAAGGATCACGGCGTTTAATGGCCATAATAAGACCAGAACCTAAAGTATCACCTGAAGGTTCACCTGCAATTAAAGCATAAAGATGTGGATTTGCATTAGCTAGCATTAGCGAATGATTCCTCTACCGTCCTGCTTTAAGAAGTCAACTAACGGTTGAACTTCACTGTGATCTTTAGCTAATTTCTCAATTTCAACTAAAGCCTCTTCTAAAGTTAGGCTCTTCTTGTATAAGAACATATAAGCCTGAAAGATAGCTGAAATAGCTTCTTTTGAGAAACCACGGCGCTGCAGTCCAACCTTGTTAATACCAAAAGGTTTTGCATAGTGACCTGCTGCCATAACATATGGAGGAACATCCATATTTAAAGCAGCCATACCACCAACCATAGCATGACAACCTACGCGACCAAACTGATGAATTGCAGCTAAACCGCCAAATACAACGTAGTCATCGATAGTTACATGACCTGCTAAAGTTGCATTGTTTGAGAAGATGCAATGATCACCAATTAAACAGTCGTGTGCAACGTGAGTATTAATCATGAACAGGTTATGGGAACCTACAGTTGTAGTTCCTCTGCCCTGAACAGTACCTCTGTGCATTGAGCAATGCTCACGAATAACGTTGTAATCGCCAATAGTTAATGTTGTAGGCTCGCCAGCATACTTAAGATCCTGACAACCTTCACCTATTGAGCAAAACTGGTAAAAGTGATTACCTTTACCAATTGTGGTTGGACCACGTACTACACAAAAAGGTTCAAATATGCAGTCATCACCTACAGTAACATCACCCTCAATGATTACATTCTCACGAATGGTAACATTCTTACCTAACTTTACGTCTGGTCCAATTTTTGCGCTTGGATCAATAATTCCTGTAGCTTGAGTCAATGTCTTTTACCCTTTTGATGATTGATTAGTGTTTAGCGCACATTAAATCAGCTGTGCAAACTACTTTACCGTCAACACTTGCAACACCGCTAAATGATGCAATGCCACGCTTCTCTTTGAAGTATTCAACATCAAGAACTAACTGATCACCAGGTACAACTGGTCTCTTGAAACGTGCATGATCGATTGCAGCAAAATAATATAACTCACCGTCATTTGGCTTGCCAACCATGGTAAAAGCTAAGATGCCGGTAGCCTGAGCCATAGCTTCTAAAATTAGCACGCCAGGTAAAATTGGCTTGCCAGGGAAGTGTCCCTGGAAGAAAGGCTCATTAAAAGTAATGTTCTTAATAGCTCTTAAGGTCTTGT
>HF987951.1:55015-79373 GCA_000431835.1 Succinatimonas sp. CAG:777
CTCTTCGGTAATTGAATAGTCTACAACTCGGTCGATCATTAAAAATGGATATCTGTGTGGTAACAGAGCCATGATCTGCTCAACATCTAATGTATGTTTATTTTCTACAGTATCAGTCATTTAATCACCTTTTCTATTTTATTTCTTTAATTGCTTGGTCAAAGACTCTACCTGCTCTTCAAGAGACGATAAACGATGATACATTTCGTTAATATGTAGAGTTCTTGCTGCAGTAATACGCCATTCCTTATTGGTCTGAGCAGGAATACCTGATGAATAGATACCTGGTTTGTCAATTGAACGCATTACCATACACATACCGCTGATGGTTACACCATCACAGATGCTAATATGACCATTAAATACAGAAGTGCCGCCAATTATACAGTATTTTCCGATGGTTACAGAACCTGCAAAAGTAGTACCACCAGCAACAGCTGTTCCATAGCCAATATGAACGTTATGAGCAATTTGGCAGAGATTATCAATAATTACGTTATCTTCTATAACAGTATCATCAATAGCACCACGGTCAATACAGGTACAAGCTCCAATCTCAACTCTAGAGCCAATTATTACTCGACCGGTCTGAGGGATCTTAATCCACTCACCACGCTCATTAGCATAACCAAAACCGTCACCGCCAATTACAGTACCAGACTGAACTAGGCAGTTGTCACCTATTACACAATCGTGGTACAAACTTACATTTGGATACAGCTTGGTGTTGTTGCCAACTTTTGCCTTAGGACCAATTACAACATTAGCGCCTAACTGTACGTTGTCACCAATTACTGCACCAGCCTGAATGTTGACATTAGGTCCGATAGATACGTTTTTACCAATCGTAGCTTCAGGAGAAATTACAGCGGTGCAGTCTACACCTTGAGCTATAGCTGGAGTTGTATCTAATAACTGAGCAACCTTAGCAAAGCCTACATAAGGATCCTTCATTACTAATACAGCGCTCTTTGCATGTGGTACATCCTCTTCTTTTAAGATCACAGCACCAGCACGAGATTCACTTAATACAGATCTGTATTTAGGATCTGATAAAAAACTAATTTCAGTTTCTTTAGCAGTTTTCAAATTAGCAACATGGGTAATCTCAAGATCACCATTGCCTATTAGCTTTGCCCCAAGTTTCTCTGCAATATCTTTTAACAGCATAGATAAATTCCTGTTAATGAATTTTCAGTTAATTATTTCTTGCTATCTTTGTTTTCTTTCTTAGCAGGCTTTAGCTTTGATGCTCTTGCAATAACTTCTTCAGAAATATCAACAGCATCTGATGCAAATACAACAGACTCACCACGAACTACTAACTCAATGCCACGCTCTTTAGCGATTCTGTCAATTGCAGTCTGAATTAACTTGCCTAGTTTCATCTCTGCTTCACGCTGTCTCTTCTGAGAGTCTTCCTGTAAAGCCTGGCCCTTTAAATCGTAGTCAGCCTTTAACTTTGCTAATTTACGCTGAAGCTCGGTTGCCTTGTCGCCCTGAGACTTCTGCAATTCTGCTTCTAACTTGGCACCTTCCTGCTGGATCTTCTGTAACTCTTCAGAACGAGGACCAAATTCTTTCTGCATAGCCTCAGACTCTGCTTTTGCCTGTGGAAGCTCTGCCATAATTAAACGGAGATTTACAACTGCAATACTAGTTGATGACTTTTTAGCAGCCTGCTCAGTCTTACCTGCAGTTGCAGCGTCTGCTGCATATGTTGAGGTTGAAATTAAAGCCATTGAAATTGCAGATGCTAATAATAATTTTTTTAACATTTTATACTCCTACTTTTAGAAACTGCTTCCGATGTTGAAATTGAACTGCTGGGTATCATCACCATCATACTTCTTAATTGCTTTAGCTATGTTGAATGATAGAGGTCCCATAGGAGACATCCAAGTCAAAGCAAAACCTACAGAAGTACGGTATTTACCAGGATCTGAGTAATCAACAGTGTACATCTTTGAACGGGTATCCCATAGAGCGCCAGCATCGAAGAATACAGCTGATCTTACGCTGCTCTTATAAGCCTCTGCTACTAATGGGGTTGGAATTACAAATTCAGCTGTAGCTGTCCAGAATGCGTTACCACCAACTGAGGTTGATGACTCATAATAAGCATCAATTGTAGGATACTTATACAACGCACGAGGACCGATTGAGTTACGGCTAAAGCCTCTCATCCACTCTGAACCACCTAATGAGAAGTTATCGAAGAATGGAAGAATTTCTCTTACGCCATTCTTTGATCTGTAACCATTACCATAACCAATTCTGCCACGAACGGTGAATACATACTCATGGTACATATCAATTGGGAAATAGTGGTAAGTTTCAGCTGTAGCCTTGTAATAATGCATATCTGAATTAGGTGTTGTGGCAGTTAATGATACTGTCTGCTTATTACCTGAAGTAGGAAACACACCTTTATCCAAGCTGTTATGTGTTATGTCAAAGCCTAGCTTGTAATCTAAGAAGTTAACAGAACGGGTTGGGTCTTTTGAGTACATGTTAAAGAACACATCAGACTGCTCGAATCGAGTACCATTGTTCTTAATCTTAGACTTCTCAATACCTAGGTTGTAATTAACAAACCAGGTTTCAGAAATTGGGTAACCTAAATTGAAGGTAGCACCACAAGTATGGTTGGTATAATCTACAACATCTTCGTCATCGTCACCATCATACTTATCTAAGTATAATCTGCCACCTAAGCTTACATTATCTACAGTAAAGTATGGATCAGTATAACCAATTTCCATATGCTTTCTGTAGTCATTCTCATAAGAGGTAATATTTGCTCTTGTACCCCAACCAAAGAGGTTATTCTGAGAAATACTTGCCTGAATGGTCAAACCAGAGTCAGTACCGATACCGATACCACCAGAAATAGAACCTGTAGGACGCTCTTTAACTTTTGTATTTACGCTTACAGTATCGTCAGTTGCGCCTACGTTTTCAGTGGTTACATCTACAGTCTCAAAGTAACCTGTACGGTTTAATCTTGTCTTTGATACTTCAATAGCCTCTGATGATAACCAAGAACCATCCATCTGTCTTAATTCACGTCTAATTACGGTATCATCAGTTGAATCATT
This sequence comes from Succinatimonas sp. CAG:777, assembly GCA_000431835.1. GTDB lineage: Bacteria > Pseudomonadota > Gammaproteobacteria > Enterobacterales > Succinivibrionaceae > Succinivibrio. The sequence continues at coordinate 58,117 of HF987951.1, forward strand.
ACCAGTAATTAAAACCTGAGAAACGTGAACACGAGAACCAGGATTTACGTTGAAGTTTAAATCAACTGTCTTCTCTTTATCATTGTAAATTGGGAATGCCTTAACCTCTGAGTTTGCATAGCCATATTTACCTAAGATAGAAGCTAAGGTCTTTTCGTTTTCAGTTACACGACGCTGATTGTAAATCTCACCTTCTTGTAAGGTAATAGCTTCATTTAATTCAGCGCCATACTTTAAGGTATCACCACGAACTGAGAATGAATGAACCTTATAACGCTCACCTTCATCAATGGCGATGGTTAGATAAATACCTTTTCTATCAGGTGTAAGTTCAACTGAGGTTGAATCAACTTTGAAGTTCACAAAACCTCTATCCATATAGAAGGTCTTTAATGCTTCCAAGTCTGCACGGAATTTCTGACCATTAAATTTTTGGTTAGCCATGAAGTTCCACCATGGAACATCATCACGTAACTGCATCTGAGCTAACAGAACATCTTCATCAAAAGACTTGTTACCAACAATGTTTATCTGCTGAATTTCAGCAGCTTTACCTTCGGTAATTTCAATTTTTATATCAACACGGTTTCTAGGTAAATGAGTGATAACGGTATTTACCTTAGCCTGATACATACCTGATGAATGGTAGAAATCTTCTAAAGATTTTTGGATCTGATTTAAAGACTGAGTATTTAAAGCTTCACCTACACGAATTCCCTGCTGATTGATGATTTTTTCAAGATCTTCTTTTTTGATATTGTTATTACCAGAAAAATCAACAGCACCAATAGTAGGTCTTTCCTTTACTGTAACAATGAAGGTATCACCATCACGTGACAACTTAACATCATCAAAATCACCTGTTGCATACAATTGTTGCATTGCTAAAGCGGTATTTTGAGGAGTCATTACATCGCCTTCTTTTACAGGCAATGCTAATAAGACTGCACCTTTTGATACACGATTCAGACCTCTGATCTGAATATTAGAAATAACTGGATCACCTGCAGCGCTTACTACCTGAGGAGTTGCAATTGCCGCTGCAACGGCTGCACTTAAGGCTGCTGTCTTAATAAAAGTTCTTCTTTTCATTGTAAAACCAAACTATTTGTTTAAGTGATTTTGAACCTTGCACTGCTAAAATAACAAAAAACTCTCAAAAAAACAGCATTCTAAGTCAGTTTTTTAAGAATCGATGAAATTTAGCTCTTTAAAAACCTTTGATATCGTTAAATACTGCGAAAATCATCATTGTAAGCAGTATTGCTGCGCCAAAAGATGTAAGAATCATCTGAGTTCTTGCACTAGGCTCTTTACGCATTACTGCTTCATAAGCCAAAAATAATAGCTGACCGCCATCTAAAACTGGAATTGGCATTAAATTGAGAATACCTAAGTTTACACTAATAGCAGCCAAAAAACTTATAAAGATCTTAAAACCGAAACTTGCGCTCTCTTTTGCGCCCTGTGCTATAGCAATAGGACCTGAGATATTGTCTGCTGAAATTGTGCCATTTGCTAGCTTATAAGTTGAAACTAACACTAGCTTAGCCATGGAAGCAGAATCAGAGACAGCCTTAATCAAGGCATCTACAAGACCATATCGAGTAGTCTTTCTAAGTCCATCTATTGGCTTGAACTCTGGGGCAATACCAACATAAGGTACAGTCATCTTAGTCTTCTCAGAGTACTTATTCTCAGGGACTACAGTTGTCTGATATAAAGAACCATCTCTTTTTACCACTAGATTTAGTGGAGCTCCATTTGAATCATGGATCATATCCACAATTCTGTACCAGGAACTCATCTCTACACCATTAATCTTCGCAATTTCATCGCCCAGCTTTAAAGATGCCTTTTGAGCAGGTGAACCTTTTTCTACCATAGATAAAGTGGTACTGATACGACCAAGACATGGCTCAAGACCAACTTTTTTAATAGGTGATTCATTTCTGTTTAAGACAATATTACTTGCATCAAGAGATAAAACTCTCTTCTGCCCAGTGCCTAAATCAGATGAAACTGTAACAGAGGCTGGTGTGGTAGAACCTACAACTTCAACTAGCTCATACATCACATCTTTCCAAGAGGTGATATTTTTACCGTTGATACTTTCAATTAAATCGTAATCTTTAAAGCCTGAAGTTTGAGCAATTGATTCAGGTTTAACATCGCCTACAACTGGTAAAAGCTGAGTAATACCTGACATATTGATGTAGGTGAACAGAAAAACTGCTAGTACAAGGTTAAAGAAGGGGCCTGCAAAGATAATGATAGCTCTTTGCCATACTTTTTTAGATTTGTATGAACCTTTAGGTAGAGAACTCCTATCTTCAATAGGAGTGTTTTCCCCCTCCATTTTTACATATCCGCCTAATGGGATAGCGCTCACTGCATACTCGCAGTTATCTTTACCCTTTTTCTTAAAGAGAACAGGGCCAAAACCTAATGAAAATCTAAGAACTTTTACTCCACAAGCTTTAGCTGCTAAAAAATGGCCTAACTCGTGAATAGTTACAAGTATTCCCAAAGCAATCAAAAAATAAAAGAGACCACCTAGAATACCTAACATTAAAGAGCTCCTAAGATTGATTTTGCTATTTCTCTTGCCTGTCTGTCTGTATCTAAAACTTCATCGATGCTAGATAAAGAACCTACATTAACTTTCTGTAATACCCCATCAACCACCGTTGCGATATCCAGATAACCAATCTTACTGTGCAAGAATGCATCTACAGCAACTTCGTTAGCTGCATTTAGACAGGTAGTAGCTCCCTGACCTGATTTACTTGCTTGCATTGCTAGTTTTAAGCAAGGGTAACGTACAAAATCAGGAGTTCTAAAAGTAAGCTCAGACAATTTTTCAAAATCTAGCATATCAACGCCTGAAGTTATGCGCTGAGGAAAACCTAATGCTACAGCAATAGGAGTTCTCATATCAGGCTGACCTAATTGAGCTAAGATAGCGCCATCTGTAAAAGATACCATTGAGTGAATTACAGATTGTGGGTGAATTACAACTTTGATGTCATCGTCAGTTGCATTAAATAGATATCTAGCTTCAATAAACTCCAAGCCTTTATTCATCATAGTAGCTGAGTCTACAGAAATCTTAGGTCCCATTGACCATACAGGATGAGCTGTAGCCTGAGCTGCAGTTACTGTCTTTAATGACTCCAAAGGAGAATCCCTAAAAGGCCCTCCTGAGCCTGTTAATAAAATCTTATTAACATTAGCCTGTTTTAAATCACAGTAACCTAGATTAGTTTGAGCTTCATAAGGTAGACATTGAAAGATGGCACTATGCTCACTGTCGACAGGTAGAACTTTTGCACCGTACTTTTTAACAGCTTCAAAGAAGATCTGGCCTGACATGACCAAAGCTTCCTTGTTTGCTAAGGCAATTACACAACCTGTTCTCACAGCTGCAATAACTGGTTTTAGACCAGCAGCACCTACGATAGCTCCTACAACCACATCAGAAGCACCGTCACCTGCTACCTCTTCAACACCTTGTGCTCCTGCTAAAACCTCAGCATATAAGCCTGAATCTTTTAACCTTTTAGACAGCTCTTGAGCGCTTTTTTCATTATGCATGGCTACACGTTCAGGTTTAAATTCCTGAACAATTGCTACCATTTTATCCACAGATGAAGACGCAACTACTGCATGAAGTTTAAATTCATCCTTATGACGTCTTAACACATCTAAAGTTGAGGTTCCAATAGAGCCTGTGGCACCTAATAAGGTAACATTACGCATAATTAGAAAAGCTCTCCGCTAAATAACCAAACCATAGTTAAAAATACAGGGACTGCTGCTAGCTGTGAATCAATTCTGTCTAACATACCGCCATGGCCTGGGAAGATTTTTCCTGAATCCTTAATACCAGCTAAACGCTTGAACATACTCTCTACAAGATCACCTATTACTGAGAAGATAATGGTGATTACAGAAGCAATAACTAAAACACCCTGCTTTTGAGAGTACTGGCCGAACCAGCCTAATTTATCAAAGATATATAAACCGATTAAAGCAGTGATGATGCCACCAGCTAAACCTTCAACAGTCTTTTTAGGACTTACGTTAGGTAACATTTTGTGTTTACCTAAGAATCTGCCTGCAAAGTAAGCGCCAGAGTCAGCACACCATACTAATGCCATTACAGCTAATACAAGACAAGCACCTGAGTTGTAGTCAAGAGCATAATCACAAGAACGTAAAATTAAGATACCTTCTAAGAATGGCAGTAACATCAGCAATGCAATTACTGTGTTTAAGACAACATTCTTGTGCCATGCAGTGTCATTTGGAAATTTTAATAGTAATGGAATAGATACAAACCAAACAATGAGACCTGAAGCTACAACGTATTGACTAAATTTAGGAATGCCGGCACTTACATACAAACCAGGGTTTGCAACAAAGAACGTAATTGTTGCTGCAACAATCGCAATTAAGATAAATGGGATCCTAGACTTATAGCCTAATAATGGGCCCATCTCATAAGCGCTTACAGCATAAATAAAAAGTGCCCCCATTGAAAAGACTTCAAAATTAGCTTTAAAAAGCCATGCCAGCACAGCTGCAATTAGAACAACTGCTGTAATAATTCTAGTCAGCATTATCCTTTTCCTTATTTTGAACTTGAGCTGAGGTCATACCAAAACGGCGCTCTCTTGAATTGAAGAAGGTAAAAGCCTCTATCAAGTCTTTTTTATCAAAATCAGGCCATAAAGTATCGGTAAAAAATAGCTCAGCATATGCAGACTGCCACATTAAAAAGTTGCTGATGCGCTTTTCACCACCAGTTCTAATTAACAAATCCACATCAGTTGGAACACTTAAGTTTTGACTGATTGTGTCCTCGTTAAGTTCATTAAAATTTTGATTTTCTTCTAGGCACTTTTTAACAATTTTTTGTGTAGCCTGAAGAATGTCCCACCTGCCGCCGTAATTAGCAGCAATGTTTAATTTCATCAACGAGCAGTCTTTTGTAAGCTCTTCAACCTTCTTAATCTGTTCTTGAAGAATGGAAGGAAAACGAGACTTATCTCCTACGATGCAGGTTTTAATTCCGTTTTCTTTTAATGACTTGCTTTCTTTCTTAATGGCTTGAACGAACAATGTCATCAGCGCATTAACTTCTAAGGCAGGACGTTTCCAGTTTTCACTGGAAAAAGCAAAAAGTGTAAGTTCTTTTACACCTAATTGCGCAGATAAACTTATAACTCTTCTGACGGCGTTAGCACCTTCTCTGTGTCCACTGACACGCTGCTTTCCGCGAGTTAGTGCCCACCTACCATTGCCATCCATGATAATGGCGAGATGACGAGGAGCAGTAATGCTCCCCGGAATATCACAAATATCTGACATAAGAGCTAATTAAATTTCCATTAACTCTTTCTGCTTTGCAGCTAACAGATCGTCAGATTTCTTGATTGAAGCATCAGTTGCTTTCTGGATCTTCTCTTCACCTGAACGCTGCTCATCCTCAGAGATTTCTTTGTTCTTCTGAAGATCTTTGATTTCAGCATTTGCGTCACGACGAATGTTACGGATCTCAACTTTGGTCTGCTCAACTTCAGCCTTTACAACCTTAACTAACTCCTTACGGCGCTCTTCGGTTAAAGGTGGAAGAGGAACACGGATTTCAACACCAGCAACTACTGGGTTTAAACCTAATTCTGACTGCTGAATAGCCTTTTCTACTGCCTTAATTGCGTTTCTATCGAATACGCTTAACTTTAAGGTACGAGCATCTTCAACATTAACCTGTGCAACCTGGCGTAATGGGGTTGGGCTACCATAGTAGTCAACCATAATACCGTCTAAAAGAGCAGGCTGAGCACGACCTGTACGGATCTTGCAAAGGCGACCATCTAAAGCTTCTAAAGCTTTATTCATGCGTGTTTCTGCTTTATTTTGAACGTCTTTCAACATAATCTGACTCCTTAATCGCTTACCACTGTGCCTTCTGCTTCGCCCTTTGCGGCTCTATCAAAAGCACCAGGTTTATTCATAGAGAATACTCTAATTGGCATGTGATGTTCACGTGCAAGTGCAAAAGCTGTTAGATCCATCACCTGTAACTGCTTAGCAATAACCTCATCAAAGGTAAGGCTGTCAAACTTAGTTGCAGTCTTATCTTTTACAGGATCAGCAGTATAAATACCGTCAACCTTTGTGGCTTTTAAGACTTCAGAGCATTGAAGTTCAATTGCGCGAAGTACAGCTCCGGTATCGGTTGTAAAGAATGGTGAACCTGTGCCGCCTGCAACAATTAAGCTAGAACCTTTCTTTAAAAGTTCTCTACCTTCAGTTGCACTGTACTGAGTAGTAATTGATGGAATACCATAAGCACTCATCAATACACATTCTCCACCTTGAGCCTTGAGTTCTTCTCTCATAGCTAGACCATTCATAATAGTAGCAAGCATACCCATTTGGTCACCTGTTACTCTATCAAAGCCAGCCTTTTGCAGAGCTGCACCACGGAAGATGTTACCACCACCGATTACAAGTACAGTCTGAACTCCCTGTTTTTGAACATCACGGATAGCTTTTGCTGTCTGTGATAAAACATGAGGATCAATTCCAAAACCTGTATCACCACTTAAAGCCTCACCTGAGATTTTAAGTAGGATGCGCCTTACTTGACTTTTCTGCTCCGAAGACATTATTAAACTCCGCTATTATTTCTTAGCAGCTTCAACCTGAGCCTGAACTTCAGCGGCAAAGTCTACAACCTGCTTCTCAATGCCCTCGCCTACTTCGTAACGTACGAATGAAACAGCATCAGCATTGTGCTCCTTTAAGTACTGGCCTACAGACTGCTCTGGGTTCATAACGAATGCCTGACCAGTTAAAGAAACTTCACCGGTGAACTTCTTCATACGGCCTTCAACCATCTTCTCAGCGATGTTCTGTGGCTTGCCTGACTTCATAGCGATGTCGATCTGAACCTGACGCTCGTGAGCTACAACTTCAGCTGATACGTCTTCTGGGTGTACGAATTCTGGCTTTGAAGCGCATACGTGCATAGCAATGTGCTTAGCTAACTCTGCGTCACCGCCCTTTAGGATTACTGCAACACCGATACGCTTGTTTGAGTGAACGTATAGACCTACAGTCTGACCTTCCTGAGCTTCAACGATTGCTACACGGCGAACCTGTAAGTTCTCACCAATCTTAGCAACTAAAGCGGTTAAGCCTTCAGCAACAGTCTGACCGTCTAAAGTAGTATTCTTTAATACTTCAACGTCAGAAATGTTGTTTGCTAATGCTAAATCAGCAACTTTCTGAGCAAAAGCAACGAACTCAGCGTTCTTTGCGCAGAAGTCAGTCTCTGAGTTAACTTCAACTAAAGCAACTTTTGAACCATTCTGTGCAACAGCAATGATACCTTCAGCTGCAGTACGGCCTGCTTTCTTAGCAGCCTTAGCAGCACCGCTCTTACGCATTGCATCGATAGCTTTCTGCATATCACCATCAGCTGCAACTAGAGCCTTCTTACAGTCCATCATACCTGCGCCAGTAGCGTCACGTAGTTCTTTAACCATAGCAGCGGTTACGTTAGCCATGTTTTATTTCCTCTTAATCTGTAAAAGGCCGGAAGAACCGGCCTTAGAAATTTTCTAAAGTTCTGTGTAAACACAGGATTAGGATCTTACGATCCTAGAACGAAAACTTACTCAGCCTTCTGAGCGTCGTCAGCTTTAGCTTCAGCAGCAGCCTTAGCCTCTTTCTCCTGACGAACTACATCAGCACGTGCTGCGTTGATAGTATCAACTGCACCCTTTAGATATAGATCAACAGCACGGATAGCATCATCGTTACCAGGAATAACGTAGTTAACGCCATCTGGATTTGAGTTTGTATCAACGATTGCTACAACAGGAATACCTAAATTGTTAGCTTCTTTGATAGCGATGTGCTCTACTTCAGCATCGATTACGAATAATGCATCTGGTAGACCACCCATATCCTTGATACCGCCTAATGAACGGTTTAACTTCTCAAGTTCACGGGTACGTAATAAAGCTTCTTTCTTAGTTAACTTCTCTAAAGTACCGTCCTGAGTCTGAGTTTCAAGCTCCTTTAAGCGCTTGATTGACTGACGAACAGTCTTCCAGTTTGTTAACATACCGCCTAACCAACGGTGATCAACGTAGAACTGACCACATGCAGTAGCAGCAGGACCTACTTTATCAGCAGCTGCGCGCTTGGTACCTACGAACAGAACCTTGCCCTTGTGAGCAACAGTGCTGCTTAGGAAGTTTAATGCTGCATCATAGCACTCAACAGTCTTCTCTAAGTTGATGATATGAATACCGTTACGAGCACCGAAGATGTACTGTTTCATCTTAGGATTCCAGTAACGAGTCTGATGACCGAAGTGAACGCCAGCCTGTAGCATGTCGCGCATAGTGATGGTAGACATAAATAATATCCTCAAAAATTAGGGTTGTGCCTCCACTGTTTCGCTTGTACAACCAAGTTTTAGCTTTAAAACCTAGCACCCAGTACAAAACGTTATTAAACAGTGTGCGTTTTCTTAAAAACAAAATTTTGTGCCGTCATGCTAAATCAGACAGACACAATACCCCTGTGCACCTACACAAAGGCAGGTTATTCTAACATGGATTATTTTAAAAATTTTGCCTTAACAATAAAAAAAATCGCCATTCCTGTCATCAATTGTCAGAAACTTACAAAAAATCATTATAATAAGCCTTAGTTAACTAAGGATGAACTTTATGGACATTACTTTAAAATCACCAAGCGAAATTGAAAAAATGCGTATTGCAGGCGCTGCTACTGCAAGAGTACTCGAAATGATCGAGCCTTATGTAGTTCCAGGTGTTACCACTGAAGAACTTGACAACATTATGAATGATTACATAGTTAATGTTGAAAATGCCAAAAGTGCTGATTTAGGTTACCAGGGCTATCCAAAGGCTACCTGTATCAGTATCAATGAGGTTGTATGCCACGGTATTCCAGGTCCCCACAAGCTAAAAGAAGGTGACATTGTTAATATTGACGTTACCGTACTAAAAGACAAGTTCCACGGTGACAGCTCAAGAATGTACATTGTTGGCAATCATACCTCTCCTAGAAATGAGCAATTATGTAAATGCGCTCAGGAATCAATGTATGAGGCTATTAAAACTGTAAGACCTGGTTCTAATTTAGCTGATATCGGCGACGCTATTCAGAAAGTAGCCGATAAAGCAGGCTTTTCAATAGTAAGAGATTACTGCGGTCACGGTATCGGTATCGGTTTCCACGAGGAGCCTTCTGTATTGCATTACAGAAACAATGAAAACTTAATCTTACAAGAAGGCATGTGCTTTACCATTGAGCCTATGATCAATGCTGGTACTTATAAGTGCAGAACTAATAGAAAAGATGGCTGGACTGTAACTACTGCTGACAAGCAGCCTTCAGCTCAGTATGAGCATACTCTATTAGTAATTCCTAACGGAGTTGAGGTCTTGACCTTACGTAAGGATGAAGACTTTCCTCGCATCATTACTCACTAATTTAGGCTAATTTCTTTGAGCTATACATGTATTTTTCCATGCATAAATGGTTCAAAGAAGAGTTACCTAGTACAGTAATGAGACACCTGCCATATTCTTTGGCAGGTCTTATTTACAGCATGACCATTAAGCTTAAAATAAACACTTCAAAGAATTTGAGCTTAATTTAACCTAGTAAAAGATCTTAATGTACGATCTAAAAAGAGTTACCCATCATGTTTGAGTCTATTTCCATTCCAAGAAAGGTAAACAACGCTGATGTAAATGAAGCTTTTCCATTTAAAGCTCCAGCTCTTGATGTCTATGACATCAAACAAGGAAGAGAACTTGTAAAACTCTATAAGGAATACCATAAAGAGTGTTTCTTAAAAGGTTTTAAAGTAGCTAATCTTTTAAAATGTGAAACTCAAAGTTTGGATAACTTTTTAAAAAAGATCTGGGAACACTTCTTAGGTAACAAATTTGATTACCTTACCCTCGTCGCTGTTGGTGGTTACGGTAGAGCTGAACAATTCATTGAATCTGACATTGATCTTTTAATTGTGTCTAATCTTGATCCAATTCCTGATAATGCAAGAGATGCTATTGAAAAGCTGGTTTCTTTTTTATGGGATCTAAAACTTGATCTAGGAACTTCGGTTAGAACCATAAAAGAAACTGTTTTAGCCTCTCGCGAAGACATCACGATTATCACAAATCTATTAGAAACTCACTTTATAGCAGGCAATAAAGATGTATATGACCATCTTTTAACAGCCCTGCATAACGACGAATTTTGGGATGATGAGAGATTCTTTGAAGCAAAAATTTCTGAGCAGATGCAACGCTACCACAGCTTTAGAGATACAGTTTATTCACTAGAGCCTGATGTTAAAAACAATCCTGGTGGTCTGCGTGATCTTCACATCATGCAGTGGCTTGCAATTAAAAATTTCCATGCCACAAAAGATGACGATTTGTGCTCCGTAGGATTACTTACAAAATCAGAATACGATGAATACCTTGCCTGCCAGTCATTCTTATGGGATGTACGCTATGCTATTCACTGCAACTCTAACTCTAATATCTTAAGATTAGATTTTCAAAAGACTGTCGCCTCTATCTTAGGTTACGGTGATGAGGGTAATGCACCTGTTGAAGCAATGATGCGTGATCTTTTCCGTATCTTCCACAGAGTGCGCGAATTAAACTATATTTTAGTTCAGCAAGCTTCAATTAAAGTAAAAGGTTATGTAGGCAAAGAGTTCTCTGATCCTGTCTTTATCGACAGCTCTTTTGTACAAAAAGGAACTTTCATTGATGTTTTAGATCATGAACTTTTCAAAAATGATCCTAGAAAAATCTTAGATTTGTTCTTAGCTATCGATTCTCGCCCAATTATCCATAACATTCACGTTAACTGCTTGCGTGCTCTTCGTGAAGGTCGCAGAGTTTTAAAAGATTACTTAATTACCGATCCTGTTTGCAGAGAGAAGTTCAGACAATTACTGCAAAAAACTGAGAGTGCTCCTCTTTTGTTCTCTTTAATGCATGAAACTCGTGTGCTCTCAAGCTATATGCCTCAGTGGGCAAGAATTGAAGGTTTGGCTCAGTTTGACAGATTCCATCTATTTAGTGTCGATGAGCACTCTATTAGAGTAATTAAAAATATTCACGATTTAGCTTTATCTAAAGATCCAATCTACCAGCTTTTTAAGATCGTCTCTAAAAAGCTCTCTGAGCCTGAACTTTTAATCACAGCAGCTCTCCTACATGATATTGCCAAAGGTCGTGGTGGCAATCATGCTCAAAAAGGTTCAAAAGAAGCCGAATTATTCTGTAAATTGCATGGTTTTAATGATTACCAGACAGGTATCATAAGCTGGCTTGTAGCCTCTCACCTGCAGTTTAGTACTACTGCTACAAGACGTGACATTACCGATCTTGAGGTGATCAACAATTTTGCTGACTTTGTCGGCGATGAAGAGCATCTAAATTTATTGTACTGCTTAACTGTTGCCGATATTAGTGCAACTAATGATAACGTTTGGAACTCATGGAAAGACAATATCTTCAAGCAACTATATCAGTCTACTAAGATTGCAATTTCTCAAGGAGAGACAGATCTTGAGACTAATATGCAACAACAGGCTTTAGAACGCAAAGAAAAGGTAATAGAGTTTACAAAAGACTGCAAGAAAGATGATATTCTAAAGTACATAAGACAGTTCCCTATCGAGTACTTTATCCACTATCAGCCCGAGGACATCAGCTGGCATGCGCGTAATATCTTAAGGTATTCGCATACAGATAAGCCTCTAATTCTGTTCTCTCAGACTCCAAACGTGGGTACTGAGCTTTTGGTTTACTATCAAAGCAACTCTCCAAAATTCTTTGGAAACCTTGTAAAAACCATGGCGATAAAGCAGTTGAACGTTTTTAGTGCACAGATATTTTTAACGCACAATTTTCATGCATTATGCACAATTATGTTCCAAAACAAAAAAGGTCTACCCCTTGATCATGACCGTCTGAATGGTCTGAGAAAAGCAATTCTGTCAGGTCTTGATGACAAGTCACAAAGCCTTATTTTATCTAATTCAGGACGTAAAATTTTCGATCTTCCAACTACAATTTCTTTCTTAGATTCTGGCTCTGAAAAGCAGACTAAGCTCGAAATCTCTACGCTTGACAGGCAAGGTCTATTGGCTAAAATCGGCATAACACTTGGTAATTTAGGTTGTCTAATCAGTGCAGCTAGAATCACCACCACAGGTGAGCGTGCTGATGATTATTTTGCAATTACCGATGAAAACGGATTACCTTTAGATTCAATCAGAAAAGAAGAACTGACCACAGCATTAAAAGCAGCTCTTGATGAATCTTAAATGCAGAAAATGCCAATAGGAGATTTAAATGTCTGTTTTAGACTTACAACCAGTTATTGAAGAGGCTTTTGAAAACCGTGCTTCAATCAATTCAAAGACCGTTACACCACAGTTAAGAAAAGCTATCGACGAAGTTATTGCAGCTCTAGATGCTGGTGTAATTCGCGTAGCTGAAAAGAAAGACGGTGACTGGGTTACCAATCAGTGGATTAAAAAAGCTGTTTTACTTTCTTTTAGAATTGAAGACAATTTCTTAACTGAAGTTCCTGGTGGCGCTTTCTACGATAAAGTTCACTTAAAGTTTGAAGGTTACACAGCAGAGCGTTTTGCCAAGGAAGGCATTCGTGCAGTTCCAGGTTGTGTGGTTCGTCGTGGTGCTTATCTTGAGCCAAATACCATTTTATTACCATCATTCGTTAACATCGGCGCTCACGTAGGTTCTGGCACCATGGTTGATACATGGGCTACTGTAGGTTCTTGCGCACAGGTAGGTAAAAATGTTCATATCGCAGGCGGTGCTGGTATCGGAGGTGTTCTAGAGCCAGTTCAGGCAGGTCCTACCATTATCGAGGATAACTGCTTTATCGGTGCAAGATCTGAGGTTGTAGAAGGTGTTATCGTAGGTGAAGGCTCAGTTATTTCAATGGGCGTATTCTTAGGTAAATCTACAAGAATTTATGACAGAACCACAGGTGAGATTTCATACGGTAGAATTCCTCCTCATTCAGTAGTAGTTGCAGGTAACTTACCTTCAAAGGATGGTAAGTACTCACTGTATGCTGCTATCATCGTTAAGCGCGTTGATGAGAGGACCTTATCAAAGGTTGGCCTAAACGAGTTATTACGTCAGGCTCAAGAAGAAGTTCACGGTTAAGATCTTCTTAGTAAGTTTTGATAAAAATGCCAGCTTATGCTGGCATTTTTGTTGTTTGAAGGGTTAGATTTTATAAAGTCTTACTTGTTAATAAGGCACAATGATGTCATCATCAACATCAGCGTCAGGATCGTAATCATCATCTTCCTGGTAGTCCTGATACTTATCCTGTTCGATGGTCATCTTATTGCCCTTTTCATCAATCACATCACCATCCATATTAGTATCATTCTTTAAAGATACATCTGGAAGCTCTGCCCTGTCGTATGGGAAGTTTAGTAACGCCGTAGTTTGAATGATGCAGGCAAGTCCTTTGACAAAGCTTGCTCTCCATTGTGGAAGATAACCTTTATCTACTAATTCATCTAAGTAGTCATCTAGAGCATGGTAGTAATCAAGCCATAACTCATTTAAATCATTTAGATTCTTACCATCCTCATCTGAAACATTAGTTATGGACTCTAGTCGATACTTATACTCTTTTGAATAGGTGTAATAGGCCTTATGAGCCTCATAGCCACAGATATCCATATCACGGCTTGAGATACACTCTCTTAATAAGAAATAATCACCAAAACCATAGAGTTTGAACATAGATAAGATCACTAAGCCTAAATTTGCTCGAGGATGCTCACCTACTGCATCATCAATACTGTCGTTGTAGAACTGTGAATGAGACCAAGCATTTGAAAAAGCATCCCACTTAGATACAACTTTGCTGTACTTATCAGTATTTAATGGGGAGATCCTCATATAGTCTTCAATACCGTTAATACAGCTGTCTGAAGCAAAGTAGAACTGTTCTCCATTAGCTCCTTCAAAGAATGAACACTGCGACTCTAATGTTTCACCAGTTACGGTCTTACCACCAGTTCCCTGCTTAAATGCATTTTCAGGTAATAGTCTAATACCTTGTGGTTTACCAGCTAGATTCCAAATTCTCATCAGCATGGTTCTGTAAATAATAGGTCTTATAGCCTGAGCCTGCTGAATATTTGGTAATGCACCTGATAATTGCCTGTAAAAATCAGACCAGAGTTTTAAAGACTGCTCTACAGCATTTACTGCTGAAACAGAACCTTTTACCCTTCTGTATAAAACTGATGAATACTTTAAAAGTTCCATTTCATAGCGATTATCGGTATCATAGACAACAGTCGTAGGATCACCATGCAATGATTTAATGGTATAAAAGCTTCCTGGGAACTCTTTAATATGTCTCTTTCCAACTAAAGAGTACAAAGCTAAATACCACTCTCGGCCATCAGCTTTTATTGGTAAGTTTAAAGCTGAAGCTGAGCTTAAAGATATAACCTTATTCCAGCTTTCATTGTATTTACTAAAGACAGAGTTCTTGTCATTAAAGAGCTTATAGATATATGAGAGAGGTCCTATACCATCCTTTTTATAAAAACGGTCTAATGCCAACTTACAGGAATCGGTGTAATTGAATTTATAGAGATTTGGACGCAACTGTGCAGTACAAAGATCATCAATATTGTCTATATAGGACTTTTCGTATCTGTCTTGTGGCCAAAGTAGAGAGGACAACAATGGAAAATTACATTTAAAATCATTGCCAATGCACAAAGCAGTACACTCTGAGGCAACATTTCTTAAAGTCATGTCAGCGCCTGACATGGAAACATCGATAGTAGCAGGAATGCCTAAATATTCAGCATCCTCTTTATCAAAAACTAAGGCAAGCTTAGTTGAATCCGGAATAGCTAATAGAAGATTCTCATCTATCTGCAAGTCTAAAGAATTGCCTGAAACCTCACCATACTCTTCAACATTCAACTCATCTGTTTTTACATTTACCTTAATTACAGAATCAGAATCTAATTTCTTAGGTAACAGTAAAGTAAAACGATAGTTGTTTTGAGAATTTTTTGAGCACAGCACTGCTTGAAGCTGTGTATCTCCAGGAGAGTTTACAAAAGCAGAAACTTCAGTCTCACCATTTGCATAGGTAAGATCTCCTGCCGCCCACATTGCTGCATTTGAATTTGTACTGTAAGTAAGAGCTGTAAGTACAAATAAATAAGAAAGTGACCTCATCATAATAGTAAGTTTTTTGTAGTACTTTTTTTCGATAGTATATATCTAATTACAAAAATTGTTACTTATTTTCAGAAAAAAAGTAAAACTGCACAATAACTAGGAATGACTAGATAGCATTTATGAATGAGTTAAATTCTTTTAATGTATATAGGATGATAAATGTTCAAGTTTAGGATTATATAGAAAAGATAAAGAAGCGAAATTTATTTGCAGTTACAACAAGGCCTGCTAAAAGCAGGCCTTGATTTGCTATTAGATAGCTTAATTACTTACTAGCCACCGAAGTTATCGAATAAGATATTCTCATCTTCAACGCCTAATGAGTGCAGCATATCAACAGCTGACTTAGACATCATAGGAGGTCCGCACATGTAGTACTCAACATCCTCTGGGTTCTTATGATCTCTTAAGTACTGCTCATATAGAACATTAGCAATAAAGCCTGTTAAACCAGTCCAGTGATCTTCTGGCTGAGGATCTGACAGAGCTAAGTGCCAAGTAAAGTTTGGATGTTCCTTAGCTAGCTGATCGAACTCATCAGCATAGAAAACTTCCTGTAATGAACGAGCTCCGTACCAGAAAGAAATCTTACGCTTAGAGTTAAGTCTCTTTAACTGATCGAAGATGTGTGAACGCATTGGAGCCATACCAGCACCACCACCGATAAATACCATTTCATTGTCGGTATCACGAGCAAAGAACTCGCCGAAAGGACCTGAAATAGTAACCTTGTCACCAGGCTTTAAGCTCCAAATATATGAAGACATAATTCCTGGAGGAGCTGATGGATTGCTAAATGGAGGGGTAGCAATACGAACATTTAACATGATCAAGCCTTTCTCACCTGGGTAGTTGGCCATTGAGTAAGCTCTGATAGTTGGAGTATCAACCTTTGATACTAACTTATCAAAACCAAAGTGCTTGAATGCGCCCATGTACTGTGGTTCGATATCGAAATCTGCATACTTAACAGTATGTGCAGGAGCCTCAATCTGAATGTAACCACCAGCGCGGAATGGAACTTCCTCGCCCTCTGGAATACGCAGACGTAACTCTTTAATGAAGGTAGCAACGTTGTGGTTAGAAATAACCTCACATTCCCACTTCTTAACACCGAATACTGATGCAGGTAATTCAATCTGACAGTCGTTCTTTACAGTAACCTGACAAGCTAAACGCCAGCCTTCTTTAATCTCCTTCTTGGTGAAGTGAGAGTACTCGATTGGTAGAACGTTACCGCCGCCTTCTGTTACCTTAACTTTACACTGACCGCAAGCACCACGACCACCACAAGCTGATGATACAAAGATACCCTTTTCTGATAAGTCATTTAATAGCTTACCGCCAGCAGGACAGGTTAAAGTCTTATCTGGATCGCCGTTAACACCAATCTTGATGTCACCTGACTGAACCAGGAATTTTCTAGCAATTAAGATCAGAGCTACCAGTACTACGACGATAGCGCAGAACATTGCAACACCGGCTAGAATAGTTTCCATCTATTCCCCCTTACAACTGAATACCAGAGAAGGACATGAAGGCAACAGCCATCAGACCTGCAGTGATAAAGGTTAAAGGTAAACCGCGTAAGCCAGCTGGTGCATTTGCATACTTGAGCTTCTCATTGATAGCTGCAAGGATAACGATAGCTAAAGCCCATGAAGAGCCTGAACCTAATGCATAAACTACTGACTCGCCAAAGTTGTATTCACGCTGAACCATGAATGAAACACCAGCGAAGATAACGCAGTTAACAGTGATCAGTGGAAGGAAAATACCTAAAGCAGCGTACAGTGAAGGCACGTATTTATCTAGGAATACTTCCAAGATCTGAACAATAGCTGCAATCACACCAATATAAGTAATGAAACTTAAGAATGACAGATCTAAACCGGGTGCTAAAGCATCTGGTTTTAAGATGTAGGTGTTGATTAAGTTGTTAACAGGAACAGCTAAAACCTGAACCATGATAACAGCTGCGCCTAAACCTGCTGAGGTTGATACTTTCTTTGACACTGCAAGGAAAGTACACATACCTAAGAAGAAGGCTAAAGCCATGTTCTCAATAAATACACTCTTAATGAAGAGAGAAATATAATGCTCTAACATTATTAGTAATCCTCCCTATGAGTATCGTATACGAGAGGCTCCTGTAAGTCCTTACGAATTGACTTAACACCCCAGATTAGTAAACCTAAGATGAAGAATGCACATGGAGGCATTACAAGTAAACCGCATGGTACGTACCAACCGCCGTTGTTTACGGTCTCAAATACGGTTAAACCAAACCAGGTACCTGAACCGAAGATCTCACGGATAGATGCGACAACACATAGAACCAGAAGATAACCTAAACCATTTCCCAAGCCATCTAAGAATGATGGAAGAGGTTTTGACTTTAAGGCGAAACCTTCAGTTCTACCCATAACGATACAGTTGGTGATAATCAAGCCAACATAAACTGATAACTGCTTTGACAGATCGTAAGCAAATGCTCTTAAGATCTGGTCAACGATGATTACCAATGAAGCAATAACAGTCATCTGAGCAATAATACGTACTGAGTTAGGGATGTAGTTACGTACGATAGAAATAGCGAAGTTAGCTAAAGCACATACGCAAGATACTGAAATACCCATAACAAAAGCAGTCTTCATGCTAGAGGTAACTGCTAAGGAAGAACAGATACCTAATACCTGAATCATTACAGGGTTATTTGCAATGATAGGAGTTAGGAATGTTTCCTTTAAGCTAGGACCCTTGTTACTCATTTACAACGATCTCCCCTTTGCTAAGTTTCTCTAGGAATGGCTTGTAAGCATCACCTAGCCAGTAAGCTGACAGATGATCAACACCATTAGAGGTTAAGGTTGCACCTGACAGAGCATCGATATCAAAATCTTTGTTCTGTGCATGCTTGGTGATATGGAACTTGTAGTCGCCATTCTCATCAGTTAACTTCTTGTTAACCCATAGAGCCTGCCAACGAGGATTGTCAATCTCACCACCTAAGCCTGGAGTTTCACCGTGTGAGTAGAAGGTAACACCTAAGATAGTGTTGCCATCAGCAGGTGAAATAGCTACGTAGCCATAAACAGTTGACCATAGAGCCTGACCATAGAATGGTAGAATTACACGCTCAACCTTACCGTCATCGTTCTTTGCAAAATATACTGGCATTAACTTTGAACGAGTTAAGATACCTGCAACATCTTTATCCTTTGGAATAGATACTGATGTCTCAGGCTTCTTTGCTAATGAAGCAAAGTTATAGCCTTCAATTTCGTCTTTATTAACTTTGTCGTCAGCCAAAGCACCGGTATCAACATCGATTAGATGTGATTCAATGTGCTTGTTGAAAGTATCAGCAACTGAGCCTTTAACTTCAAAGCCAGAAACTTTCAGGATACTTACCTGACGATCGTTAGCAACTGCTGCAGCCTTAAATGGATTTAAAGCAACTACTGCAGATGAAACTAACACAGAGCAAACTAAGCAGAAGGTAATAATGATGACAAAAGTACCTAATGCGGAGTCTTTATTAAGCTTTGACACGGGCTAGTCTCCTCTTGATATTGCGCTGAGTTGCTAGGTAGTCGAATAGAGGAGCCCAGCAGTTAGCGAATAGAATTGCAAGCATCATGCCTTCTGGGTAAGCAGGATTTACGGTACGGATCAGAATTACCATTACGCCGATTAGAACGCCGAATGCCCACTTACCTTTGTTAGTGAATGAGCTAGATACAGGATCTGTTGCCATAAATACGGTACCAAAAGCAAAGCCACCTAAAACTGCGTGCCACTCAAATGGCATGTTGAACATTTCATTGGTTGTTGAACCAATTGCATTGAACAGAGTAGCAGTTAAGAAAGCACCTACTAAGATACCAACCATGATACGGAATGAAGCAACACCTGTAGCCAGGATAATTGCAGCACCAACTAAAATCATGATAGTTGAGCCTTCACCAATTGAACCTGGGATGTTACCCATGAATGCGTCCACCCAGTTGATTGCGTTGCCAGCAGCATCCTTTAGAGCAGCCTCACCACCCTGAGCCCACTGAGCTAAAGGTGTAGCGCCTGAGAAACCATCTACTGGAACCCAGCAGTTGGTACCTGAGATTGATGCAGGGTATGCGAAGAACAAGAATGCACGACCGCACAGTGCAGGGTTTACGAAGTTTCTGCCGGTACCACCGAATACTTCCTTACCGATAACAACACCGAAGGAAATACCTAAAGCAGCCTGCCATAATGGCATGGTTGGAGGAACAACTAATGCGAACACAATTGAGGTTACGAAGAAACCTTCGTTAATCTCGTGGTGACGGATTAAGCAGAATAAAACTTCCCAGAATGCACCAACAGCAAATACTACGATGTAGATTGGTAAGAAATAAACTGCACCAATTACCATCTTTGAGTAGATGCCAGCATCAGTACCTAAGCTTGCGCCTAAGATCTGTGCAATTGCATAATGCCAGTCAGCACTGAATAGGCTGTAGTTCTGAGAAACAACATCAGCAACGTTTGGCAATGTTGAAATTGCTAAAACAGTTTGATTTCCAATGTTGTACCAGCCCCAGAACATTGCAGGAAAAACTGCTAACCATACGATGATCATAACTCTCTTCAAGTCAACGAAGTCACGTACGTGAGTCTTACCTGTAGTTACACGGCCTGAGCTGTATAAGAAAGTGAAAGTACCCTCATATAAAGGATAGAACCATGATAATAGGCCACCCTTTGTAAAGAGTAGAGAGAACTTCTTTAAGACGTCTAATAACACTTATTAACCCTCCACTTCGATCTTAGTTAAGCTTCTGCGAAGCAGTGGACCGAAGTCGTTCTTGCCAGGGCAAACATAAGTAGCCAATGCAATATCTTCTTCAGAAAATTCTAAGATACCAAGTAGCTTAGCCTGATCGGTATCGTTAATATCGATAGCGCGAACAAGCATAGTTGCTTCAACACCATATGGAGCTAATACTTTCTCGTAGCAACCAATTGGCATGATTGAACGTGGACCGCCGTTTAGAGCAGTGTTGAAAGTATATGTGCTTGGATGAATAAAGTTTGCTAAGAAAGCTCTTGTAGCTGAATGGCGATGAATACCTAATCCCATCCAGTTCTTTAAGAAGAACTCGTTCTTGGTGCCCTCTTCTAACAGTGCAACGCCCTGATGATAACGACCTAAGTAAGCATATGGACCTACAGCGGTGTTACCCCAAAGAACAGTACCAGAAATTACACGAACACCCTGTGAAGAAGCAACAATCTCACCCTCTGTTAACTCTGCAACAGAAGCACCAATAATTGTCTTAACTAAACGAGGTTTCTTAGCCTGTGGACCTGCAAGTGAAATAACGCGAGTATTGTAGAACTCACCTTCTACGAACAGATGACCAATTGCGATTACGTCCTGATAACCAATGTGCCATACAGTCTTGGTCTCTGAAACAGGATCAAGATGGTGGATATGAACGCCTGGTAAGCCAGCTGGATGATGACCTGCGAAAGTCTCTTCCTGAACGTTAGGGGCGGTAACAGAAGGTAATGATTCTGCACCTTTGCAAACGTATACCTTGAAATCGCCGATGCGGCTTAACACCTTGATACCATTTGCAAAAGCTTCAGCTTCAGCATCAATGATAACCTTAGGGTCAGCAGCAAGAGGATTAGTATCAATTGCTGTTACAAAAATTGAATGAGGTAGGGTACCGATTGTTGGTACTTTGTCGAATGGGCGGGTACGGAAAGCAGTCCACATACCTGATTCAACTAACTCATCAATAACTTCTTTTGAGGACAGGCCTAACAACTTGTCAGCAGGAGTCTTTTTAAACTCTACGCTCTCACCGTTAGGATCTACTTCAATCACTAAAGACTGGAATGCACGAC
>HF987951.1:79411-88924 GCA_000431835.1 Succinatimonas sp. CAG:777
CTCGCCTCTGTTGATAGCGACTACAGTACCAGCTGCTGGTGCTGTAAAACGTGTTCCAGGATTTTTCTTATCTTCAAAGAGAACCTGACCTTTCTTGACTTTCTGACCAGCTTCAACAGACATTGATGGACGCAGACCAACGTAGTCAGAGCCGATTAAGGCTACATGCTTAACGCTAGGGCTGTCGCTCACCGCCTGCTCAGGCTTGCCGCCAATAGGCAGATCCAATCCTTTTTTGATGTTAATCATAGACGGTTCCAATAAAAAAATTAAGGAGCTAATCTCCTATAACCTACCTGACAAATGCCATAGCAATTTGACTTCTTTTTTTCAAAAAAAGTCACAATTACTAAACAAACAGGTGTACGCATGAATTTTATCATTAAAAGGGGCTAATTGAAATTTTTGCACACAATAAAATTTAACAAAATCTAAAATGTTAGATAAAAATCTTAAATTGAAAATCAGTTGTGTAAATACGTTTACAAAAGTTTCACCTGTATTCTGAAATGTTAAGAATTGACGAAAATTGTAATGTTTGTAAGAAAGGATTTTTGAGTAATAAGACCGTTATAAATTTTCATTTTTTGTCATTTTCAATATATAACTGAAAAAGAATATACATTTCTAATTTAAACAGACATATGCAAGATATACGAAATTCTTAAGGAATTTGAATTTTGGAGTGCCACATTGGAGAGAATATAAATATCAGAGGAAACATGCTATCTTTTAGGCTGACTTTATTAACCCCCTTTTCAAGCATATATACATCTTATTTTGGTTCAGATAGATCAAGTAAATCAAAATACATCAATCGTGTTGTTGGTCTCTTGATGTTTTGTGATGAACTGAATCGCAACTTCAGCTTGTCAATACAAGTCAACTGAACATTTTCGTAAGATAACTCTTGGATATCGCTACTAAACAAAAATTCAAAATTATTAGGTCTGTTTTTATAGAAATTTAAGACTTTTTCGCAATTGATAGCATCAACTATAACAAATCTACATCCTGTTTTATTTTCTTTATCACTGAACCAATATTTTATAAACTCAAGGATTTCACTGCCGTAACCTTTGCCTTGATACTTTGTATTGACTCCTAATCTTCCAATTAGAACCCCAGGATATCGCTTTAGGTGTTTACTGGTCCTTCTAATCATTTTCTTTCTTCTATTGTTAGGAAGATCATCAATTCTTAAGCTGTCATTTGCAACAGTAAATGCCGCAACAATCTCTGATTCATTATTTTTCAATACAAAACAATAAGTTTTTCCCATGAGCGCTGATCTGTATGTTTCAGCGTCTTTCAGAAAAAACTCATCTAGGTCAGGATCCCCACAAGAAAAACCAGAGCTTTCCTTCACAAGCGATGTAGAGAATTCTTTTAAAATACAATTAGAAGAAATAAAGTCGCTCATCTTTTAATATAATGTTGAGTTTTTTAATATTTTTTTCATAGAAATATAACCAGGATCTTTAGTTATATCTCTTAATGTGCCGGCTTCTTTTCTTTCTTTATAACGACGCTCAGCGGCATCTGCTCTTTTTAAGAAGATAGATGCTGCTTCACCTGTTAAAGTAGGAATTGCTTTAATTGGTCTTGCCATTTTTCAGTCCTCTTAAATAATCACTCTTACAATTATGGATTATAAATATCAAAATTCACGTATTATACACGTATAATAGTAAAAGTTTGCACAAATGCGACATATATGCATAAAATTTGACTTTCACGTCAGATTGGACAGTTTTCTTGTGCCTTAAAAGGAGCTACTTTTAATAAAAGCAACATGCCTGGGATTGCTAAAACGGTACAAAAGATAAAGAAGTTCTCCCAGCCCATGAACTCTACTATATAACCTGTGGTTGCATTGCAGAAGGTACGAGGCACAGCGCTTAGTGAAGTTAATAGCGCAAATTGAGTTGCAGCATAGGTCTTGTTAGTTTGAGCAGATAAGAAAGCAACAAAAGCAGAGGTACCTAAACCTGCACCTAAACACTCAGCAATAATTACAAATGCTAATAAGAAAACAGAAGGTGCTGTATCAGAGCCCATACCTTCGTGGGCTAGAATTACAAAACCTAAGATTGTAATTAACTGACCAAAGCCAAAGTACCACAGAGCTTTGTTAATACCAGTCTTTAGCATAATGACACCACCTAGGATGCCACCTATGAGCATTGACCACAGTCCCGCGTTTTTAGCTACCAGACCTATGGTTAAAAGATCATAGTGCAGATCGATATAAAAAGGTGTAGCTAAAGCTGTAGCCATTGAATCACCTAATTTGTAGCAGAACACAAACAGGATGATTAAAAACATAGACTTTAGACCGCGTCTATCCTTGAATTCACGAAAAGGTTCAATTATCGCCTGACGCAAATTTCTAGGAGCATTGATGGTCTCAGGCTCTTTTATAAAAAATGTCACTACAAGAGCTGGCAACATAAATGCTGCGGTTATAAAAAAGACATCAGACCAAGATAAGAACTGAGCAATCACTAAAGAGAGACCGCCAGGCACTAAGCTTGAAGCTCTTGAAGCTGTAATAAATAAAGATGTTCCAAGACCTAACTCTCTGTCAGTTAAGATTTCTCGTCTGTAGGCATCAATTACAATATCCTGTGTAGCTGATGCAAATGACAAAATTACAGAGACTACAGCAATTACAGACAGACTGGTTTTAGGAGAGAACTGACCTAATAAAAATATTGAAAAGAAGACTGCAATCTGAGAGATTAACATCCAACTACGACGTCTTCCTAAATGAAAAAGATTGTACCTGTCAACAAGTGGAGACCACACAAATTTCCAGGTATAAGGGATCATAATTAGAGAGAACAAACCAATTTCTTTTAGGTTTACTCCCTCTTTTCTTAGATATGCTCCTAGTAAGGTTAAAACTACAAAAAGAGGCATTCCTGAAGCAAAACCTAAAGACAGGCATAAAGCCATCTTTTTAGAAAAGATCTCTTTTAAAAGTTGATTCTTGCTAAAAGACATACTGTTAGTTAGTCTCTGAAATTCTCGTACTGTAGAGGCTGTTCGATTTTAGAACCTCTAACTAGAGCGATAGTAGCCTGCAGATCATCTCTCTTTTTGCCAGTTACTCTGATGATGTCATCATTGATCTTTGCATCAACTTTTAACTTGGCATCTTTGATCTGCTTGATGATCTTTTTAGCAAGTTCTTTATCAATTCCTTCTTTAAAAGACACAACCTGAATTGATTTCTTGCCTGAACGTGTGATCTCTTTAAACTCGGCTGCAGTAGCTTCGATGTTACGCTTAATTAACTTCTGTCTT
This sequence comes from Succinatimonas sp. CAG:777, assembly GCA_000431835.1. GTDB lineage: Bacteria > Pseudomonadota > Gammaproteobacteria > Enterobacterales > Succinivibrionaceae > Succinivibrio. The sequence continues at coordinate 82,724 of HF987951.1, forward strand.
AAGATGTCATCCATCTGCTGAATCTGGAATTCCTCATCAGCTTCAAGCTTTACTTCGTTTTTGGTCTTATCGAAGTTGTAAGAAGCCTCAACGCCTCTGAAGTCATAGCGTGTCTGAAGTTCACGGTTAGCATTATCAACTGCGTTTTGAACTTCATCTTTTTTTAATTTAGAAACAATGTCAAATGATGGCATAACTATCCTTTATTCTATTTGAACTATTCTTAATGTACTATTATTTATGAACTATTCTCTTTGAATACTATTCGTCTTTGAGAATAGTCTGTACTAATTTTTCAATACTCTCATTATCAAGAGTTTCGTCATGTAATAACTCATCTCTTGTGCCTTCAAGTATGAAGTGATCAGCAAAACCTTTTACAATAACTTCAGATTTTGTCTTAGAGCTGTCCAGTGTTTCATTAAACTTTTGAACAACCGCCAATATTTCCTGACCAATACCACCGTGAACTACACCTTCTTCTAAGGTAATAATAGCGTCATGGGTTGAAGCTAATTGCTTTACAAGCTCAACATCCAATGGTTTTACAAAACGCATATCAGCTAAAGTCAGGTTGTATTTTTGAGCTACAGGGTAAACTCTCTTTGCAATTGAGCCAAAAGCACAGATTGCAATCTTTTTACCTTCTAAAAGTAATCTGCCCTTACCTATTTCAATGGTGTCATCTAATGACAGACCACTTACACTTGAGTTATCACTGGTTCTTTCATATCTTACAACACAAGGCTTGTTTAACTTGTAACCTGTGTTGAGCATTAAGAACTGCTCTTTTAAGTCTGATGGGGTCATAATCACCAGATTTGGTATGCAACGCATGAAGGCTATATCAAACATACCCTGATGAGTAGGACCGTCAGGACCTACAATACCACCTCTATCTACAGTCACTAATATTGGCAGATCTTGAACTGCCATATCATGGATTAGACCATCATAGGCTCTTTGCAAGAAGGTTGAGTAGATAGAAACTACAGGATGCAAACCACCTGCAGCTAGACCTGAAGCAAAGACAAAAGCATGCTGTTCTGCAATACCTACATCATAGAATTGCTCTGGATACTGCTCTGAGAACTTTTGCATACCTGAACCTAATGGCATAGCTGGAGTTATACCAATAAGTTTCTTGTCATTTTTAGCTCTTGCGCATAACCAAGAGCCAAAGCCTTCAGAAAATGAGATTTGACCATGTTTGTCCTTGTCAGTGATACCTAATTCAGGATCAAAGGATGGAACTCCATGGTACTTTGTTGGATCTTTTTCAGCAGGTTCATAACCTTTACCTTTTTTGGTTACAACATGAACTAACTGCAATCCACCAATCTTTCTTACATTCTGCAGGATTGAAACTAAACCTGCAATATCATGACCATCAACAGGTCCAATGTAATTAAAGCCTAACTCCTCAAAGAATGTACCAGGCATGATCATGCCTTTTACGTGTTCCTGAGCTTTTTCTGCTAATTGTTTAATTGCAGGCAGACTTTGTAATACTTTCTTACCACCTTCTACGAATTTTACATAATAAGGGTTTGCAAGAATTGAAGCTAAGTACTGAGCGACTGAGCCAACATTTTTAGAGATACTCATCTCGTTATCATTTAAGATAACGATTAAATCAAGATCTTTAGTAGACCCTGCGCAGTTTAAAGCTTCATAGGCAGCACCACCTGAGAGTGCACCATCACCAATGACAGCAACTACTTTATTGTGAGTATTCAGTTCTTTTTGAGCAACTGCTAAACCTAAGGCTGAACCTATAGAGGTTGAGGCATGACCAGTGCTTATAAGATCATACTCTGTCTCCCCTCTCCAGATAAAAGCATGCAGACCACCTTTCTGTCTGATGGTTCTTAACTCATCTTTGTGTCCGGTTAAGATCTTATGAGGATATGACTGATGACCCACGTCCCAAACGATTTTGTCGTCAGGGGTGTTAAATACATAATGAAGCGCAGTTGTAAGTTCAACAACAGCAAGTCCTGATGCTAAATGACCTGCTGTCTTACTTACTGAATCCACAAGATAAGAACGTACCTCCTGGCAAACATTTGGCAACTCTTCAACTGGGAGATTGCGCAAATCTTTTGGTGAGTGGATCTTATCTAATAGAGGTGTAGAAATTTCTGTCACGGATTTAATGATCTCTATTTACTGCAAATAAGGCAAATTGCTCTAAAAGGGAAGTATCAATAGCCAGATCTTTTAATGAAGCTATAGCTTTTTGAGCACATTCATGAGCGAACGATTTAGCCTTATCGATACCTAATAGTGCAGGATATGTGCTCTTGTCTAATGAAATATCTGAGCCCTGAGTCTTTCCCATCACAGCAGTATCGCCAATTACATCTAAGATATCGTCCCAAACTTGGAAAGCAAGTCCAGTCCACTTTGCGTACTCATCTAGTTTCTCAATTTGAGTTTTTGTTGTATTATCAGCGCAAGCTGCTCCCATTAGAACAGCAGCTCTAATTAAAGCACCTGTTTTCTTTGAATGTAATAGACGTAGTTCATCAAAAGATAAGTGTTTACCTTCTGATGCCAAATCAATTGCCTGACCACCACACATTCCCTGATAGCCAGCTTTTGTAGCTAGTAATCTTGTTAATTTGGCTACAGCTCTGTCTGAAAGACCCGATTTTTCATCAGATAAAATTTCAAAAGCAAGTGTCTGCAAAGCATCACCTGCTAATAAAGCTACAGTCTGAGAAAACTTTACATGCACTGTATCATGACCACGACGTAATTTGTCGTTGTCCATTTCAGGCATGTCATCATGAATTAAAGAATATGCATGCACACATTCAATTGCAGCTGCTGCATAGTCAAGTTTTTCAATACTCTGACCTAAAGCTAGGCCTGTAGCATAAACAAGTAAAGGACGTGCTCTTTTACCACCTAAAAGCAGACCATAACGCATGGACTCTTTAAGCTCTGGAGCATCATCATCAAACTTGTTTATGTATGACTCCATGAATGAGTTAATTCTAGAAGCCACATCTTTTGCAAATTCTTTAAGATCCAATTTATTCTCTTTAAAAGACGTTATATTTTAAGTTCAAGTACGTATTACTTTTAAGTAAAAGGATGTTGCGGTTCTTTTACTTAAAAAGGTAAATCTTCTGATTTAGGTGAGCTTTTAGCTTCAAGCTCATCTAAAGCATCATCAGATGCGCTATCTGGTAGTGATTCACCAGACAATGCATCATCAGATAAAGATTGCTGAGCCTTCTTACGGGCAACAGTAATCTTTTGTGAGAGTGAATCTAGCGATTTCTTGCATGAAACCGCCAGATCCATACCCTGACTGTAAACAGATATAGCCTCATCAATCGAAAGATTACCTTCCTCTAATTTGGAGGTCAGCTCTTCAAGTTGTTTTAAACGCTCTTCAAGAGATGTCATCTGTTTTGCAGCCATTTTTTTATCCTCACTATGAACGAAGTACTGCGCCGAACTTGTTCTTTGCTTCCTCAACAATCTTTGAAGATAACTCATCAATCTGAGCATCTTCTAAGGTGTGTTCAACATCCTGAGCAATTACACCTAAAGCTACAGAACGCTTATCACCTAAAGACTCATCCTCGAATACATCGAAAATCTTAACATCCTGAACAATTGCGCCACCTACTGACTTGATTAAAGCAGTTAATGAAGCAACTGGTACAGACTTGTCGATAACAAAAGCAAAGTCACGACGTACTGATGGGAACTTAGAAATTGGGTGATATACAGGAACAACTCTCTTTTCAACAGCTGAACGTAATAACTCAAATACGGCAACATGCTGCTTGAAGCCTAAGGCTTTAGCTGTTAATGGGTGAAGCATACCAACGAAGCCAACCTTTACGCCGTTCTTAAAGATGTCAGCACTCTGACCTGGGTGTAAGAACTTTTCATTTGAGCGAGCAAAGTTATATGCATCAGCATCAGCGGTTACAGCTAATAAAGCTTCAACATCACCCTTTACATCGAAGAAATCTACAGCTCTGCTCTTTTGTGTCCATGACTCATCGTCAATATCACCTACAGAGATACCTGCAATCATAGCTTCCTGACGAACACCGTTCTCAGCATCCTTATCGATGATGTAACGTAGGCCCTGCTCAAATAGACGAACTTTACGCTGCTGACGGTTTGCATTGTATTTAGCTACAATTGAAAGACCTGCTAATAAGCTTGTACGCATTGCAGATAATTCTGGTGAAATAGGTGTTGTCAGCATTAAAGGTTTGATATCAGAGAACTCTGATAAAACTTTTGGATCGGTAAATGAGTAAGTAATAGCCTCATTGTAACCTACATCAACTAAAGCCTTCTTAATCTGTCTGTCTAATACAACCTCTTCTTTCTCATGAACCATGTAAAGCTCACTTACAGGAGTTGCATTAGGAATGTTGTCATATCCGTAGATACGAGCAACTTCTTCGATTAAGTCCTCTTCAATAGCAATATCAAATCTGAAACTTGGGCTTACAGCAGTAAAACCGCCATCAACCTTAACAGGATTTAACTCAAGATTCTTTAAGATGGTATATACGGTGTTCTCATCAATGGTCTCACCTAATACCTTGTACAGCTTTGATAAGCGCAGAGTAATTGGCTTATGAACTGGGATCTTATCTTGTGCTACAACTTCGTTTACAGGACCTGCTTTTCCGCCTGCAATCTCAATTAACAGTGCAGTTGCTCTTTCCATAGCACGTAGCTGATTGTCATGATCAACACCGCGCTCGAAACGGTGAGAAGCATCAGTATCTAAACCGTACTGACGAGCTCTACCCTTAATTGCATCAGGTGAGAAGAAAGCTGACTCTAATAGAACATCAGTAGTGTTCTCATCAATGCCCGAGTTTAATCCTCCAAAGATACCTGCTAAAGCTACAGGGCCTTTGTTATCTGCAATAATTAAAGTGTTATCCTTTAACTTAATCTCTTCACCTGAAAGAACGGTGATTGGCTCGTCCTTGTGAGCTTTACGTACGACAATCTTGTCATTTAATTTGTTTAAATCAAATGAGTGTAATGGCTGGCTGTACTCAAGCATTACGTAGTTGGTTACGTCAACGATTGGAGATACAGAACGGATGCCACAACGACGTAGCTTCTCAACCATCCACAGAGGTGATTTAGCTTTTTGATTTACGCCACGAATTACTCTGTCGATATAACGAGGGCAAGCATCTTTATCTTCAACTTCAACAGGGAAAACATCCTGAATTTCAGAAGCTACACTCTTTATTTCAGGATATTTGAACTCTTTGCCTAAAAGCACAGCAACTTCACGAGCAATACCGCAGATACCTAAGCAGTCTGGACGGTTTGAAGTTAAATCAACGTCGATTACGTTATCGTTTAACTTGAAGTACTCACGAATATCCATGCCTAATGGAGCATCTTCAGGTAACTCTACGATACCATCGGACTCATCTGCCATACCTAACTCTTTGTATGAGCAGAGCATACCGTTTGACTCAACACCACGAAGCTTAGCTTTCTTAATGGTGATGCCATTTACATGAGCACCGATTAAAGAACAGCAAACTTTTAAACCTTCACGGCAGTTGTGAGCGCCACATACGATCTGGAAAACCTGACCATTACCAACATCAACTTTAGTTACGTGCATGTGGTCAGAATCAGGATGTGGAACACACTCTAAAACTTTGCCTACTACAACTTTATCGAAGTTGTCAGCAACAGGGCTTATAGAATCAACCTCTAAACCTGCCATGGTGATCATGTCAGATAACTGTTCTGCACTTAGGTTGTTCTCAACCCACTCATCAATCCATTGTTTATTGAAAATCATTTTCTTTATCCAACTTGTATTAGGCTAATGTACTAGGCAAACTGCTTTAAGAAACGCAGATCATTTTCAAAGAATGCGCGTAAGTCATTTACGCCATAACGAAGCATAGTCAAACGCTCTACGCCCATACCAAAAGCATAACCAACATACTTATCTGTATCGATACCAACATTGCGAAGTACATTTGGATGAACCATACCGCAACCTAAAACTTCTAACCACTTGCCACCTTTTCTGCGCAGATCAACTTCTGCAGATGGCTCTGTGAATGGGAAGAATGAAGGACGGAAACGAACCTCTAGCTCTTCTTCGAAGAACTTTAATAAGAACTCGTTTAAAACACCTTTTAACTCAGCAAATGAAGTGTGCTC
>HF987951.1:88960-96092 GCA_000431835.1 Succinatimonas sp. CAG:777
CCTCTTCTACTAACAGACCTTCAACCTGGTGGAACATTGGGGTGTGAGTCATATCGTAGTCGTTACGATATACACGACCTGGAGCAATAATTCTGATAGGAGGTTTCTGAGTCTCCATAGTTCTTACCTGAACTGATGAAGTCTGAGAACGTAACAGAAGACCGTTTTCTACAGAGAAAGTATCCTGTGAAGAACGAGCTGGGTGATTTGGTGGAAGATTTAAAGCATCAAAGTTGTGGTAGTCATCTTCAATCTCAGGACCACCTACAACAGAGAAGCCCATTGAACCAAAGATCTCTTTAATTCTTTCAATAGTACGGCTAATTGGGTGCTCATTACCAAGCTCTCTCTTGCGACCTGGAAGTGAAATATCTACAGTCTCTTTAGATAGTTTTTCTTCTAAAGCAGCTTTTTCAATCTGAGCTCTGCGTGCTTCAACAGCCTCAACAACAGCCTGCTTTGCTTCATTGATAACAGCACCGCGCTGAGGACGCTCTTGAGCTGAAAGCTTGCCAAGCTCTCTCATAAAGGCAGCAAATTCGCCTTTTTTGCCTAAAAAATTAACACGAACAGCATCTAACTCTTGAAGATCTTTTGCGTTATTTGCTGCTGCAACGCCATTTAACTTGGCTTCTTCTAACTTGTCCATCGATATATACCAGTATCTAAAAGGACTTGATGTCCAAAAATTACAATTATAGATAACCCACTATTATCGCATTTTTAACGCTGAATAGGAAATTAAAATCATCTGCACTGTAAATAGCCTATATCAGAAGGAAAAACACGATAGATATGAGAATAAGAAGACATTAGTACAACTGTCAAAATATAATTGTCAAAGCAACATTATTACAACTGTCGAAAAATAAATCTGTTCAAACCTTACCCTGTCAAATTGTAATAACAAAAGCTAAAAGATATTTATGTAGAAAGTAGTTACAAGCTGTTATGAACGAGACCGTGTCAAGTAAATTTTTTAATAATTGCAAATAATATTTTTAATGAGTTTGAGAAGACGCTCTAAACAGCTTTATTGCGGGGCTTGGCCACTCTGTTATACGAGGATAGGATACCTCAGGTCAATGGTTTCTGCCGCGAACTCTACTGTCTACAAGCGAGGATCACTTTATTGTGCCTTCATAGTACTTTCGTAGTTAGTTCAAACCTATTGTTAAAGCGTCTTTGCAAACTCACTTACTATATCTCCGCAATTATTAGTTCCGTTTCTTATCCTAAATTCAAATCCAACAGCTCTTCATCTGTTTTAGGAACAGCTGGTGCCTTATCATAATGGTTCGTTATGAGTCCCCATACAAAGCATGCCATTTCCCTAGCACACGCTGATGCTGCCACATTCATGTTCTTTCCTTTGACATGTGTCATATTAAAGAACTTACGTTGAAGCCTTGTATTTGCCTTTAAAGCATACTCAGTAACTTCTTTAGGCAATTCCTTTTCAAGCTTTTTGAACGTTGCCGATTTTATGCCTATTCTGCCTCGCCAGTATCCTTTGGCTGATTCAGTAAGCTTTCGTCTCAGGGTACTGTTACCTGCCTTGGTAATACCTGTACCTCTTACCTTATCTCCACTCGATTGTTCTCCTGGAATAAGACCTAAATAGGATGCAAAGTCAGTTGGTTTTGAGAACCTGTTAAAATCTCCTATTTCTGCAAGTAATGTCAGTGCCACATTGGTTTCAATACCTTTGATGCATCTTAGTTTTTTGACGTTTTCACAGTACTGTTTTTCACTTGCCAGCTCTTCAATTCTGACATCCATAGCCTTAATCTTGTCACTAAGAAAGGTTAAGCTGGATAGATACTCATTAAGGATCTCCTGTTCTACAGGATCATTAAACTTTAAGTCTTTGAGCCATTTTAAATGGGCTACAGTCCAGTTACTCTTGGTCGGAGAGAACAATCCGTGACCTGTACAGAAAGCTATGATTTGCTGTTTGATTCGCTTTAAGGCCTTGTTATGTGAATCTCGCATACGCAGATACCCTCTTACAGCCTCATCATGCTCACTGAGCACGTATACTTCCTTATAAGTTTGGTATGCCAGACACTGGGCTATCACTCTGGCATCACGACGATCATTCTTTACCTTCTTACCGCCTTTTTGTACTGCCATTGTTGATGGTGCCATGATCACGCATTTTATACCGACTTTGGTTAAATCCTTATAAGTACTGTAGCCTAAACATCCTGCCTCATAGCCACATACAAACTCACAGTCCTTCAGTTTCTTCTTCAGATTGGTTACATAGTTGACAACATTCTTTATAAAGTCATTGGTAAACTGTACCTCAGCAAAGTAGTTATCCTTTTCAACACCATATCCAGGATCAAGACTGCATAATGTGTAGTTTGAGGTATGGACATCCATTCCAATGTATACTATCCTATTCATAGAGACCTTCCTATATGTATGCGGTAATTCCGCGATTCTGTTAAATAACATTCACAGTATATACGGTAAATCCACGTTTCTACATTTCAGCGAAGGTCTCGTTCATATTGTCTATAAAATGAATGACAGGGCCACTGTTGAACTTGATCCTCTTGAACTTAAAAGACTGATTATGGCTGGCATGAATTTAACCTTTGAAGAGTTACCTTCAGCAATACAGGAGCCTAGTTTTCATACTTAGACGAAAAACTAAAAAATGAACTCGATTTGAGCTTAATCAATATAGATACCTTAAAGACTCTTGAGCTTTACCATAAAGATGAAGGCTACAACCAAGCTGCATTGTTACTCTCTGATAACAATACCTTTTGTGGTATTGATATAGCTAAATTTGGAGAAAGCATCAGTATTATCAAAGAGAGAAATACTATTGAGAAAGAAAGTATCTTAAAGCAATTTGATGATGCGATGGTTATGTTCAAAAGATACTATCAGTATGAAGAAATCAAAACAGCTTACAGAAAGGCGGTTGAGATCCTACCAGAAAATGCCTTTAGAGAAGCTCTTGTAAATGCAATTATTCACAGAGCATGGGATGTCAAAGCCTGTATTAACGTTGCGATGTTTGAAGACAGAATTGAAATTACCTCACCTGGTGGTCTTCCTCAAGGACTTGATGAAAGTGAATACCTAAAAGGTGGAGTTTCAATTTTAAGAAACAGAATTCTAGGTTCCGTTTTTTACAGACTCCACCTAATCGAACACTTTGGCTCAGGCGTAAAAAGGATCATGGATGAATACATTGGAAATATGACAAAGCCACAGTTTTTCTGCTCAGAAAACGCAATAAAGGTTATTCTTCCTGTATTAAAACAGGACAACTTACTAACACCAGATGAAAACAGTGTGTATACCTTAGTAAAGAAAGGTTATGCTTCAAGCACTGATATCACCAAGAATTGCCCATTTGGTAAAAACAAGGTGGTTAACATTCTAAAAATCCTAGTAACTCAAGGTTACATCAGACAAACAGGTAATGGCAGAGGAACTCGATACAGTCTTTAATATTTGCCTTAAATTTCTTTATTTTGTCGAACTACTCACGCTAATGCGGTAAAATTGTGACACAGCTGTCAGAAAACATAACGACACCAAAATAGGTATTACCGTGAGTTTGTTTTATCCTCTTACATTAGCAATTTCTTTAAAATATGGCTTTAGAAGCAAGGCTCATAAATTTGCTTCATTTGTAGCCATTCTCTCTATCATTGGCATTGCCATAGGCGTTGCAGCTTTAATTGTTGATACCTCAATTATGCAGGGACTGCAAAACAGACTGAAAAAGGCTGTTTTAAAAGATACCCCTCATATCGTAGTTAACATTGATAACAATGCTAATACTGACACTATAGGCAGTATTGAAAACAAACTTTTAAATCTAAATCATGTGGTTGCTGTAGCTCCTTTTGTTCAGGGTCAGACCCTACTGCAAGGAAGCAGATCACTTGCACTTATCAATCTTGAAGGAATTGATACTGACAAGATAAAACTAAAGGACGGCTACCCTTTTGAGAATTTAGGTTTAGTTAATATTCCTGAAAAAGGTAGCTTCTCTTTAAACGCAGAAGCAGCTCTTTACCTTAAGAACAATTTACATTTAAATTCTAAAGTAAGACTTATAAGCACCATCAATGCTCGCTATACACCAATGGGTCTTACCCCTACTCAAAGAATTTTCTTATTAAATCAGTATTACCCTTCAACTAATTCAACCTCTTTAGATACTGCTGTAGGTAATTATGATGATGTAAGACGTCTGTTTAGAATGACAGATAGAGCCGCTTCTTTAAGAGTCTGGTTAGATGATCCTTTCTCTCTTGATGAGGTAAGGAAAAATCTTGATGAAGATGGCTTTAACTATTCAGACTGGACCAAAGTTCAAGGCGAGTTTTTCAAAGCTGTAGCTATGGAAAAGCTGACCATGGGCATTATGCTGTGCTTAATCATTGTAGTAGCAGCCTTTAATATTCTTTCAGCACTCACCATGATGGTAAGTGCCAGACTTACTGAAATTTCTATTCTAAAAACCCTAGGTCTTACTAATAAAAAGATCTTATCTATCTTTATGATGATGGGTATATTTGCAGGTGTTATAGGAACTCTAATAGGTATTATCTTAGGTATTCCTCTTACCTATTACATTTCATCTGCAATGAGCAATCAAGGAAGCTTTGGAAATCTTCCTGTATCTGTAGAACCATTTAATCTGTGTCTGATTGGATTAGGCTCAATTCTCATGAGCTTTATCTTTACTCTGTACCCAGCTTACAGAGCATCAGCTACCGATCCTGTTGAAAACCTGTGCCGAGGCTAAAATGAGTGAAGTTATTCTTGAAGCAAAAAATATCACACGTTCTTACTTTGAAGGAAAAATACGCACAGATGTTTTAAAAGGTGTAAACCTTGCCATAAGACAGGATGAGCTTACCGCTATTATTGGTAAATCAGGCTCAGGTAAGAGTACCTTATTGCACATTCTGGGCACACTAGATACACCTACAAGTGGTGAAATTCTCTTTAAAGGTGATGATCTGTGCAGATTGTCTGGCAACAAAAAAGCTCAATTTCGTAATCAGAACTTAGGCTTTGTCTATCAGTTCCATCACCTGTTAGGTGACTTTACTGCTTTAGAAAACGTCATGATGCCACTACTGATTGGCAATATGGATATAAAAAAAGCGAAAGCTACTGCCTGTGAGTATTTAGAAAAAGTAGGCTTGAGCCACAGAATAGGTTACAGACCATCAGAGATGTCTGGCGGTGAAAGACAAAGAGTTGCCATTGCAAGAGCTCTAGCAGGTCACCCTGATATCGTTTTAGCAGATGAGCCAACCGGTAACCTTGATGCAAAGAATGCCCAAGCCGTGTTCTCTCTTTTCACAGAGCTTGCTAAAAACGAGCACCTAGCGGTGGTTATGGTAACCCATGACAATTCTCTAGCTAAAATGTGCGACAAAATCTATACCATGAAGGACGGTGTCATTGATGAAAACTAGTCTTTCATTTAAGCTTGCCTTTCGCTTTCTAAACTCAAAGCGTTATGGAGCTTTAGCAAAATTTATCTCGATGGCATCTACTACTGGAATCGGTGTGGGTGTCTGCGCTCTTATCATTGGTCTATCAGCAATGAATGGCTTTGAGTATGAACTCAACAACAGAGTGCTCTCTTTAATTCCAGGAGCTGAGGTCTCATCATACGATAAGACAGGTTTTTATAATTTGGAAGGCGAAGTCAAAGCTCTAGAAAAAGCACCTAATATCAAAGCTGTATCCCCTGCTGTAAGTTTAAATGGTGCTTTTAGCTTTGGTGCTAACTTTGCCCCTGCCATGGTTATCGGTATCGATCCTGTAAATGAGAAAAAGGTTATCTCACTTGAAAGATTTATGGATTGCAAAACCGATATTCTCAACCATGCTGAAGCTGAACCTTTAGTTATCATCGGTCATGGTATTGCCAAGAAACTTAATATTAAAAAAGGTGATGAGCTAAATCTAAGCGCAATTGATACTAAGACTAACAGTGATGGTTTAGGCTCAATGGTGGTTAAAACTTTTAAAGTAGCAGGTTTCTTTAAGACCGGTGGTCAGATCGATAACAACTTTGCCTTTATCAATATCAAAGAAGCTGTAGCTTTAAGTGCACTGCGTGCTCCTAATACTATTCACGTAAAAGTAAGCAATATGTTAGAAGCAAGGGAGATCATTAACACTGCGATTGCAACTCTACCTGAGCCTTGTGATGGTACTACCTGGATTGATTCACAGGGAAAACTCTACTCTGATATCAATATGATAAGACAGATCATGTATCTTGCGATGATCTTAGTTATCAGTGTAGCTTGCTTTAATATCGTTTCAAATCTTGTGATGGCTGTTAGCGAAAAGAGACATGAAATTGCTATATTAATGACTATGGGTGCGAAAAAAGCGCTTATTATCAAGTCATTTACCCTGATGGGTGTACTTTCAGCTATAAAAGGTTGTATCTACGGTGGTGTAGCAGGTTCACTACTCTCTTTGTGTATTCCTTACGTAACTTCTCACTTTAAAGACTGGTTTGGCATTGAACTTTTAAATGAAGATATCTACTTTATCAATTTTGTGCCTTCAAGTTTGATGATATCTGATGTGTTAATAGTGGTCGGTTGTGCCGTAGTGATGAGTTTTATTGCCTCAATTTATCCTGCTATTAAAGCCTCTAAGATCGATCCTGCGCAGGAGCTTAACTTATAAATCAAGTTTTCAAACACAAAATCAGAAAACAAGGTAATAAAACAATTCAAGTAAACTCACGTATGGGCTTTGAATTTCTTTGTCCATGCACTTTTTCTAGCCTTTAGTGAATTCTATTTAATAATACGGATACTAGAAAGAGTTTTAATTTGAATAACAACACTAAAAAATTGAAATTAAAGCATCAGTTGTCGCTGATAGAACACAAATATATCTTTTAGGCTATAATCTAATAGGATAAATGGGGATGAATACATATGAAAGATATCAGTTCAACTGGCTCATTTATAAACTTTTATCTAAATAATTACATTTATGTAGATAAAACAAAGTACATTAGAGACCTGATAAAGCTGGAAAGAGTTTTTATCTCCCGTCCCCGTCGTTTTGGTAAATCTCTTACCTTAGATACCATAGCAACTTT
>HF987952.1:0-13141 GCA_000431835.1 Succinatimonas sp. CAG:777
ATTATTTTTAATCAGTAAATTCAGTTTTACAGGTGAAATTTCAGGATGCTAGTTCTATCCTCAATCGTTGTTTTATGCATATTCTACATATTCATCAACACTAAATATTAACACTTGACAGGTAAGCTATACTTAACAATAAATATATTCATCAATTTCTATTAGGATTCCCCTTGGATACTTTAGATTGCATATTCTCCAGACACTCAGTTAGAAAATTCAAAGATAAAGACGTCCCTGAATCTGATATTCATACCATCCTACAGGCAGCTATGAGTGGACCATCTGCTGTAAACTGCAGACCTTGGCAGTTTTTAGTTACTAAAAGAAAAGATGTGTTAGAGCGTATGGCTAAAGCTAATGGTCCTTATGCTACTCCACTTACCCATGCAGCTTTTGGAGTAATGGTTGCAGGAGACTTATCTAAAGCTTACAGCAATGCTCCTGATTACTGGCAGACTGACTGCTCTATTGCTGCTCAAAATATGATCTTAGCAGCTCAAGCTCTAGGTGTAGGTTCTGTATGGTTAGGTACTTTTCCTGAACAGGAAAGAGTTCAAGCTCTAAAAGAAGAGTTTAATCTTCCTGAACACATTGTACCTCACTCTTTAATTGCCTTTGGCTATCCTGTTGACAACGACAACCATCAAAGAAATCTCTTTGAGTCAGAGAAGGTACATGTTGACAATTGGTAATTCTAAAAGGCATTTACCTTCAAGAAAGACACTGTTTTCTCAATAACGAATAGAAGAGGCTCGTCAGAGCCATTATTTGTAAAATCGTGACCAGCATTTACTGTCTGAAGTTCATGTTCTCCTTCATGACAGGAAATGATCCCTTCTGCTTGAGCAGGTTCTGGCCATACAACATGATCGTTAAGCCCTACCTGCAGTAACATTGGACCTTTGTACTTTGTTATGCTTGCATGAGCACTCATTCTGCACAAACTTGTAAAGAATTCTCCACAAAGTTTTCTTTTGGCATTCCAAATATCAAACTCGTAAATTTTATGTTCGTCTTTACAAGCATGCATAACAGGATCAATGCCTGCTATTGTCAACATAACTTCCATCATGTTCACCGCAGGATTCCACAGCACTAATGACTTTATTTTAGTGTCTTTTGCACAAAGTGCAGTGGCAACTAATCCTCCAAAGGACAGTCCTAAAACAGAGATCCTTTTACCATCAACATGGTCACATTGTTTTAGGTAATCACAGGCTGCAATTGCATCTTCTAATTCTGTAAAAGCAGTTATATTTTCTAATGATCCTGCACTTTGGCCACATCCACGCATATCAATACGTAAAGAAGCAATGCCAACTTCAGACAATTTTGAAGCAAGTAAGGCAAATTTACCCTTTGGTGCAGACTTACTTACAGACTCGTGACGATTTCCTGTAAAACCATGTATTAAAAGCACAACAGGAGCTTTTGTATCACTATCAGGTAAACTCAAAGTTCCAACTACTTTTTTGCCTTTAACAAAAAAGCTCAAGTCCGTTTCTTTCACTGTAAATTTGTCCTTACTAAGCTGTGATTATCTGTACTTATTCATTCTCTTGATCTTTGAATAAACAATTATCAGAGCAACCTGCTGGATATTCTTGCTTAAATGAAGTTGCTCCAGAGAACATCTTGTATGAAGATACACCTGTTAAATCAAAATTCTTTAATGGCTGGTTAAATGACTTTGCATCTGTAAACATGCCAGGAGCATTTTGCAGTGTTACAAGATCCCATTTTTCTAAAGGCTGATTAAAACTCTCAGCCTCTCTGAACATGTATGCCATGTTAGATACTCTAGAAACATTCCAGTTTTCAACTGGCTTATTAAATGATTTTGCTCCAAAGAACATGCTAGACATGTTCTCTACTTTTGAAACATTCCAAGCACTGATGTCCTGATTGAACGCACTTGCGCCAAAGAACATATAAGCCATTGTTCGTACATTTGATACATTCCATGAATTTAGTGGCTGATTAAAGTTCTTCAACTCATAGAACATACCTTTCATGTTCTGAACATTTGAGACATCCCAAGCATCAATTGGCTCATTAAAGGAATCTGCTTCAAAGAACATAGACTGCATATTTACAACTGAAGATACATTCCACTTTTCAATGCCTTTGTAATCTTTTCTAATCTCATCCTTACGGCAGGTTCTTTTGACTCTAATATATTCAGAATCGTTGCTGATATAGTCACACTTTGCAAAAAGGAAACTCATATCGGTGATCTTGCTAGTATCAATTCTGTCTAGATGAACTTTCTTGTTCTTGATGAGTTTTCTTAACTCTGACTTATCAATTGGTTGATAATCGTATGGCTTGTCTTTGATAAATTTGTCATTTACCACAACGCCAGCTGAGAAAATCAAAATAACTACAGCAAGACCTGGAATAATATAAGCAGAAAGACCAGATGTTGAACTTTTTCCATGTTTTAATTTTTGTTCACGACGTGCAATAATGCCTAAAAAATGCGCTTTTACTTGGCTATCTTCACCATTTTCAATCAAAGGATATTCATCAGTTGACTTAATCATGTTGAGTCTTACTTTTGACATTTTTTTAAGACCGCTTAATCCTTTAATTTTGAACTTCAGCAAAATACATAAAATTAAAAGTTCGGTACTGTTTGGTTTTTCCTCTTTTAGAATAGTGATCTTTTCTTGAGCTTCACACCAATGTTCTTTTTCAAGATCACGCAGAGCAATTTTAATCCATTTGTTAAAGTCTTTGTTTGTATCTGTAATCATAACTGTCATATCGAAATTCCAAAAATTTATCTGACAATTTTAAGGGATCAAGATCCTGTAAAACTTGATAATAAGCAAAATACTCACAAAACAAAAAAAATACCGCAGATTTTGACTGCGGTACTTGCTATCAATTAACGCTTATTACCACTTAAGGGAATTATTCCCACTCAATAGTTGCTGGTGGTTTTCCTGAGATATCATAAACAACTCTTGAAATACCATTGATTTCGTTAATGATACGATTTGAGATATGACCTAATAAATCATATGGTAACTCAGCCCACTTTGCGGTCATAAAGTCAATGGTCTTTACAGCACGCAGAGATACTACGTAATCATAACTACGATGATCACCCATAACTCCTACGGCACGAACTGGTAAGAATACAGTGAAAGCCTGACTTACTTTCTGATACCAGCCTGACTTGTTTAACTCTTCCATGAAGATAGCATCAGCCTGACGTAACAGATCTAAATATTCTTTCTTAACTTCACCTAGAACACGAACACCTAAACCAGGACCAGGGAAAGGATGTCTCATTACCATAGCCTCTGGTAAACCTAAAGCTACACCAATGCGTCTTACTTCATCCTTGAAAAGTTCACGTAAAGGCTCAACTAACTTGAATTTTAAGTCCTTAGGTAAACCACCTACGTTGTGGTGAGACTTAATTACGTGAGCTTTACCTGATTTAGCAGCAGCTGATTCAATAACGTCAGGGTAAATTGTACCTTGAGCTAAGAACTCAACACCTTCTAACTTTCTTGCCTCGTCAGCAAAAACGTCAATGAAGGTCTTGCCGATTGCCTTACGTTTTAACTCAGGATCTGAAATACCTTTTAGAGCATCTAAGAATCTGTCTGAAGCATCAGCGTATACGAAGTTCAAATCAAGAGGAGCAAACATCTCTTTTACCTGAGCACCTTCGTTCAAACGTAATAAACCGTTATCAACGAATACACAGGTTAACTGTTTGCCAATAGCCTTTTGCAATAGTAAAGCGGTAACAGATGAATCAACACCACCTGATAGACCTAAAAGAACTTTCTTGTCGCCTACCTGCTCACGAATTCTTGCAACAGCATCTTCGATAATAGCATTTGGTGACCATAATGCGTGTAAACCGCAAACATCAAGAACAAAGCGTTTTAAGATCTCACCGCCCTGCTTTGAGTGGGTTACCTCAGGATGAAACTGAACACCAAAGAACTTCTTATCTTTATTATAAATTGCAGCATATGGGCATGTATCAGTGCTACCTACTGTAACGAAACCATCAGGGATAGCTGTTACTTTGTCGCCATGAGACATCCAAACATCTAACTTATGCTCACCTTCGTGATCAGTTAGATTGTCAAATAAAGGACACTCTGCCTTAATTTCTACAGTTGCATGTCCATATTCTCGTTTTGATGAACCTTGAACCTTACCACCTAACTGAACAGACATAGTTTGTAAGCCATAGCAGATACCTAAAACAGGAACGCCTGCATCAAATACCCACATAGGAGCACGTGGAGAACCAGCCTCTGTTGTAGACTCAGGTCCACCTGAAAGGATGATACCCTGAGCACCAAAATTCTTAATTAAATTAAGATCTGCATCAAATGGATAAATTTCGCAGTAAACACCGATTTCACGTACACGGCGGGCAATCAGCTGTGTCACCTGAGAACCGAAATCTAAGATGAGGATCTTTTCAGAATGGATGTTCTGTGAAGACATAATTGAATCTCTTGATAGATTTAAAACGACAAATGCACCTGCATTGCAGGTGCATCATGAAATATTAGACGTGGCTCTGATAGTTTGGAGCTTCCTTAGTTATGGTTACATCATGAACATGAGACTCATGGAAACCTGCACTAGTAATACGTACGAACTGAGCTTTAGTACGTAAGTCATCGATTGTTGCACAACCGGTCAAGCCCATAGCAGCACGTAGACCTCCCATCTGCTGATGGATGATGTTGTGTAATAACCCCTTATATGCGACTCGACCTTCAATACCTTCTGGTACTAACTTGTCAGCTGCATTGTCTGACTGGAAGTAACGGTCAGCAGAGCCCTTTGACATAGCAGCTAAAGAGCCCATACCACGGTATGACTTAAATGAACGCCCCTGATAGATTTCAATCTCACCTGGAGCTTCTTCGGTACCAGCGAACATTGAGCCTACCATTACGCAGTTAGCGCCAGCTGCTATAGCCTTTGCAATATCACCTGAATAACGAATACCACCATCAGCGATAACAGTAATGTCTGTGCCCTTTAAAGCTTCAACTGCATTTGATACAGCTGTCATCTGTGGTACACCGCAACCAGTTACGATTCGGGTTGTACAAATTGAGCCAGGACCAATACCAACCTTAACTGCGCTTACGCCAGCATCAGCTAAAGCTAAAGCACCGGCTGCAGTAGCTACGTTACCACCGATAATAGGTAATTCAGGATATTCTTTACGTAACCACTTTAATCTGTCTAAAACACCCTGTGAGTGACCGTGTGATGAGTCAACTAATAAAACATCGACACCTGCTTCAACTAGAGCCTTTGCTCTGTCTTCATTGCCAGCACCTGCACCAATTGCGGCACCAACTCTTAATCTGCCTAAAGCATCTTTACAAGCATTTGGCTTGTTTGAAGATTTTTGGAAGTCTTTTACAGTAATAAGACCCTTTAAGTGGAAAGCATCATCAACTACTAAAACTTTCTCAATACGATGTTTCTGCATTAAAGACTGAACGTTTTCGCGAGACTCATTTTCTCTTACAGTAACAAGACGCTCTTTAGGTGTCATAACCTCGTGAACCTTAACATCACCATTAGTTAAGAAACGAGTATCACGACCTGTGATAATACCTAATAGGTTATCCTTCTCATCTACTACTGGGAAACCGTAGAAACCATATTTAGCAGCCATCTGGCGAACCTGATTGATGGTGTTCTCAGGGTGTACTGTAACAGGCTTGGTTACCATACCGTTTTCAAAACGCTTTACACGAGCAACTTCCTGAGCCTGTCTTTCAATAGACATGTTCTTGTGAATGAAACCAATACCACCTTCCTGAGCTAGAGCAATTGCAAGGTTTGACTCGGTAACGGTATCCATTGCAGATGAGATCATTGGAATGTTCAACTGAATGTTGGAGGTCAATCTAGTACGAAGATCTGCAGTGTTTGGTAAAACAGTTGAATGTGCAGGCACTAACAGTACGTCGTCGTATGTTAAAGCCTCTTCCATAATGCGTAGCATAAATTCCTCCAAAACTTGTAAAATTTGATCGAACATTATACAAGAAAAAGTGATCGTTTTATCAGTTTTCAAGATGATTTTTTTGTATAAAGTTATGTTCTCAGTTTCTTTTACATTTGTGCCTGTGAAAAGTAATGAAAAATTTAATTTTCGCTAATTAGTCAAAGCTAATTTTTGTATAAGATTTGTCTGCTATAACATCCAATACAATTTCAACTTGTGATACTATCTGACAAGTTTTTAATTTTGGATAAAATAATGAACAACTACTCTTTAGAGCCTAAAGATGGCGACTTTGTTGCTCTAGTGAAGCAACTTGAAAAGAAAAATGTAGCTGCAATGAAAAATGACGTTGTCAAAAGCAATGCCAAACATCAGGAGCACATTCAAAAAGAAGCTATCAATATCCAATCTACTCCTCAAGAAAGGGCGTCTGTACTTAAGACAAAAAATAACAATTTAAATCAGGGAGCAAAAGCCCTCCCTCAGCAGAGTACTTACCAAAATTCTAACAATGCAACTTTAGGAAAGGTTACCAATAAGCATGCTGTAAATTCAAACAAGAAGACTTCACCATTAGTATCTTTCTTGATTGTAGCTTGTATTTTCGTATTTTTTAGCTTGATTGTGTTTTCCGATGATCCAGAAAGATTAATTAGAATTTTTGTGCCAGTCTTCTTTGCCCTGATATTTTTTAATATCTTTAAGAATAAAACTAAAAAGAAATAGCTTTGGAGTAAGGTATGTCAGATTACTTAATTTGGTTAATTGTAGCTCTAGTAATTCTAGGCTGTGAAATGATGTTAGGTACAATCTATCTTTTAGCATTTGGTGCTGGAGCTCTTGCAGCATGTATTAGTGCACTGTTTGGATTGTCCCTTACCTCACAATTTACAATTGCTGCAATGGTAATTGTTTTAGGTGTAGTTATTGCGCTTTACTTTAGGAAAAACTTAAAAAAACTTACTCCTAACACACAGTGCGACAACCTTGATAAAGGACAAATTGTAAATGTTACCTGCGTTAATGAAGATGGCAGTGCCAAAGTAAATTATCGAGGTACTACTTGGACTGCTTATGCTGATAACGGATCTCTTGAATGCGGAGTCTATAAAATCGACCATGTTGAAGGAACAAGACTTATCCTCAAAAAGTAATTTAACCTTAAGTTAAATTATCAAATAACAACAGATTCAAAAATTAACTTTTACGGAGACTTTAAATCATGTTTGATATGTACGATGACTCTTTGTCAGGCGGACTTGTAGTTGCAATTGTTCTAATTGTAATTGCACTTATTTTTGCTTTTAAATCTATCAATGTTATTCCTCAGCAGACAGCTTGGGTTATTGAGAGATTAGGTAAGTTCCATAAGGTACTAAATCCAGGTCTTAACTTCATCATTCCTTTTATTGATAAAGTTGCATATAAACACTCTTTAAAGGAAATTCCTCTAGATACACCAAGCCAGGTATGTATTACCCGAGATAACACTCAGTTATCAGTTGACGGCATTTTATATTTCCAGGTTACCGATCCAAAGCTAGCTAGTTACGGAACTTCAAATTACATTATCGCTGTAACTCAGTTAGCTCAGACCACCTTACGTTCTGTTATTGGTAAGATGGTTTTAGATGAAACTTTTGAAGAAAGAGATCTTATCAATAATCAGGTTGTATCAGCTATTGATGAGGCCGCTTTAAACTGGGGTGTTAAAGTTCTGCGTTATGAAATTAAAGATTTAACCCCTCCTGCTGTAATCTTGCAGGCAATGCAAAGACAGATCACCGCAGAACGTGAAAAGAGAGCTGTTATTTCTGAGTCTGAAGGTAAAAAACAGGAGCAGATTAACCTAGCAACTGGTGCTAGAGAAGCTGCTATTGCTAAATCTGAAGGTGAAAAGCAATCAGAAATCAACGTAGCTGAAGGTAAAGCTCAGGCTACAATTGCTATTGCAAATGCTACCGCTCAGGCTATTTCTTTAATTGCTAAAGCATCTGAAGAACAAGGTGGTAACACTGCTATTAACTTAAAGGTAGCTGAGCAGTATATTGATGCATTCTCAAATCTTGCTAAAACAAACAATACTCTGATTGTTCCTAGCAACCTCTCTGATGTATCAGGCATGGTAGGTTCTGTCATGAAGATTGTTCAGAGCACCAAAACTGCAAAATAATTTATTTAGCTACCTAAAAAAGACAAGATTATCTAAAATGATCTTGTCTTTTTTGTATGACAAACTGCATATTAATGAGCATTAGTAGCTTTTGAATATTAGTCTGTCAATTCTTGGAAAAAATTATGAGTGAAGAAAACAATAATCAATCCTTTCCAGCTGATAACAGAGAAAAATCACCTGTTATCATTATTGAAGGAAAGACATCAGGCAGATCTCATAAGATCTGCAAAAGTATAGGAAAAGCACTGCTTACTATTGGCTCTATTATTACTTTTGCTAGAAACTTGGTTTTCAACTTAATCTTTTTACTGCTTATTTTTGCTATATTCTCAGGAATTTATTTTGCCAATAATGCAAAGGATATAGTCGAGAATACAGCTGTTAACGCTGACGGTTCTGTAAAAACAGTATCTCCAATTCTCTATTTTGATCTGTCAGGTACTATTCATGAAATGCCTCAACCTGACAATGAGTACACCAAATTTACAAAGCAATTTTCTGATGTCTTAAATACACCAGAATACAATGATGTAGTATCAATTGAAGAAGCTTTAAATACAGCAAGTGACGACAAGAGAATTAAGTCTGTCTACTTTAACTTTTCTAAAACTGACAGAATGCCAATGCCTGTAGCTTCAAGAGTAAAAAAAGCAATCTTAGATTACAAAAAGAAAAATCCTGGAGTAATGGTAAATGCTTACTCAGACGCATATAACGCCTCATCATATTTAATTGCTACTGCCTGCGACAAGATCATCTTAGATCCACTTGGAGGTTTCACATTTAGAGGCTTTTCAGCATCTTCTCTTTACTTTAAAGATCTCTTAAACAGATTTAATCTCTCCCCTTTAGTCTTTAGAGCTGGGGATTTTAAGAGTGCTGTAGAACCATTTACCTCTAACAGAATGTCAGAGCCGGTAAAAGAAGAATACCGCAAGGCCTTCAACATTTTATGGCTTACCTACTTAAAATCTCTAAATTCAAGACCTAATACAGGTAGTGCTATTGGAAATCTCTATGCTGTACCTGATAACTACATTAAGACTTTAGTAAATTACCAAGGCAGTGAAGCTGAACTTTTAAATAAACTCAATCTTGTAGATGAGCTGATGTCTCAAGAGGACTTTAATGCTTCTTTAATCAAACTTTATGGTCAGGGTAAGAGCATCTTTGAGCCCAAACTTACTGGCTATCAGGATTATTTAACTTTAGCTTCATTATCTAATCACAAATCATCAAAGAAATCAGATAAGAAGTTAAGTTCTGTTGCAGTTATCTACGGCATAGGAGATATTGTAGATAAGACAGAGAGTCCTACTACCTTTAGCCCTGATAATATCAAAGAAGTTTTAGATGATATTAGAAAAGATAAGTCAGTAAATAATGTGCTTCTCTGCATAAACTCTGGTGGTGGTTCAGTTACAGCCTCTGAGAAAATTAGAAACATGCTGGTTAACTTTAAAAAGGAAACTGGTAAAACTCTAACCGTATCGATGAACGGTCTAGCAGCATCTGGTGCTTATTGGATCTCAACTGCAGCAGACTATGTATATGCAAGTCCTGAAACAATTACGGGTTCTATTGGAGTGTTTTCTTTAGGTATCAGCGCAGATAAACTCTTAAATGAGTACGGTGTTTATGAAGACGGTGTTGAAACCTCGGAACTTGCTAGAACCTCTATTGCAAGAGAAATGCCTCAGTCTCAAAAAATTGAAATTCAGTTATCTGTTGAATCCATTTACAAGAAATTCATTACTTTAGCTAGAAATGCTCATCCCGAGCTTAAAAAAGTAGATTACAGAGAGTTTGCCGAAGGCAGGATCTTTACTGTATATGATGCTAAAAACCTTCATTTGATCAATGATATTGATACATTTGATAATTTAATTGCTAATGCTAAAAAGCAAATTGAAAAAGATAAAAATACCATTTGTAAAGTAAAACACTTTGTTCCTGATGGATTTGACAGCCAATTTATCTTAAAGAGACTGTTATCAACACATATTCAAGGGCTTGTGTCTGACAATACTCTTAAAATGCTTTTATCTTGGTTTGATACAGCATCTGTAAAAGGTAGCAACACTCAAGCACCAAAGATCATGGCTACAAGTGCTTTTACTTCAATTGATTTGTAAATCTGTACAATCATCAAAATTTTCAAATAGCTAAAAAATAAGGTCCATAAGGACCTTATTTTTTACAACGACCTTCTGTATTATTTTATTTCATCTTGTCGATTTTCATGTTTCGATTTTGATGTCTTGTCAAAGCTTCAAAAGAAGTACTGTTTTTTAGTTTTGAATGACTTGTAAGACTTAACATGAATACTTTCACACAAGGCTTATTTACATAGATCTTTTTAACACCATACATCTCTTTTTCGTTTGGAGCGCCTGTAGGATCTGTAGTATCTAATACTTCTACCCATTCAGCACCTTCAAGAGGCATAGGAATCTCGATAATATGCTCATTGTATTTTTGATTAAAGATAAAACACCAAGTTTCTCTTCTCTCTTTACCTTCAGAGCCTAAAGTTAAGGTAATGGCATCTGTATTAGGATCTTTCCAGGTTGTTGAATCCATGGTAGTACCATCAGTTTTAAACCAATGAGCCTCGTACTTTTCATCTTGCAGATGGAAAGTATCTTCAACTAAGGTTAACTCTCTTAGCATCTTAGACTTATGGCGCAAAGATGATACCCTTTCAATGAAGTTAATAAAATCCTGGTTTTCTTTGGTGTAATCCCAATGATTCCAACACATAGCATTGTCCTGGCAATAACCGTTGTTATTGCCTTGCTGAGTTTTGGAGAACTCATCGCCAGACAGTATATGAGGCACACCTTGAGATAAAAGAACGGTTGCCATTAAGTTACGCTTTAGCAACCAGCGCTTAGCTAGAACTTCGCTGTTTGTAGTAGGACCTTCTACACCTTGGTTAGATGAATAGTTCTCATCTGAACCGTCTCGGTTGTTCTCAAAGTTTGCTTCATTGTACTTGTGAGAATAACTTACAAGATCTTCTAGAGTGAAACCATCATGATAAGTTATGTAGTTCAATGAAGCGTTAATTGAACGATCTTCTGAGGAGAAGACATCTCTTGAGCCCATAATTCTGGTTGCAAAATCGCCGATTAGACCAGGATCTCCTCTCCAGAAACGTCTTACTGTATCTCTGAACTTATCATTCTGCTCAGACCAGCCAGTGGGAAATTGACCTAATCTATAACCGTTAGGTCCAACATCCCAAGGCTCTGCAATCATGATTGACTGAGCTAATCTATCAATGCAGAAACATGACTTTAAGAAAGCACTGTCTCTATCATATTCGTGGAAGATCCCTTTGTGGCTTTCTCTACATACAGTAACACCCAAATCAAATCTAAAGCCATCAACCTGCATCCACTTTGTCCAATGGATTAAAGAATCTAAGATTAAGTTCAAAGTAGGTCTTGCTTGAGCATTTACTGTATTGCCACAACCAGTTACATCATAGAATGATGAGAAATCTTTATTGCCATTCTCATCTTCTTTAAAAGTATAGTAGTTAGGAGCATCTAAACCTTTTAGACTTAAAATAGGACCTCCCTTACCACCTTCTGCTGTATGGTTGTATACCACATCTAAGATCACTGCAATACCGTTGCGGTGCAGTTCTCTCACCATAGTTCTAAACTCATCGACACACTTTAAAGGCTCAACAGCATATCTAGGATCTGGTGCCATAAAGCTTACGGGGTTATATCCCCAGTAATTAACCAAACCATGTTTGATTAGATGAGGTTCACTCATGAAAGCTGCTATAGGATTTAGCTGAATAGCGGTAACACCTAATTTCTTTAAATGAGCAATTACACTCTCATGGCAAATACCTAGGTACTTGCCACGTAATTTTTGTGGAACCTTTTCGTTTAGTTGAGTTAGACCTTTTACATTTGCCTCATAAACAACGAGGTTATCACGACCAAACTGAGGTTTAGTCACACCTTGCCAATCAAAACTTCTATCAATAACAACTGCCTTTGGTATAAAGTTGGTATTGTCATTTAAGTAGCGCTGTTGATTATAGGTGTAAGGTTTATTTAGAGCTTTTGCATAAGGATCAACTAAAAGTTGACCTTTCTTGAAAAAGAGACCGCTGTCGGGATCGTATTCACCTTCTGCTTCAATTGCATAAAGATCACCTACCCCTACGTTTGGAATAAATCCATACCAAATATTTCCAAATTTGTCGGTAAGTCTTACTTTATAGCGTTCTTTTTCATCATGATCATATATGTGTACGATTACAGATTTAGCCTTAGGAGACCAAATAGAAAAATAGCATCCACCCTGAGCTATTGAAGCACCTAAAGGAACTAGTCTGAAATCAATATTAGATGGTAACTTTCTTAGCATATAATTGACCTTAATTATTATTTTCGCTGGGTGTCTTTAATTTTTATATTTTATTGTACAGAAATGCAAATTTTGTTTAATAATTCGAAAAGATGTGACGAAAACAAAAAAAGGCCTTCTAAAAATAGGAGGCCTCTCAAGAAATTTAAACTTTAATCTGAAATCTTCTTAACAAAAATTGTTGCAAGAGGAGGCAGATCAAGAACAATTGAATGGTAGTTGTTCTGATAAGAAATATTCGATGCAACAATTTCATCAGAGCCAGTACCGTAACCACTACCCCAATACTTCTTATCATCAGTATTTAAGATAACCTTGTAAGTACCAGGTGTTGGTACGCCTAAACGGTAAGCGACATAAGGCACTGGAGTGAAGTTAGATACAGCCATAATGCAATCGCCATCATCACCAGATCTTAACATTGCAAAGATACTGTGTTCAGCATCATTCACGTCTAACCATCTAAATGCATCAGGATCGTAGTCTCTCTTCCATAAAGCAGGCTCTTTCTTATACATTTCGTTAAGATCTTGAACCAACTT
>HF987952.1:13183-131815 GCA_000431835.1 Succinatimonas sp. CAG:777
TGAACTCCCTGATGCTTAGGATACTTCAATAACCACCAATCTAACTGAGCATTATCATTCCACTCAGACCCCTGACCAAACTCAGAGCCCATGAAGTTTAACTTCTTGCCAGGATGTGCATACTGATAACCTAAATATGCTCTTAAGTTAGCAGCCTGCTGCCACTCATCTCCAGGCATCTTGTAAAGTAATGAGTGCTTACCGTGAGTTACTTCGTCATGAGAAATTGATAAGATGAAGTTCTCGTTGTAAGCATAAATCATAGAGAATGACATCTCACCATGGTGATACTTACGGAAGAAAGGATCTGTTTGCATATACTCTAATGAATCATGCATCCATCCCATATTCCACTTAAAGTTAAAGCCTAAACCACCGGTACTTGTTGGACGAGACACACCCGTAAATGCTGTTGACTCTTCAGCAATGGTTACAGCATTTGGATGTTTTCTGTTAACTTCTTCATTAAACCACTTTAAGAAGCTTACAGCCTCATAGTTGATATTACCTCCATCAACATTAGGGATCCATTCACCATCTTTACGAGAGTAATCCCAATACAGCATTGAAGCTACTGCATCAACGCGTAAACCATCAATGTGGTATAAATCAAGCCAAATTAAAGCAGATGCAATTAAGAATCTACGAACGGTATCTCGACCAAAATCATAGATTAGAGAATTCCAATCTGGATGCCATCCGCGTCTTGGATCTTCGTACTCGTATACACAAGTACCATCGAACTTAGCTAAACCAAAGGCATCGGTTGGGAAGTGAGCAGGAACCCAGTCTAAGATGATACCAATTCCATTTTGGTGGAATGTATCAACAAAGAATTTAAAATCATCGATTGTTCCAAATCTTGAAGTAGGAGCAAACAGACCAGTAGGCTGATATCCCCATGAACCTGAGAACGGATGCTCCATAATTGGCATCAGCTCAATATGGGTGTACCCCATATTCTTAACATAATCTAACAGATCTACAGCTAACTCACGATAAGTTAAAGGCTGTCCATTCTCACTCTTCTTCCAAGAACCCATGTGCAGTTCGTAGATTGACATAGGTCTTTCTAACTTGTTGCCAAGCTGTGACTTCTGCCATTCTGCATCATGCCAAGTATAGGTTCTATGATCTGAAATAATTGAAGCAAATGAAGGATACTGCTCGTGATAGAAACCTACAGGATCAGCTTTATGAGGAAGACGATTGCCAAATGGATCTTTAATCTCATACTTGTAACGAAGTCCTGCACCTAAACCAGGCACAAACAGAACCCAGTGACCTAGTAAGCTCTTAGCCATAGGCAAACGGCGACCATCCCAGAAGTTAAAGTCACCAATTACACTTACTGCTGTTGCTGAAGGAGCATATACGGCAAACTTAGTACCCTTTACTTTTACTCCATCCACATCAACTTCAATTAGCTGAGCACCTAAAGTCTTATAAACATTTGCAGGCTCTTCATTCATGGTGCTAAGACCAAAGAAAGCTTCGTCTCTAAACTGATAAGGATCGATAACTTCAACTACTGCATCTTGGTAGGTTACCTTGAATAAATAGTGGAAAGGCTTATCAACATTTACCTTCTCTTCAAAAAGTCCATCTGGATGAACTAAAGTCAAATCACAGATGTGTTTCGTTCCATCGATAGAACGAACCTCAACACTTTTTGCACTAGGAAGCCATGCTCTTAACAAAAAGCCACTTTCACCATCAACCTTTTGTAAACCTAATGTTTCAAAAGGCTTTCCAATTCTTGCATTATTAAAATCATCGATCAGCATAAAGCCGTCCTCCTAGTTTATTCTCTAGCCAGGGTCATTGACTTGGTCATATCAATTACGTGCTGATTTGCAAATATATCCTCAAGATCAGCTGTCAACTTACGACGCCAATTTGGATATTCAGTATATGTTCCAGGAACATTTACTGGCTTATCTACACCAATCCAGTCCTCAATCTGAGAGCTGAACAATGAGCAAGAACCTGTACACATATGGATCTGTATGGCTGTAGCTAGTTCTTCATTCATTACAGATTCTTTTGCATTTCGTGTATAAGAATCAGAAATTGAACCTAAACCATGCAAGCTATCTAAAATTCTCTGTTTAGACTCTTCTCTTGCAGCTCTTAAATCGTCAGCTTCTTTTTGAGTGTAAAGACCAAGCTTAATACCCAAATCTAAATCGAAGCACCCCCACCAGCCTACTAATGTTGGCATATCATGGGTTGTCAGTGCAGACATTGCCTGACTTATATAATCACGAGGAGCGATATAACCACCATCCTGAGCCTTTTCATCGAAGAAGATCTTATACGAGAAAGCACCTACCTTACGTAGAGCCTTAGTCAGCTCTACAGGAATAGTTCCAAGATCCTCTGTAATCACCAAACACTTGTTGCGGTGAGACTCTAAAGCAATGATACCTAAAAGGTCATGCATATCATAGTGAACATACGCACCAGTTGAAGCTGGCTCAGAAGTTTTTGTAATCCAAAGTCTGAATAAACCTGCTGCATGGTCGATACGAATAGCACCACAAGACTGCATATTAGCTTTGTACATAGCAATCAGAGGCTTGTATGCACATGCTTTAAGTGCACTTGGAGCCATTGGAGCTAAGCCCCAGTTCTGACCTAGAGGGCCTAGTGGGTCAGGAGGTGCACCAATTGAACCTTTAGTTCTGAATACATTATCAACATCGGCCCAAACGTCACAGCTCTGCTTTGCAACACCAACAGCTAAATCTCTATAGGTACCAATTAACATACCGTCGTTTTTAGCTGTGTTATATGCATCAGCTAACTGCTCATAAGCTAAGAATTGTAAGTAGCAGTAGAACATTACATCCTGCTGATGCTCTTTTCTCCAGGATTCAACAAAGGTTGAATGGATATCCTGGTACTCTTTAGGGAACTTCTCCCATGAATAAGCATCTACTCCCTGACTGTAGAAGTAGTGTTGCATTGCATCGTAGGTTGCAAAGTTAATTAGATTCTCACCGCCTCTCTCAACAAATTCATTGAACTTGTTACCACGAGAAGATCTCTTATCATCAACTTTCACATTGTCGAAGATCATACGTAATACCTGAAGCTTTGCCTCAATTACGCCTCGATAGTCAACGTATTCTTTATCTCTTAGAACACGAAGTTTCTGTTGAAACTTCTCTGAATTAATTAGATCAAGAGCTTCCTTGCAGTGAGCTAATTCAGGAACAGAATTTACTGAAATATAAACAATGTTTACCCAGTTTCTTGAAGATGGTGAATATGGGCTTATGGAAGATTCATCAGGTATTGCAGGGTAGCCTGCGTGCATAGGGTTTAAACCTACAAACTGACCACCACACTTGTGAACACCTAGTAACAACTGTTTTAAATCAGCAAAATCACCAATACCCCAGTTGTTTCTTGAACGAACTGAATATAGCTGTGAGCTTACACCCCAAACTTTCTTGCCATTTAAAATAGACTCAGGAGTGTACATTTTTACAGGTGTGATAATTAAAGACATTGGAATTGACTTTAAGGTCTTTCCATTAGCCTTTACTACTACAGAACACTCATGATAACCATATGGCAAATCAGAGATTAAAGAATATCTGCGAATATCGTATACAGTACCTGCAACATTCTTGAAATCTGCAATTTCAACTTGTTCTAGAGGGAGCTCCCTTTCGATTACACGCCCATCTTCAAGCTTTAATGAAACAGATAAAGTAGCGTTTTCATCTTCACCATAAGATTCTGGGGTTCTAATGTAAAACTGCTTTAAATCCTCATCATTGATAACTTGAACAGGATCAAGAACATTCTTAAAAGGTTCTAATTCTTCTTTATCTAAGATTAACTGAAGAGCTTTTTCATCTTCTACAGGGTAGCCTAAAATTTCTAGAACATTTTTTCTGCTCTCATCTGAAATTTTTACAAGCTTATTTGTTGCATCGAGGTACTCTCGAGCAATACCTTTTTTGTCTGCTAATAATTGAATGTCTATCATGAGTATACCGTGTTATTAAAAAAGACTTTCTTGATCATGCAAAGCACTCTCAAGGAAAGAAATAACTTACAAATGTGATTATAATCATTAATAATACTCAATACCCTTGATGCATGCTAAAAAATTGAGATTTTGAGCCGTTTTTTTGTTAAAAAATTTGAGCGAGTCTAAATTTTGAAAAAGAATATGCATTAGTTTCAATTTGTGCATTGACGATATAAAAAGTGTAAAAAATTTTGAAAAGGGTCGGAAACGGCTCATCAATGCAAGTTCAAGAAATGCCCCAAAATACAAAATAGTATGATTATCGATAATAAAAAATGAAACAATACGAAATTTTTTTTCATTTTTATGTAAACGTTTAAAGTAACTTTTTATTCTTTATAATCAATCTGTTATTTTTTACTAATATATTAAATAGATTAAATAATCAATTTTTAACATAAAAAATAATAAAAAATGTGTTTAAAAATCACAGTCAATCGACTAAACTAAATGCGCTTTTTAGTTAAAGCTACTTTTATAAAAGTGATCGGTTATAGTGCTCAATCTTGACAAAACCGAGAATTAGAGTATCTTTTAACTGTTTTAATTTTTGTCAATTGTTAACTACGGGTAACATTTAATATGACTATTAAAGTTGGTATTAACGGCTTTGGCCGTATCGGTCGTTTCGTATTCCGTGCTTCAATCTATCGTCCAGAGTTAGGCATTCAGGTTGTTGGTATTAATGATTTATTACCACCAGATTACATGGCTTACATGTTAAAATACGATACAATGCACGGTCAGTTCCAGGGCAAAGTAGAAGTTAAAGATGGTCACCTGGTTGTAAACGGCAACACCATCCGCGTAACTGCTGAGCGTGATCCTGCAAACTTAAAGTGGGGTGACATCGGTGTTGATTACGTTGTTGAGTCAACTGGTTTCTTCTTAACAGACGAGTTAGCACGTAAGCACATCCAGGCTGGTGCACGTCGTGTTGTTATGTCAGCTCCTTCAAAGGATTCAACCCCAATGTTTGTAATGGGCGTTAACAACGACACTTATGCTGGTCAGGATATCGTTTCTAACGCATCATGCACAACAAACTGCTTAGCTCCTTTAGCTAAGGTTATCAACGATGAGTTCGGTTTAGAGCAGGGCTTAATGACTACTGTTCACTCAACAACTGCTACTCAGCGTACTGTTGACGGTCCTTCAATGAAGGATTGGCGTGGTGGCCGTGGTGCTGCTGGCAACATCATTCCTTCATCAACTGGTGCTGCAAAGGCAGTTGGTAAGGTTATTCCTTCATTAAACGGTAAGTTAACTGGTATGTCAATCCGTGTTCCAACACTAGACGTTTCAGTTGTTGACTTAACCTGTACCTTAAAGAAGGGTGCTACATATGCTGATATCTGTGCTGCTATCAAGAATGCAGTTGCAGGTCCTATGAAGGGCATTATGGATTACACCGACGAAGCTGTTGTATCTTCAGACTTCTTAGGCAACACCCACACTTCAATCTTTGATGAGAAGGCAGGTATTGCTTTAACTGATAAGTTCGTTAAGTTAGTATCATGGTACGATAACGAAATCGGTTACTCAAACAAGGTTCTTGAGTTAATCAAGTCAATGGAAGAGTCAGGCAAATAGTTTTTGCTAGATAATTTCTAAGAAATGCCCCTTAGTTGGGGCATTTTTGTTTTTAACGTAAAGAAAAATTAATGCGCCTATTAGCGCATTAGTTCTAATGTTATCTACTCGAAATCATCCTGTTTTAAAGGAGTCTTTTCTTTTAGATCGAATTTAGCTTTCTTGCCTAAGACCTCATTTAACAAGTAAGGTTCTAAACCTAAAGCTGGTCTTACAGAACGAACATGCTCTTTTGATAGGATCTCCCCTTTCTTAAGATCTTGTACAAGATAAATTGAACGTCTTCCTGCTCTCATTGGATATTCATCTTCCTGTAGATGTATTCCTTTAACTCCTAAAGATTTAGCAACCATCTTACAGTCTTTTACAAGCTTTATAAGATCATTCATCTCCATTGAAAAAGCACTGTCTACACCACCATTTTTCTTATCATCTGTGAAGTGCTTTTCAATCATATCAGCACCTAGAGCCGTAGCTGCTATATCTAGCTCATCGCCAATCGCATGGTTAGATAAACCACTTCTGCATTGATATCTCTCTTTTAAATATGGGATTGAGTTTAAATTGAACTTTTCAGGATCAGCAGGATATCTACTCTCACAGTGAAGCAATGTAAGATCTTCAATACCACTTTTTCTAACTACATCAACTGCTCTGTCAATTTCTTCTAAGGTAGCAAGACCTGTTGACATCACCATAGGTTTACCTTTAGAAGCACAATAATCAATTAGTCCTATATCGTTTAATTCATATGAAGCAATTTTGTAGACTGGACATCCAGCTTCTTCTAGGCAGTCAACATCTTCATATGAAAAAGGGGAGCTGAATAAAAAAATTCCATGAGCCTTTGCATGATTAAAAAGTGGTTTCATCCATTCACGTGGAGTTTTAGCTTTTTTATAGAGTTCATAGTAGGTCTGTCCTCCCCATAAACCGCCTTCTAACTTAAACTCTGGCCTGTCTGAATCTAATGTAAGTGAATCCTCAGTATAAGTTTGAATTTTGACAGCATCAGCTCCACATTCGTGAGCTAATTCCATAAGTTCTATGGCTCTGTTTAATGAGCCATTATGGTTTCCAGACAGCTCAGCCACAATAACAGGCATTTTCTTATTCTTATACATATTTCACCTATAAAAAACTCCGATGACTTATTTTAGTTATCGGAGTTTAGTGTAATTTATTCAGTATTACTACTGCTATAAAGAGAATTTATGGATCTTGCTTACAAACTACATTGAGCGTAATGCAGCTATTCTCTTCTCTAATGGAGGGTGGGACATAAACAGCTCAGATACAGTTACTGGTCCATTGATGCACAAAGCCTGCATATAACTCTGATCTTTACGATCTTTAGGCTGAATTCCTCGTTTTAATGCCACAAGAGCTCCAATCATACATTCCTTTCCATTAAGCATTGCAGAGCCAGCATCGGCCCTATACTCTCTGAATCTTGAGAACCACATTAAGATCATAGTTGCTAATAATCCAAAGACCATTTGCATTATTGAGTTAATTGTATAGAACATCATAGATGAACCAAAAGAAACATTACGATTATCTGAATTATTTCCCCTGGTTGCATTAACAATTGCAAAGGCTGCTACATAAGAAAAGAAATAAACAAAGGTATTTAGAACACCCTGTAATAAAGCCATGGTTACCATATCACCATTTTTGATATGGGAAATTTCATGACCTAAAACACCGGTTACTTCTGATTGACTCATAGAATTTAATAAGCCTGTGGATACTGCAACTAATGCAGCATCTTTTGAAGCTCCTGTTGCAAAGGCATTAGGATCAGGTGAATTATAGATACCAACCTCTGGCATAGCTAATCCATCTTTTTGAGTAAGCATTCTTACAGTACTTAATAAAAAAGCTTCCTGCTGATTTCTGGGGGTAGTAATTACCTGTACTCCATAAGCTCTTTTGCACATTGTTTTTGATAAGAACAGTGAAATTACCGAGCCTACACAGCCAAAGATTGCGCACATTACTAGTAAAGATGCATAGCTTTGAGTATCAATCTGAATACCAAAGATATTAAGCAGGATTGAACCTACGATGCTTACAAGCAGTAAAACAGCAATTTGCATTGCAATATAAAGAACTAATCTCATATTCTGTTTCCTCTATTCATTTAAGAGATTACAGTAGTTTTCTTATCTGTAACTTAGATATGAAAAGTTAATTTACATTAACAATAGTTGAATTTAACAAATCTCATTAAAGTGAATCTAAATCAATTGTTAGATCTTTTTTCACTGACTTTTCGTCACTCTCATCTGACTTTATATCAGAATTGATATCTACACCATTTAAGGTAATTTTATTACCATTTAATTCAAGTACAGTTGAGTAGTTGCTGCCGTCTGATGATATTGCACCTGTTTTTAAATAATCTTCAAGACCGACTTTGTACTGTGAATCTACCAACTCATCCACAAAATCTACAGGAGACTTAGCAAACAGTTTTAAGTAAACATTCTCTGGCTTTTTAGTTACTGAATTAAATGAGACTGAACTTTGACCTTGAAACTTGGTTTCTTTGCCATTGTGAATGAATGAGAAGTTATCTACATTTACTTTTACAGGCTTTGATAAATTCAAGATTAAGCTTTGCATAGGATCATCAGCATGTTTAATGGTCTTAAGCAGATTCATGAGATTAATACTGTCTAAAGAGCTCTCATAACTTAACCTAGATAAATCATAGAAAGCAACCGTTTGACCTTCTCTAATTCTTGGGAAAGCAAAGTAGGCATCCATAGATCCTTTTGAACTTACTTTTTGGAAGTTCTTATCTTCATTATCAAATGACACATCAACCTTAAAGTTCTTTACAGATAAACTATCTCTTAAAGTTTTATCTTTAACATTGTCATCTGGTTTAAAACCGATTAAGTACAAAGTTGAGGCATCAGCTGATAATTCATCAAAAGAAACAGAAAAAGAATCAAAAGATATTTTCTTTGAAGATAAATAAAACTTTGGTTTGGCTATCGTCTTTAAGTTCTGAAAAACAAATGTATAGGCCTCGCGACCTGAATAAATATCACGTCCTCGACAGTTGATGCCGGAGAACTTTAAGACAGTATCAATAGAACTTAAACTTCTACCTGAAACAGCAACAACGCTGTCACCGATACGACAGCGACCATCTTCTAAATTTAAGTCAAAAGCAGAGGTTCTTAAGTTAGCATCTCCCTTTAACTGCCATGGATAGAAGTTAACTTCACCTGTCATATCAATTACAGGTAAACCAATTGATGAGAGTAATTCATCAATGTTACCGTCATAATTTTCCTTATGGAATCTAACTGTAAATGATGATACTGAGAAATTGATGTCAACCGCAAAGGTTGCTCTTAGTTCTCCTACAGGAGATTCAGGAACAGTAACTGATACTTTGCCCTTTTTAGAGAGCAAAGAACTTGATACGGGAGTGTAGACGATTCTGGCATAAGACTGTCTTGAATTTACTAGTCTTAAAGCATCATTGAACTTACTATCAAAGATATAACCTGCACAAAAAGCTAAAGCTAGCAGAACACTTAAAAGGAAAACTAAGATGAAAGCTAAGATCTTTACTGGCTTACGCATAACTATCTTTCATCCTGAAGTTTTGCAAGGATACTACCACTTTCTTTTAGAGCTTCTTCAGAGAAATCTCCAAAGTACTTTCTTACATTTAAGAATCTCTCGGTAAAGGTATCAACATCAGCCTCTTTGATAACCTTTAACTGTTCTTGTAAGCTGTTTACAAAATTTTCAATTAACTCATAATTCTGTTTTGATGACATGATGATGTCAGCATATAGACGAGGATCTTGAGCAAAAAGACGACCTACCATCATCAGCTCCAAGCGATAGATAGGACTTGAAAGATCTTTTAATTTATCTAAATTTGGTGCAATTTCACTTAAAAAATTACCATAACCATAAGTACTAAAGTGGCGTAGTGCCTGAATAATACTCATAGCTCTATCATGTTCTTTAGCAGAACATCTGCAGATATTAGCGCCCCAAATACGTAACTGCTCAACTAAAAATTCTGATGCTTTTTCATCTCTTTCAGGAACTGTAACTACAACCTGTTTTACAAGACTCTTCACATCAGGACCGAACATAGGATGAAGACCTAATACAGGACCTTTGTGATATTTCATCATAGCTTCGACAATTGGTGCCTTCACTGAGGTGAAATCACATAAGATCTGATCTTCTCTTAACATTGGGGATAACTGTTTGATGATATCTATTGTGATATCAATTGGCACAGAAACAATTACAATCTTGGCATTTTTTAGGTATTCAGGAGCTTTATCCCAGCCACGATGACCAAATGAGAAGACTTTGTAACCTGATTTTTCAAAATAATCTGAAAAAATTCGGCCCATACCACCGTTACCGCCGACGATAACAACATCCCCATCTGTCTTTAAGCAACGTGGATAATTAAAGGCTGTATTTGAGCACAATTTATATGACTCTCTTAAAACTCTTTTCATAATGTCAGATAAGAGTCCTTTTGGAAGGTCATATTCTCTTGCTAACTTTTCACAGTTATCAATTACAAAAGCTTCTCTTTCATGTGAGTATGCACTTACACCAAGATCTTTTTTGCAGGAACCCGCCTTTATAACCAAATCCTGACGACGTTTTAAAAGACTAATTATCTCTTTATCTATAGCATCAATTTTCGATCTTACGCTTTCTAAATCAACAGCACTCATTAGTCATCAATCTCATCTAAATAGCTCTCAACATCTTTATCCTCTTTGTTTTCCATAGAGGCATTTGGATTGACCCTACCCTCTTGATACATCAGATAGACCTGACGCAACTGAGCATAAGGATCAACAGCCTTGTCGATTGCCTCCTCTTGAGGAATTAAAGAAGCTCTTGCATCAATACCGTTAATTACGGTACATGCAATTGAGGTCCAAGGAGTTATAAAATAATAAGGCCAATTATCTACAGCTGAAGCGTGAATACTTCTTTCTGTTGTAGGTCCATAAGCAGGAACCATGATATAGGCGCCCTGATCAACACCTGCTTTACCCATAACTGTATTCATACTCATAGATTTCTGTTCTAATCCCATGTGCTTTGCTACATCTATAAAACCTAACAAACCTACAGTTGAGTTAATTGTAAAACGCCCTAGTGAAACACCTGAGCTTACGGGCTCTCCCACTAAAACATTGTTAACAGTGTTGTTAAGCTCTGAAAGATTAGAAAAGAAATTATGCACTGATGATTTTGCTAAATCAGGCAATTTTGAATAGCCGTGTGCGACAGGTCTTAACAGATATCTATCTAAAACTACGTAATTTAATTTCCAGAACGCATTTTTGTTGATGTATTCAATAGAGTCAATTGAATTTCCAGGTAATATAGATAAGCCATAGCTGTAATCAGCATGGCTTGCCTTCACAGATATCTGATGTGGAGCCATTGGGCTGTAATTTGAATGAGATGCGTTAGCTTCTGAAAAAAGAGCAAAAGAAACTAGTGCAGTGCATAGAATTTTTTTAATCATATAGACCTCACATACATACCTACATTTTACAACATGAAAGCCCTTTTTTCCGTTGTTAACTCATAGATGTTTCAAGATAATTTCACAAATGCGTCAAAGATCTGCATATCTAGATTGGTATTTTGTTATGATATACGTGTATACGTATATCTAAATAATCAGTAAGTTTCCATGGATACTATAGACGTTGATTTAAAGACTTCTGTCGATAAGTCCAATACAGATCTAAATAAGACAGAGTCAGAAACACAATCTGGGACAGCAAAAGCCCAGATAAATGCTAATGCCACTGCTAAATATATAAGTGTGATTTCAAAACACAAAGGTCTTTTAGCAGAGTCTCAGGCAAGGACATTTAATCAATTAAATTCAAGCCTAAACTCCTTTGTTAAGGATAGCTCATCTATTGCAAAAGAATCCTATAACAATGATTCTGCCATGATGGGGCATTACAGAAAACTTACTGTACAAGTAATCAACAGAGATCCTAATCTGCAAGAGAAAGTTGCATCAGATTTATCCTCTCAAAAAGAGATGGTACGCTCCCGTGATGCAGCTTCGGTTTTAGAATCTGATTTAAAGAATCTGCCTAAAGTTCTATCAGAAGGTACTGTAGCAGGTCAAAATCTTGGAAAATTTATCTGTCAGAGTGTTGTAAACCTTACTGATTACGAAAATATGGGGGCCGGTTTACAAAGAGATTTGGCAATAAGACAGGTATTTGCACCCACTGAAGAACTGTCATTACGCTCAAAACAGGCTACTGCAGAAGTGCTTGCTGCCTCTATTGCATATGTAAAGAGCAATCAGCCCGAAGTATTAACTACACTAAAACCAGAACAGCAGGAAATTGTAAAACCCAAACCTGGTTCTACAACTCCTCAGATCATGACCCGTTATCTGCGTCAGGCTCTAGATGAGTTTCCTGATGATTCAACTTATCTTGATATCTTCAAACAAAACAAGAAAGTAGATGAGGCAGAGGACAACTTTAAAGATGATGTTTCAAAAGAAACCGCTAAGAGAATTCATGATCTGATTGCCAAAGCTGCCCTTACAGCAAGAAAGAGTAACCTTTTAAGCTCAAAAGAAGAAATTTCTCTTGAAAAGACTGTAAGTACAAAAGCAGATTCTCCATCTGCAGTTGCTAATACTGCTGATGAAAAGTCTGTTGAAGCATCAAAACTCTCACTTTCAGAGCTTTCTGCCCGTGCAGCTAAACTGCAGCAGCAGTTTAGAGAAGAGAGAATGAGACTAGCAAGTGAAGGCAAGTTACCAGATCCTGCTGTAAAACCAAATTACACCTCAGATGACTCTGCTTCAAACCTTGAGCTTACAAATCAAAGAATAGCTCAGGTAGATAGAGCTATTGATGAGAGAATTGCTAATAACAGTAATTTACAGGATCAACATGCTAAATCAAAAGAAAAGGCAGAACCTGTTCTTTCAGCTGAAGAAATCAAAAAGTTAGCTATAGATGCTGTAAAAGAAGCACTACAGGAAA
The DNA here is from genome assembly GCA_000431835.1 of Succinatimonas sp. CAG:777. Lineage (GTDB taxonomy): Bacteria > Pseudomonadota > Gammaproteobacteria > Enterobacterales > Succinivibrionaceae > Succinivibrio. Next base: position 25,883 of record HF987952.1, read on the forward strand.
CTGTAAAATCTCAAATTGAAGCTAATCAGAATGCTGCAAAATTAGCAGCAACAGAAGCTGTAAATGCTTTAAAAGAGAGTGTCTTATCTAAATTTGAAGCTAATCAGAATACAACTAAAGAAGTTGCAGCTCAGGCTGTAAAAGAAGCTTTAGAGCAAAGCACTAAAGCTCAGCTTGAGGCAAGCCAAAACTCTGCAAAACAAGCTGTAGCAGAAGCTGTTAACTCCTTAAAAGAAAGTGTCTTCTCAAAATTAGAAGCAACACAGAACTCAACTAAAGAAATTGCAGCTCAGGCAGTAAGAGAAGCTTTAGAACAAAGTTCTAAAGCTCAGCTTGAGGTAAGTCAGAATTCTGCTCGTGATGCTGCAACCGAAGCTGTTAATGCCTTAAAAGAAAGTGTCTTATCAAAGCTTACTGATAATGAGAACAACTCAAAGAGTGTAGCTGAACAGGTTGTAAAAGAGGCTTTAGCAAAATTTGAAGAAAGTCAAAGTCAGGCTAAAGATGCTACCACTCAGGCAGTAAAAGATCTAAAAGAAAGTGTAAAAGCTCAATTAGAAAAAACTCAGACTAGTGCAAAAGAAGCAGCCACATTAGCTGCTAAAACTGTCTTAGAAGAGAATGCTAAGACTCAAAATGAGAATGCTCAAAGTTCAGCTAAAGAAGCTGTAAAACAAGCATTAAAAGAAGCTCTTGAAGGCAGTTCGCTTGCTAAGAATGACTTAAGGCAGAATGCTTATGAAAAGCATCAGACCTTTAATATGTCATTTAGAGGTTCAGCTGTTGCTGATTTCGGTTCATACAACATGGGACCTACTCTATCAGTAAAGATCCCTGACGGTGTTGCTGACTATGCAAATGGTTCAAATGAAGTAAATGCAAAGAGCGATCTTAATTCTGTAAATACAGAACAGAAAGCTGAAGCTTTAAAAGAAGAGTTCTTAAAATCTCAGGCACAAGATGTTCGTGAAGAAATAGCAAAAGATGATGCAACTTCTTTTGAAAACACAAAGGTAACTGATGGCATTAAAACAGTTGGAAAAGCAGACAGTACAGATACTGTTTCAAAGTCAGTAACCACAGAGCAAAAAGCTTTCGAGTTCAGTACTACAAACGATGATGTCATCAACGCTGACACTGAAGATGAAACTTATGATGTTGCAGTTGATGAAAAGAATGTTTTAAGCAACGAAGATGATGTTAAATCTGATGAGGTACTCACTGACAAAAATAGCCTTAAGGACAAGGCATCAAATCTAAAAGAGCCTGTAGCAAACACTGAAATTGATGAGCTTGTAACTGATGATAACAATGTAGTAGCTAAAGACAATGAAAAATTAGCATCTGACACAAAGGCATCTGTAAATACAGATAAAGACAATGATGATATTCTAAAGCTAAATCAGATTTCTAACACACAGAACGGCAGTGTTGCATCTACTGAGGTTACAGAAGAAACTTCAGAACAACCTGTTACAGAAAACAATTCAGGAGATAAACTAAGTAATGTTCTTGTTTCTCCTGTTGTAGCTAATGACAGTACTATTACTGATGACAGCCCAATAGAGATTGAAACTACTTTTACAATTCCAAAGGATAATGTTGCGTCTGACAGTTCTAAAGTAATCACACCAGAAGAAAAAGCACTTGCTAATAGCGCTTTAGAACAGACTAAAGCACAGAGTGAAACTGTTTTAAATAAGCCAACACCTGATAATTCTGTTCTTCATGATGAAGATGATATATTCAAATCAAATGATGAAAAATTAGAAAACTCAGACTTGCAAAGTGCGGTTAAAAACAGGCCTTCTGTTCTAGCAGGTTTAAGTGCAAAAGAAGGTTCAGATGTTGAGTCCTTGCCTGATGATAACCTAAGTGTAACTAATGGCACTAAGAACAATTTACAAGGTTCTGATAGTTCTTCTAAGAATAAGTCAGTTGAAAGCAAAATCTTAGCTTCTACTGTACCTTCAATGGAATTAGAAGATCAGGTTGTGCCTTCAGATGTAAAGCAGGACTTAAATATAGAAAAGAAACTTACAGATAGTGCAAAAGAAAACTCTGATGAGTCAACACTCACTATCACTAAGATCCCTGAGAAGACCCCTGGGGCTGCTGCGATTACTCAAGGACAAAGTGAACCTATTCCTGAAAAGAGCGTGGTAGACAATGTCGCTGATGTGAAAGAAAAAACAGGCTTTTTCTCAAAAATTGCTTCAATTTTTGGTAAAAAAACAGTTGAATCACCTAAAAATGTAGCAGAAAGCGTAACCACGCCTGTAGCTACTGCTCCAAATTTAATGACGCTTATGTCTAAAGGATCTCCTTTAGACAGTCTCATGTACAGCTTAAAGGTACAGGCAAACAATACCGCTCTGCCTGATGCTCTAAGAGAAGATGCTAAGAATTATTTAGACAAGTTGGAAAATCCTATCGATGACTTACCTTCTGTAGCAAACTGGTTGAACTTTACCTCAGGACCTATGTCCCCTACTTCACCACAGGCTTTAGCGCTTCATCAATGGGCTTTCATGCTTTTATCGATTAGATTTGCTCAATTAGGTAAATCCGTAGATAAGTTCTTAAAGAAAGCTGTTGACCTCATGGAAGACAGATTTGATGAGACCTTAGATGAGATGAAAGCAAGCATTGATGCAAAAGGTAAGAACAACATTCCATCTTTATTAGATGAAACCTTAGATCAGATTGTAAGGTATCAAAATCAAAACAAAGAAAATCTGCCATTATTATTCCAGTATATACCGTTACCTCCAACTTATGATGGAGGTCGAGAAGGTGGCTTTAACGCTCGCCCTGTAATCGAAGAGGATGGTAAAAAGTCCTGGCATTTAAACTTTGTATTCGATCTTGAAAATTTAGGTCCAATAGAAATCAAGGCTGAAGCTAAATTACCAGAGCTAAAACTCTCAGTTGTAGCAAGTACCTTTAATGGTCTGCAAAAAGTCCAAGAAGCTCTGCCAACTCTAAAAGAGAAGTTACAGGATCTTGGAATTACCACCCGTAATGCAACTGCTCGTATGGGTAAAGTTCATATTAGAGAGAAGAATGATCGTCCTGTAGTTGAGGTAAGAACTAAAAAAGACGGTTCAACTTTCTCTGTAGATATCTAGGTGAACTATGCAAAATACCGATGATAAAAATATAAATAACGAAAAAGCTACTAATGAAGAAGCATTAGATGCTACTGTTGTCGACAGTGAAAGTGGCAAAGAACTAAAGACTGAAACTCAAAATGGAGACGATAAAGATAACATCTCTATCAATGCTACCGATGAAGATCTGTCTTTTAAAGCCAGCTATGAGAAGGCTTCAGCTGCTGTTGCCATTTCTTATAACGAAGAGAAAAAGTCTCCTTTTGTAAGCGCTCTAGGCTATGAATCCAGAGCTCAAGCCATTATTGATATGGCAAAAGAACTAGGTGTTTATATTCACAAAGATCCTGTTTTATTAAATGAGCTTAAAGCTTTAAAGGAAGGTGAACAGGTTCCAGAGCAACTGTTCCAAATTATCGCCGAAATTTTAGCTTTCAGCTATCTTCTGCAGGGCAAAACACCAGAGAGCTACGTTAGAGCTGATGGAACCAAAGCTATCAATACTAAAGCCTAATTTAGTTATCTAAAGTAGAAAAGACAATTTCAACTACTTAAAAAGAAGGCTGGTACTTATGTATCAGCATTCTTTTGGGTTAACCAAAAACAGACTGTTTATAAGTTAATCATTTGAAACATATGGTACTGGTACAGGCTCTGGATCTGCAACAATAGTACAGTTCTGATCAACGTACATTACTTTATCTACTCTTACAGGTAGTAAGTTCAAGCCTGGCAACATACAGGTATCAGCTACGATGTTGCCTGATTTATTGAAGTTTACAAACTTAATACCTTCAGGTTTCTTTAACTCAAGTGAGTTGACGCCACGCTCTTGTAAAAATCTGCCATAAACTCTCATCGCACCAGATGAACCGAACAGACCTGTTGATTTGTTGTTATCAAAGCCTACCCAAGTTGCAACCACTAGATCTGAATCAATACCTACAGACCAGGTATCTCTGCTGTCATTAGTAGTACCGGTCTTGGTTGCAATGTTGACATTTGGGAATAATCTACCAATTCTTCGTCCTGTACCTATCTTAGTAGCTTCAGTCATCACATACATGGTTAGATATGAGTCTCTAGGATCAAGTGTTGGCTTTACTTTGGAATTGGCACGCTCATATACAATCTTGCCATCTTTTACCACAGTGCGCAGTGTAGTTAAGTCTTTATAACTACCGTCTGTTGCTAAACTTGTATAAATCTGAGTTACCTCAAATGGGGTTAACTCAATGGTTCCTAACAGCATTGATGGATAGAATGGAATTCTGCTCTTCTCAATGCCAACGTTCATCAATGTATCTCTTACATGGTTTAAACCTACTCTCATACCAATCTTAACTGTAGGTACATTCATAGAACGGGCCATAGCTACATAAGTAGGAATTCTGCCGTGGTACTTCTTGTCATCATTGTGAGGTTGCCATAATTTACCGTCAGCTAATTTTACGGTAATAGGAGCATCATTAACCATAGTGCCGGTATGAATACCATTATGGAAAGCGGTTAAGTACACAAAAGGCTTAATAATAGAACCTACCTGACGCTTACCTTCCATCACACGGTTAAAGCCAGCATACTGTGGTGTTCTACTGCCAACCACTGCTGAGACTTCAGCTGTACGCCATGAACTTACCACCATTGCTGCTTCCATACCACGAAGACCTGTTTCTTTTTCAATGGCGTTTAACTCATTTTGGACAGCATCTTCAGCTGACTGCTGAGCCTGAGGATCAAGACTTGTAAAGATCTTGATACCGTTACCTGATAGGAAATCAGGACCGAACTTTGAAGAAATCTCTTTCTTTAACACGCCCATAAAAGCTGGTGTCTTAGAATAGTTCATTGAACCACGCTTAATTACACCTAAAGGTCGGGCTGAATACTGTTCAAACTCGGTATCGTTGATGATACCTCTATTTCTTAAAACAGCTAGTACGGTATTACGTCTTTCTAAGGCCTGATCAGGATGTCTCCATGGGTCATAATAAGAAGGGCCTTTAATAATACCTACAAGTAAAGCCATCTGATCCTGAGTTAACTCAGAGATTGGTACTCCAAAATAAAAATATGAAGCAAGACCAAAACCATAGATACCCGCAGGTCCATTTTGACCTAAGTAAATTTCGTTCATATAAGCTTCTAAGATCTGATCTTTAGTATATCTATGGTTCATGATAAGAGCCATGATGATCTCTTTGAACTTACGGGTATAACTCTTTTGAGAATTTAGAAAATAGTTTTTAACTAGCTGCTGAGTAATTGTAGAACCGCCTTCAACAACAGAGTGAGCGATAGCATTCTTTATAAAGGCTCTAGCAATAGCAAAGAAGTTAACACCAATATTTGTTCTGAAAGAACGATCCTCAATTTCTAATAAAGTTGTAACCAGAGCTTCTGGTACCTCTGACAACTGAATAAAGATTCTGTCTTCCTTAGGATCAATACGGTTGATTCTGTCTAAAAGTACTGGATCCATTCTCACATAACCTAATTCCTCATGAGAGTCTGCATTGATGATCTGAGCTACTCTCTGACCGTTAAAGGTTACCAATAAAGATACCGTGTTTTCAGCGCCATCAGGAAATTCAAAAGGTCTGCGCAGAATAACTACGCGACCAGTCTTAGGATTGGTTGCATACTCACCTGGCTTTTGAGGATTATTTACTTTTCTGTATTTTAAGAGCTTTAGCTCATACTCCATCTGTTTTAAAGACAGTTTCTGATCTGGATACAGCTCTAGAGGTCGTGAGTAGACTACCGCAGGTAGTACCCATTTATCATCAACTCCAAACTTTGATAAAACAACAGAGTCAAAGTAGACAAAAAGCAGAGCTAAAATTACAACACCAACTACGCCTACCTTTAAGCCAAAATAAATTAACTTCTTTTTAATGCTCTTTTCTTTTTTAGGCTTTTTATCCTTTTTATTTGGATTTTCGTTATTATCTTGAGCATTTACGCGCTCATTTGAGGTATTTCTTGATTGCTTAAAAGAATTATCCTGGTATGAGTTATCTGAAAAATTGTTTTGAGAATAGTTATTCTCAGAATAATTACTCTGACAAAATGAAGGCTCTGTAAAGCCATCATCATTCTCAAGATTATTAGAGATACTGCGATCACCAAAGGTAGGTTCTGGTCGATTTGGATCTTCTTTTGTAGGATCTATTCTGTCAATACGGTCTTCAGAATCTACAGCGCTAAAGCCCTTTAAAAAATCGTCACTATTATTGTTATTCATTTCATTCTTTCTTAAAAAGTTTACGCTGTATTATAGCAAATGAACATGATTTAGAACGCTTTAAATAGGGGAAATATGAAAACTTAATTATACAAAGTAGAACTTATCAAGGTTAAGAGAAGATAAAAGCAAAATATATTTAGCAAAAACGAAACATACATCAATGAAATTGTGGATTTTATCTGTGTTTTTAGATCATGCGTCAAATAATCAATATCTATCCTTGATAGATAGTAAATAATAAAGCATAATTGCTCACTCAAAGAGAACCTAAAAATTTGGTTCTTTTATTTAAACAAATGATACTTAATACTTACACTGTATTTTTGGACAGTAATTAAGTTAAGGAAGAAGAATATGGCTGACAATGAAAAGACTGCTACTGCAATCGACTCTATGGGCCCTTTAGCAATCGCTGGTGTTGAACCTTACCAAGAACAACCTGGCGAAGAGTATATGAACGAGAAGCAGAAGGCTCATTTCAAAAAGATCCTGACTGCATGGCGCGATCAGCTACGCAATGAAGTAGATCGTACCGTAGGTCATATGAAGAGCGAGGCTGCAAATTTCCCAGATCCTCTAGATAGAGCATCACAGGAGGAAGAGTTTGCTCTTGAGTTACGTGCACGTGATCGTGAACGTAAGTTAATCAAGAAGATCGAAAAGACTTTAGCAAAGATTGATAATGATGAGTTCGGTTACTGTGAACAGTGCGGTACCGAGATTGGTATCAAACGTCTAGAAGCAAGACCAACAGCTGATTTATGCGTAGACTGCAAGTCATTAGCAGAAATCAAAGAAAAACAGCTTCAAGGCTAATCAGATTTAAAAGAAATGCAGGTGACTATATGTCGCCTGTTTTTTTATCAGCTATGTACATCGGACGCTTTGCCCCATCCCCTTCAGGAAGACTTCATTTTGGCTCTTTAGTTGCAGCCTTAGGTTCTTATCTTAGAGCGCGTCATGAAAACGGGCGTATTCTTTTGCGAATCGAAGATCTTGATTTTTACAGATGTAAAAAAGAATACACCAATCTGATTATCAATGAGCTTCATACTTTAGGCTTTGAATATGATGGTATTCCTTATATTCAATCAGAACACACCGATGTGTATCTTGAAAAAGCAAAAGAGCTCATATACAAAGGTGAAGCTTATTACTGTCACTGTACAAGGGCTATGAGAAAACAAGAGCCTTGTCACTGCAAAGAGCTACATTTACAGCAAACAGAGAATACAAATTATGCCTTAAATTATGAGGTACACGATGTTTGCAATAATACTTTTGAAGATGAGCTTTTAGGTAAAGTTCACTGTGAATATAAAACTCATGAGCTTACTTTAATTAGGACTGACAGAGTAATTTCATACAATTTAGGCTGTGTCGTAGATGATATCTTAGAAGGTGTAACCGAAATTGTAAGAGGAGCGGATTTAATTGATATCACACCGGCTCAACTCTCGCTCTATTCAAGTTTTAATAAAAATGCTCCACGCTATTTGCATTTACCTTTAATCATGCAAGATAGTGAAAGAAAACTCTCCAAACAGAATCATTCTCCTGCCGTACTTGATTTGGCAAGTCCACAGAAATTGCTGATTACGGGTCTTAAGTTTCTGAATCAAGAAACTGAAGATTTGAACGAAGACATGTCTGTTTACAAGATACTTTCAAAAGCAGTAGATCGCTTTTGTATTGAAAACATCAGCAAGAGAGCTTTATTGATGATCAAAATACAACATAGTCAATAAGCCTCTATATAAGAGGCTTAATTTAGATACTTTCTCTGAAGGCTAATTTTATAATTCTAACTGAGATACGCTCCAAATAGATTTTGCCTTTAACGCCATATCTTTTTGGTGTCTGTCAATAGCTTCTGGAGACCACTCTTTATAGTTATTTGCTACCAATTGAGTTGTCTTTATAGTGCATTCTGACAATACTTTAATTTTTTCAGAATAATCTTCAACTCCAATATCTCTATTTTTACTTGGTTGCAAAAGAACCATATTACCAAGTCTATATACCATTTCCATACAAGCTTCACTTGTGAAGCCATTCCACCCATCTGGTGCGTTTTGAGGCAATATGTGCTCAATGTTCAAAGAATCAGAGGTAAAATCCAATGATGTTCCAGATATTTTTTTTTCTATGGCACATAAAATATATCTAACCAATTTTCGCGATCTTGAATCTGATGTATTTATTGATTTACTACTAAAATCAAGATAAAAACGATCATCGTCTATATATATTGGCTTTAGATATGACCACACATCATTCAAATCAATAATTTCTTTTGAACTTATTTTTTCTGCAACTTCACAATAAACTTTTTCTTGGTCAGCTGGAGAATATGAACCAATAGTATTGTATCTAAAGGTAATTACCACAATAGCTCTTAGTAAAGAAGAAAATTCTTTTTGTTTAAATTCACGTTTTGCTGAAAGAAGCAAAGGGTATGGCTGTCTAACCTTAAACATCCTAAGAACTGCAAGGTTGTTTTTATCTGACTCGCTAAAATCCGACAGTTCAGGAGAAATCAAAGCCAAGTAATTATCAAGATCTGATTCTAACCCTTTAATTAAATCAAAAACTCCTGCTCTGTCTTTAACATTATTTTTAACTGTTTTGAAAAGTTCTGAATGTCTTGATAACTTGTACTTGCTGTTCCAATAAACTCTTAAAAAATCAGGAAACTTTTCTGATTGCAATCTTGCTTCCATTTGCAACCATCTCTTTTCTAAAATGTCTAGTTCGTATTGAGATTTACTATTCGTATCCAACACTGAAAATAAGTAGTTTTTTAGAAGATCAGTAGAAGACAGTCTTACACCACGTGAATTTAAAGTTTCAAAGACCTTATATGCATTGAGTTCATCAGTAACAGTAATTACTGTAAAAAATAGCACATCACTCAAATCTTCGACAAATTTAGCTAAGTATTGTCCTTTATCAGAGACAACTGATTTTAAAAGATATGAAACTTGGGTATCAAACCATTCAAAAGACTTACGTAAAAGATGCTCAGAAGCCTTAAAACCTCTTTGAGGAAGTTTCTCTAAAGGTACTATGTAATGCTGAAAATAATCGTTGTTATTATGATTTAATGTCAATTTTGACTTTGAAACTAAAGAAACTGGATCTAGGTAACCAATGTAAGTCTGTCTAATTTGATTAATACGCTGAATATTCTGTTCAGGTTCAATTTTCTCGTCAATGAGTCTTTGCAAATTTTTTATAACAGCCAATATAATCAAAGTCAATGTTGTCAGTCTTTGTTGACCATCAATGACTTCAAAGGTCTTATCATCAGTAGACTGTAATACCAAATAACCCATGTAATGAGAATCATTCTCTTGAGAAGGATCTTCTATTGTATTTAAAATATCTGTCCACAAATCTTCCCACTGTTCAAGAGTCCAACTATAATCTCTCTGAAATCTAGGAATTTTATAAAACAATCCATTTCCAAGCAGTTTTCTTAAAGAATTATTCTCAGTTTTGAAATTAGTTGATCTCATTTTTAGCTCTCATTAACATCATTCAGGAAGCATAGTAATTTTACCTTATTATGAATATTAAAAAATGCAATATCTACAATAATCAGAAAGATAAAAATCTTATATAAACTAGCTAAACTCTCATGTCTGCAAGACAGCCGTAAAAATGGTATAATGCGCACGTTTTAAAAGAGTAAATTTGGAGTAAGAAAAATTACTGCACCATTGCAAGGACTTAATACAGAAAGTCTAAAAAAATTCAAAACAAACGCCAAGAAAAAAGGCTTTGCTCAAAACATAGTATCAGCAAGTGAACTGGGGCTTGATTTATCATCTCTATCAAAAGCAGCAGTTCAGGTCGTTTCTACCCTTCAAAAGCATAAGTTTAAAGCCTATTTAGTAGGTGGTTGTATCCGTGATCTTCTATTAGGAAAGAAACCTAAAGATTTTGATGTATCTACAGATGCAACCCCTGAGCAGGTTCATAGGATCTTTTCAAATTCTAGAATCATAGGCAGAAGATTTAAGATTGTTCACGTTGTCTTTAGTGGACAGAATATTATTGAAGTTACAACCTTTAGAAGTAACTCCACAGCAAAAAAAGGTAAAATAAATCCAACTAGAGTGTCAGCAGAGTCTGGCATGCTTTTAAGAGACAATGTTTACGGTAAAAGCATTGTTGAGGATTCTCAAAGACGTGACTTTACCATTAACGCTTTATATCTTGATCCTGTAAAAAAAGAGATCTACGACTACAACGGCGGTCTTTACGATATGCAAAAGGGAATCATCGATATCATCGGTGATCCTGACACTAGATACAGTGAAGATCCTGTTCGTATGATCAGAGCTTTAAGATTTAGCGCAAAACTTGGATTTAAGCTCTCAAAGAGAACATCTGATCCGATTAAGAGACTATCAGCTTTATTACTTGAAGTTTCAAATGCCCGTATGTTTGAAGAAGTTAACAAACTCTTTATTACAGGTCATGGCTATAACAGCTTCAAGATTTTAAGAAAGTACAACATCTTTGAACTGTTGTTCCCTGATGCTGGAGACTTTTTAGATAACAAGAGCTATATCGACTTTGTTGAATACGCACTTTCAAGCTCTGATAAAAGATACGCTGAGAACAAGAGAAATATGCCTCATTTCTTATATTCAGTAATTCTGTGGGGCGTATTCCAGAACAATGTCTTCAGATTAAGACGCTACAGCGAATCTATGGTGTCTCCAATGGAAGACAATGACATTGTAAGATTAGCTTTAGATTCTGTATTTGATAGTCAGGATAAAGTAACTGACATTCCTATGGCTGTAAGCGACAGCATCAAGTCATTGTGGAGAATGCAACTAGTTCTGCAGCAAATAGAGTTACTAAAAGACTATGATGAAGTTTCAAACAGAACCATTTTTAGAGCTGCCTTTGATTTCATCTCCTTGCGCACAAAGTTTGAACCATATTTAGCTACTTGCGTTAATTTTTGGCAACCTTACTATGTAAAATCAGCAGCAATTGCTGCTAAGAGAAAGGCTTTAAAAGATCAGAAATATCAGCAGAAGTTTTCTAATAAAAAGAAATCTAAAAAGCAAAAAGGTCCTAAAAATCTAGCCACAGAAGGCTTTGAGGATGAGACCAATTTAAGTGCTAAGCGTAAAGAGCAGTTAGCTAAAGCAAGAGCATGGAGAGCATCCATGAACTTAGGTAACTAAGATGACCAAAGTTTTACTCTCATTAGGTTCTAATCTAGGTGACAGCATCGATATCTTAAATCATGCCATCGATGACATTAAAGGCAAAGATGGCATTAAAAAGGTAAAAGTATCTCCTTTTTATAAAACCAAACCCGTAGGCTTTTTAGACCAGGATGATTTTGTAAATTTAGCATTATCTCTTGAAACAGATATCGACTCTTATGAGTTACTTGAATTTCTGTCATCACTTGAACAGAAATATAAAAGAGTACGCCTTTTCAAAGACGGTCCTAGAACTCTTGATATAGATATCATCGCGTACGGAGATACTAGAAGTGATGATAAAAAGCTTACTCTGCCACATCCTAGAATGCAGAAAAGAGCTTTTGTGTTGGCTCCATTAAAGGACATTGAGCCAGACTTTTCAGTTACAAAATTTAATCAGAGCATCAAAGAACTTTTTGATGCTCTACCTACAAAGGAAAAACAAGACGTTAAGGTTATAAATGGCTAACGACAAGTGCAATATCAAACTGATTGTAGGTCTGGGCAATCCTGGTTCTGAATATGAACACACCAGACACAACATCGGTGTTGATTTTTTATATAAGCTTGCAGATAAATACAGAATTGACATGCGTCCTGAAGGCAAGTTCTCAGGAATTTTAGGTAGAGGCATGCTCTTAGATCACGAAGTAAGGTTGGTATTCCCTACTACCTTTATGAATGAATCTGGTCGTTCTGTAGCTGCCCTGTGCAATTTCTACAAGATTAAACCTGAGGAAATCTTAGTTTGTCATGACGATCTTGATCTTCCGGCAGGTCACATGAAGTTCAAATTTGGCGGTGGTTTGGCAGGTCACAATGGACTTCGCAGCATCACTGCTAATTTATCTAATTCACAAAACTATTACCGATTACGTCTCGGTATTGGTAAACCACCTTCACATGAGGTAATCAACTGGGTTTTAGGTAAGCCTTCTGCTAATGACAAGAAGCTTATCGATGATGCTTATGAAGAAGCTCTTTTAGCAATAGACAAGCTCTTTACAGATGGGGTTTCTAAAGCAACATCAATGATTAATGGTTACAAGCCTAACTAGGAGAATAATAAAATGGGTTTTAAATGCGGTATTGTAGGTCTGCCTAATGTTGGTAAATCTACCTTGTTCAATGCACTAACTAAAGCAGGAATTGCAGCAGAAAACTTTCCATTCTGCACTATCGAACCTAATACCGGTATCGTTCCAGTACCAGATCCACGTTTAGACGCAATTGCAGCTATCGTAAAACCAGCTAAGATTGTTCCAACTTCAATGGAGTTCGTGGATATTGCAGGTTTAGTAAAAGGAGCTTCAAAAGGTGAAGGTTTAGGTAACCAGTTCTTAATGAACATTCGTGAAACCGATGCGATTGCGCACGTAGTTCGTTGCTTTGATGACGAGAACGTTATCCACGTTGCAGGCAAGGTTGATCCTGTTGAAGATATCGAAGTTATTAACACCGAGCTTGCGCTAAGCGATCTTGATATCTGTGATAAGGCATTACAGAGATTAGAGAAAAGAGCTAGAACCGGTGGTGATAAGGAAGCTTTAGCTCAGGTTGTAGCTTTAGAGAAGTGCAAACCAGCTTTAGAGCAGGGCAAAATGTTACGTTCTGTTGACTTTACTGATGCTGAAAGAGCTGCTTTAAGAAACTTCAACTTCTTAACCATTAAGCCTGTTATGTACATTGCTAACGTATCTGAAGATGGCTTTACCAACAATCCTTATTTAGATGCTGTTAAGAAGTTAGCTGATGAGGAAAAATCAATCGTAGTTCCAGTATCTGCTGCAATTGAGTCTGATTTAGCATCTATGGATGAAGCTGACAGAAAAGAGTTCATGGACAGCTTAGGCATTGAAGAACCAGGTTTGAACCGTGTAATTCGTGCTGGCTATCAGTTATTAGGTCTACAGACATTCTTTACAGCAGGACCTAAGGAAGTAAGAGCATGGACTGTTAAAGTTGGTGCTACTGCTCCACAGGCAGCAGGTAAAATCCACTCTGACTTTGAAAGAGGTTTCATCCGCGCTCAGACTATCGCTTATGACGATTTCATCAAGTACAATGGTGAAGCAGGCGCTAAAGAAGCTGGTAAGTTAAGATCAGAAGGAAAGGACTACATCGTTCACGACGGTGATTTATTCGAATTTTTATTCAACGTTTAATTTGATTTAAACGTTAAGAGGAGAAGACAGAAAATAAACTGTCTTCTCTTTTTGTATCTACCCTCGTAAACACTTTCTTAATCTCTATAAAGTCAATTCAAAATAGATAGCTCTTTTTTCAAGGAAGTCTTCAAGTACTTTTAGGTACTTCTCATCAACTATTAAAGAGAACTTCTCTTTAATAGTATTATCTAAAGGTACAACCTTACCCTCTCCGATTTCAAAATGTAACCGAAGCTCGGTGGCTATAGTGTAAATGATGCCTTTAGATACAGAAGGATCTTCAACTATTTGTATGTTAATTGAATTTTCGATAACAACTTTTACCTTTTTGTCTATGTATTCACTATTGCTTTTCGTTGTAGATGTAATTTATGTAAATTGTTTGGTTGGATGTGTAATAATCAGGTAAGAAAGCGAACTTTGAGGTGATTTTTATAGTCCGCTATATTGTGAAAGTTTTAATTGAAACAATTGTAGCTTTTGCTACTCTGTTATTATTTAGATAAATTATTTATGTTTCAATAAGATATTAATACAATCTTTAAATATTGACTTATAGAGAATACTTATAGCTAGCTTTTGATGATAAAGAGGTATGGCTTCAGACTATAAAAGTGATGAGGTATGGATTGTCAGAGATGTGATGGATATTAAAAGAAATGTTGTAGATGACTTTTTTGGAAAAGTAAACCAAACGTCACAAGAGCACAGCTTAAAACCGCACTCTTGTAGCGTTGTGCATAGATAAAAGTATTTGTCTTATCTTACTTGTCTAACTTCTCTGAGTTAACAATAAAGATATCACCTTTGATCTGCTCTAAAACTATTTCACCGGCAGATGAATTGATTGAACCTAAGAAAGTGCTACGTGGAGTTGTGCCCATGCAAACCATACGTGCATTAAACTTCTCACATAGTCTTGGGATCTCTTCATCAATTCGACCTTCAACTACATGAACATTCTCTAGAGGAACTTTGTGCTTTAAAGCAAACTCTTCAGCTAGCTTGAAGTGAACACCAACTCTGCTCTCAAGACCACCTGATGAAACAATCTTAGACTGGCTTAGGTTACCACCCATTAAACCAGGATTTTTTGGAGTTACACAGTTTGCAATATGAACTGTACCATCAAAGCTCTTTGCAAAGGATGAAGCTGCATCAAATAAGTAGTCGTCTAATTTACCTACCTGAGCTGCATCAGTAAAATCAATTGCTAAAATTACCGACTGACCTAAAGTTGCAGTTGATGAAGCATCACGTACCACCAGTAAAGGAATAGTGCACTTGCGCATGATCTGACTATCAACATTGCTGATAAATAGATCTTTCAAAGCATGCCTCTTGTTAGCGGAAATAACTGCTAAAGAGTAATTGCCTGTTTTACACTCAGCATTAAATCCTCCAGCTACATTCTTATCAAATACTACTTTGAAATCAAAGTTCTTAATACTTGCATACTTACGCTTCAACATCTCAAAGTTAGCTTTTTCTTTTAGAGTGATCTGCTCTACATTCTCTTCTTTGTAGTTATTTACTACTCTAACAGCTACAACTGAAATAGAAGGATCAACTCTTGAGTACTGTGCGGCACGATCTAAAGCAGGTTGCTCATCAGTTGGTTTTAATAAAACAGCAAATTTATTAGGGGTTGTCATAGTAACCTCCTTCTTAAAAAATAACTTTTCTTAAATAAGAACTTTCAATGTTTTATATTTTGATTTTAAAACGAAAAATAAATAAATGCCCTCGATTTTTCTAAATAATGCGACATAGCTTAATTTTTATCATAAAAGTGATTCACCATGCTTTGTCAAAGAGCTTTCAAGAATGCGATATATAACACTAGAATTCTCTTTTCACACATTGTAACGGCCAAAGTGAGAAAAAAGAGCAATCATTCTTATATTGCAAAAAATGCAACGTATTACTTTTTATGTTGCACTTTAAAAATTGCAGACCTATAATGACACTCATCACATTTTGTTAAATCAATAAACACATAAAGTAAGATTAAGAAATAAAAGGTTATTAAAAGGCTTATATGACACAGCGTACTATTACCTTTACAGAAGCAGTTTTTGCTCTAGATGAAGAAAGAACCGTTAATTTAGGATCACTTACAATTACCCCTAATGATCTTATTGTGCTAATCGGCGGTAATGGTAGCGGTAAGACCTCTATTGCAAAAGCCTTAAATGGAGAGGTACCTTTAAAGTCAGGTGTGGCACCTACTAACTATCATCCTGTATTAGTTTCATTTGAAAAGCAGATGGAATTATTCGAAGCTGATTATGAGATGAGAAATTCTGACTGTACCACTCCTGAAGAAGAAATTGGTATCACTCCTGCTTTAATCTTAAAAGATGATGATCCTGAGTTACTTCCTGATTTAATCAAGGGATTAAATCTTGAGAAACTGATGGAAAAACCAATAAGACAGCTATCAGGTGGTGAAGGCAGAAAAGTACTTTTAGCTCATGCTCTTGCTTCAAAGCCTAATCTCATCATTTTTGATACACCTTTTGATGCTCTAGATGTTGAAACTCGTGCTGAATTATTGAAACTGATTAACGAGATCCACACTAAATATCAGACACCTACAGTATTGATTGTTAACAGACCTACTGAAATTCCAGAATCTTTAACCTCAATGGGTATCATTCAGAACTGTGCTATTTCAAAGCTAGCTTCACGTGAAGAAATTGAAGCTGACGATGATGCAAAGTCACTTTTAGGTTATGCTTCAATTCCAGATGTAACTCTGCCAAAGCCACCAGTTAAGTTTGCACTGCCTCCTATAAAGGGCGACACCATTGTTTCTTTAAAGAAAGTTACAGTTGAATATCAGCGCGTGGTTTTAGATCATCTTGATTTTGAAGTAAAGAAAGGTGAACAGTGGCATATCATGGGGCCTAATGGAGCTGGTAAGTCTACCCTTCTGTCCATGATCACTGGTGATAATCCTCTTGTATATGCAAATGACGTTACCGTATTTGGCTATCGTCGTGGTACCGGTGAATCTATTTGGGATATTAAAAAATACTATGGCGTAGTATCAGGTGCTCTACATCTTGATTACAGAGTAAATGGGCCTGCTCTACACGTTGTTCTTTCAGGCTTCTATGACTCAATTGGTCTTTATAAGCAACCTTCAGATGAAGAAGTAGCAATTGCAAGAAAGTGGCTGCGTCTAGCAGGTCTTCAGGACCGAGAGCATGACTCATTTAAGTCATTATCATTCGGTCAGCAAAGACTGCTTTTGATTGTAAGAGCTTTAGTTAAGAATCCTCCTCTGCTAATTCTTGATGAGCCTTTACAGGGGCTAGATGGTTACGCAAGAGCTTTAGTAAAGTCATTTATTAGCTATGTAATGCAAAACGGTAACACCAGCATTTTGTTTGTTTCTCATCATGAAGAGGACTTACCTGAAGGATTTACTAACAGACTGTCATTTTTAAAAGATGGTGATAACTTTAAGGTTGTACAAGAAAAGCTTACAAAGTAAGAGAATACTCTTTAAGTAAAAGACAAGATTTGACAAGAAGATCTGTAGCTTTAAAGTTGCAGATCTTTTTTTTGTATAAGCTAGGATTTAGATAATAGATCTAACACGCATCTACAAAAAAAATATAATAAAAATCTGAATATTTGACAATTTATTATTTCAAAAGTGCTGAGTTTTAGTAAATTCATCCTCGAAAAAATGTAGAGTTAGAGTAAAAGCTCCATCAAAAAAATGTAATTTTATTAAAATTATTTTATGTATCATTTTGATTTGCTGACACATTATTGTTTTTATTTGTCATACAGAAATTCTGTCAATAAGTAGAATCTCAATAGGTTCAAACTGCAAAATCCGCTCTAGGAATATTATTATATAAATAATCAACCTAGATGCTCTACTAAAAGACTGATTAAAGAAGACGATATGAGGGGAAAAGTGCGCACACAATAAGATCAGCGCACTTTTAGAGAAATGAATACTAAAACCTAGTTATACTCATGAAATTATGAACGACAGAGGTAATCGCCTTCACAAACATACTGATAGGTAGTTAAAGATTCAAGAGCCATAGGTCCTCTTGCATGAAGTTTTTGTGTTGAGATTGCAACTTCTGCTCCAAGACCGAACTGACCGCCATCAGAGAATCTTGTTGAAGCATTTACATAGACACAAGCAGAACCTGCTGCCTGAGTGAATAGCTTAGAGTTTTCTCTACTGTCAGTTAAGATTGCATCTGAATGTGATGCCTTATGACGTCTTAAATGAGCTATAGCTTCGTAAACATCATCAACAATGGAGATGTTCATCTTTAAAGATAAGAATTCTGTATCAAAGTCACTCTCAGATCCTGTTTCTACGTTTTCGTAATCCTTGCACATAGATACAGCATCGCCGTGAGCTACGATAGCAACTTTCTTTTGAGAAAGCTTTGGTAAAAGAAGTTTTATAAAGTCACTAGCAATATCTCTATGTAACAATAAAGTATCCAAGCTGTTACATGCTGAAGGCTTTTGAGTCTTTGCATTGATAACAATATCAACACTCTTCTCAAGATCAGCTGTTTTATCCACAAAGATATGAGAAATTCCAAAACCACCGATGATGACTGGAATAGATGATTCACGCTGGCACATTCTCTGTAGCTTTTCACCTCCTCGAGGAATAAGCACATCAATGTACTCATTTAAAGCTAACATCTGCTTTACCATCTCTCTGTCTGTGCTTTCTAAAAAACTTACACCATCAGGATTTATTCCTTTCTCTTTTAATGCTTTTACAATCAGAGAATGAAGCATACAGTTAGTGTTAAAAGCTTCTGATCCACCTCTTAAGAAGCAGGCGTTACCTGATTTTAGACATAAAGCTGCAATATCCACGGTTACATTAGGACGTGACTCATAAATCACACCTACAACACCAAAAGGAACAGATTTCTTAACCAAAGTAAGACCATTTGGAAGGGTTCTACCATCATAAATTCTGCCAACAGGATCATCAAGTGTAGCTACTTTTCTAACACCTTCAACCATTTCACGGAATCTGCTGTCTGTAAGAGTTAGTCTGTCAACTAACGCTTCATTAAGACCATTGTTTCTAGCATTTTCAACATCAGTTTTATTTACTGAAAAGATTGCTTCACGGTTGTTATCTAGTTCATCTGCAATTGCATACAAAGCTTCATTCTTACTTTTTGTATCTAAGATTGAATAATCGTAACCTGCGTTTCTTGCCTTCTTCGCAATTTCTTTTATATCTAACATGATGTTTTCCTAATAAATCGTTTGAGTGAGACTGTTTAAAACAATGCCTCTGGCTATTTGTTATTGTCGATTACTACTAAATCATCACGGTGAATTGCTTCATCACCATGTGTAAATCCTAAGATATTTTCAATTGAAGATGAGCTCTTCTTTTTGATTAGGTTTAACTCATCTGATGAGTATCTGGTGATACCTCTAGCAATCACATTACCCTTTTGATCTTTTACAAGGACAGTAGCACCTCGTAAGAACTCATCATGGACATTAACAATACCTTTTGGAAGCAAACTTGATCCTTTGTTTACAAGAGCATTAACAGCGCCGTCATCGATGGTAACAGAGCCTAGAGCGCGGGTGGCTGAGCTAATCCATGACTTTCTAGCTAATACAGGCTTTTTAGATGGCCTAAAGAAAGTAGCATTACCCTGACCATGGACTAACTCAAGGATAATTGAAGGATTCTCACCTGAAGCAATTATCATTTCGACACCAGCTTGTGTTGCAACCTGAGCAGCCTTAATCTTGGTGGCCATACCTCCTGTACCTAGGGTAGTACCACTGCCACCAGCTATCTCAATGATATGCTCATCAATGGTATCAACGTTTCTTATAAGCTTGGCTTCTTTGTTTTTGCGAGGATCAGCAGTATATAAACCGTCCTGATCGGTAAGAAGGATCACTTTGTCAGCTTCTACTAAAACAGCAGATAGTGCTGCTAAGTTGTCATTATCGCCAACTTTAATTTCAGAAATACTTACAGCATCATTTTCGTTAATAATTGGAATGATGCCAAGTTCTAACTGAGCAAAGAGAGTGTCTCTTGCGTTTAAATAACGCTCACGACTCTCAAGATCAGCTCTAGTAATTAAAATCTGACCTACATTTAAAGAATAGATTGAAAAGAGTTGAGCCCACTCTTCAATTAACTTTACCTGACCTATTGAAGCTAGCATCTGCTTGTAGCGAACATCTTTAGGTAAGTCAGGATAGCCTAGTAATTCTCTTCCTGCTGCCATAGCACCTGATGACACTAAGATCACCTTAGCATGCTGTTCTACAAGCTTGTGCACAACTCTTACTATCTCAAGCATATGGGCTCTGTCTAACTTTTTAGAGCCGTGAGTTAAAGTACTAGTTCCTAGTTTGATTACGATTGTCTGATTTTTTAATGATTTCATGATACTGATACATGCTTTGCATGTTGGTAATTAAGTTTTTAACCTGATTTAACTTCTACATTTAAAACATCGCGGTTAAAACATTGTGGTTAAGTTAACTTATGAATTAAATTTCTCTGCAAAAAATGAACAGATGCTCTTGGTCATAGTCTTGATGAACATTGCATAACCTTCATTCTCCATCCACAGAGTGGATACATCTTTGAAGTTATTCTCAAGCATTCTGATGTCATCTTTTGTAACTACTGATCTTTCGGTTGCACAGATGAGTGTGGGAACTGCACACCTTCCAGATGCTGATAACAAGCCCTGTGTCTTTAAAGAGAAAGCTTTAAAACGAGGAATTACCAGATCCCAGTTACTAGCATCAAGGTCTAAACGGTTACAGAATGATGATCTTAAACACAACGGCAGTGAATTTAAGATCTTAGGATCGGTGTAAAAAGAGTGAACGTATGGTGCGGGTAGTCCTAAAGCTTTCACACTTTGCTGATGCAATATAGCAGCTCTAATACAAGCTGTACCGGCAATACCTGAACCGAACAGACCAATATTAGTTGAGTCCACAGATTTTATTGTCTGTAAATGCTCAATTGAGCCTTCGATTACAGCTGAGAAATGATCATTTAAATTCAGTTTTTCACAGGCTCCAATACCCGGCATTTCCACTACATACATGGCAATACCTGCATTCTTAAAGTGATTTTCAAAAAGTCTATAGAATGAGGAAAAACTCTGCTCATAAGTACAAACACAGATTACACATGGATAAACTTGCTTAGTATCAGGTAAATGAAGATAACCTGTAACCTTTTTTCCACTGACAGTAAAAGTATCTTCAATTAAAACACCCGCAGATGAGCTTACAGCAAAGACTTTCTTATAAGTCTGTCTGCACAAGGTATCAGACTCTAAAGCTAATACATCTGATTTTAAATTAGGATATGAGGCAATAGCATAATAGCGTGCAGCCATTCTGTAGTTATGTCCTGCCCCTTCAAGATCCTGCTTTTCTTCACAGGCATGAGCTGCAGTTACTCTTCTTTGAGCAATTGAATTGAATTCATAAATCCAATTACCTGAACCATAATCTTTTACAGTATCAAAGCACTTTTCACGATTTCTCATATTTTTAGAAACACAGATGTTTGCAATTGCTTCATCAATATCCAAAGCATTTCCACCAGACAATACCCAGGAGAACTTAAAAATAGGACGGTAAAAGTTCTTGTGAAAACCTAAAAGAGGGTCATGTCTTGAAAGAACTGGCAGATCTACCCCTGAATTTGAAATCATCGAAGTTTCAGGGTAATCAAACTTAGGTTTAAAAAGTGTTTCACTAAGGTTTTGAGAAAGCATATGCCAATCCTTTAATGACAAGTACATTTGTACAAGCTAAATAATTAATGCATTGTACAAGAGAATAAGCAAACTTGCATTAGGCAGCAACAATGAACACAAAAAGAGCAGAATTTAGATAATTTAGAATAATCGCAAACAGACAATCCACACAAAACTAACAGCAAGAAAAACGCAATAGTAAGAGAAAAAATAGAAAATCACTTATGGTCAAAAAGACGAAAAGCAAAATTGCTTAAAACAAAGCCATATGTGATTCTTATGCCTTTTTCAAAATAAATACACACGATATTAGAATCTACTTATCAACAATAACATAAGTTTTCCACAGAGATCACAATGTGATTTTTCCACAGTTTCCACGACATTCCACAAAGTTTTCCACAACTATCCACTGCAAGTTGAGGAAAAAGATAATTTTCACATTTAAAAAAAATAAAAAGAACATAGATGTCATAAATTTATAAAAATATATTTAACAAACTATTAACAAAAGCAAAACACCGTGTTTACAATTTATCTTCTTGTTTTTAAACTATTTTAATTAAAAGATTTTCATTTGTGCATTTAATATTAAATAGATATTAACCTTTAAACAGTTTCTTAGTGTCAACACATCTATTTTTATGATCTGTTAAAAGCAACTAGAACAGACTTTTATGAACACTTCTCAACCTCGCATTTTTACAAGGGATGTAAAAATGTCAACCAAATTTGCCAAATACTTTTCCACTAATTGTGGAAAACTGCCTGTTAATTGTTATTAAGAAATATTGCTCATTTTACTTGTGAATAAATAATTTAACTTATTGAAAGTAAAATATATTATTTTTATAAATTCTATTGACAAATGGCTAACATTTCACAATTTTTTGCTGGTAAAAAATTTTTATCCACTAAGTTTTCCACAGCTTTAATTAACTAATTCACAGCCTCTTATAATTTACAAAACTGTAATTATAATTTTTAAGATAAGATATTATCCATGTTTTTGTTGTTATCTTTTTGTATTTAAAGATGTTCTTATATAGTATTTTTATGTTTAACTAATTTTCAGATATATTCACATCCTTGTTTTATGCACTTTTAAGAAAAATTTTTCACTGTGGATAAATTTATATTGCACAAATTCAGGTAATTTATTCAACATATTGAATATTAAACATTTTATAATTTGCAAGTCTTTTTTAAATTACTTTTCCACAAGTTCTAATTCCCATTCAAATCGAAGTTTTCCACACTTTTAACCTATTTCCACAATGTTTTCCACAGTTTTTGGTTATTAAGATTTTTACACAATAAAATATACTTTTACTTTCATTTATGAAATTTACATTTTTTCATCATTTTATGAAAATTTTGACATTTTGGATAAAGGTCTTAGCAAATTTGTAGCTTTTATTTTCTTTTGACATTCTTAATTTGTATCTTTTCTTTTTTTATCTGCATCATCAAATTTCTTTTCTGATATGATGTGACCGGAATTTATTAACATTGTTTAGAGATTATCTTTTGAAGACCATTCAGTTAAAAGGAACAATGTTTACAACAGTTTTCAACAGCCTCTTACTAAGACTGTGCTCTTATAAAATCTATTTAAGGATCTAAAAGTGGAAAGCAAGAAAAAATCAGGTCTACTAAAGTCTGGAGCGATTACAGCCTTTGCTACCTTTCTTTCTCGTATCTTAGGAATGCTAAGAGATATTGCTATTGCTTCTCTATTAGGAGCTTCCCTTTCAGCTGACGTATATTTCTTTGCAAACAGAATTCCAAACTTCTTTAGAAGATTGTTCGCTGAAGGTGCTTTCTCACAGGCCTTCGTCCCTGTAATGAGTAAAACAAAAGAAACACAGGAAAAAGAAGCATTAAAAGATCTTTTAAACAGGACTGCTGGTACCTTAGGCTTTATCGTGCTTATGGTGTCCTTAGTAGGTATGCTCCTCTCTCCTGTGTTCACAGCCATATTCGGTTGGGGCTGGTTTGAGTCTTATTTACACGGCACAGATGAAGCTATCAAATTTACACAGGCAAGTTTCCTTCTAAAAATTACTTTTCCATATCTGTTTTTCATAACCTTAACTGCTCTTACCAGTGCGGTTCTAAATGTCTATGGAAAATTCTTAATTCCTGCAATTACACCATGTGTGTTAAATATTGTGCTCATCACCTTTGCTTATTTTGTTGCGCCTCATTTTTCAGATCCTAATGAGGTATTAGCAGTGGCAATGGTTGTAGGCGGTGTTTTACAGTTAGCACTGCAGATCCCATTTTTATTAAAGCTTAAGATCTTTATTGTTCCTAAGTGGGGCTGGCATCATGAAGGTGTTACCAAAATTAGAAAACTGATGTTGCCTGCAATTGTGGGAATTTCAGCAAGCCAAATTAACTTAATTGTAAATACAGCATTAGCATCTTTCTTAACTACAGGTGCTATCTCTTATCTTTATTATTCTGACAGATTACTGGAGTTTCCAATCGGTATCTTTGCAGTGGCAATTTCTACAGTAATTTTACCTGCCCTGTCTAAGATCGATATCAAACAAGATCAAGCAAAATACGTAAAGACTCTTGATTGGGGGGTGCGTTTGGTATTGCTCTTAGGTATTGCCTCTATGTGCGGCATTATCGCTCTAAGAGAACCTATCTTAAGAGTTATCTTTATGAGAGGCGCTTTTACAGCTGAGCATGTTTTACTCTCATCAGCTTCTTTATTAGCCTCTGTATCAGGACTTTGTGCCATTATGTTAGTAAGAGTAATTGTGCAAGGTTTTGCTGCAATTCAAGACACCAAGACTCCTGTACGTTGCTCAATTACAGCTATCTGCTCTAACATTATCTTTAACTTAATCTTAATCTGGCCTTTAGGTTATGTTGGTCTAGCACTCTCTACAGCGTTAGCAGCCTACGTTAATATCTCTCTTTTAATCTATTTTCTAAAAAAGAGAAATATTTACACTATTTCTAAACAGACCCTCTTATTCATCTTAAAAGTGCTGTTTGCAGGTTTCATCATGGCAACAGTTATCTTTATGATTAGACCTGAATTTGAAAGCTGGATTGCAATGTCCACTATTGAAGCTACTTTCTACCTTGCTCTATTAGTAGTAGCAGGAGGCATTGTCTTTACAACTGTATGTCTACTTTTAGGTATCAGGACATCAACTTTGAGGATGTAAAATCTAACCATTTAAAATTTCAGTAAAATTTTGTATGTTGCCGCACATTTATATATAAAGACTTATGATCTTTTGAACGTAATATCTTATAGTTAATATAGAAATATCAATGGACTAGGAGATAATTTATGAAAAAGTACAATAATATTTTAGTCGTCGCCGAACCTAAAAAAGATGTTCAGGTTGCACTTAAACGTGCTTTAGATATCACCCAGTTCAACCCAAAGGCAACCATTACCTTTTTAAGAGTTGTATATGATTATTCATACGATTTAATCATTCTTAACAAGGTAAAGGAAAAGCCTGTTCATGATGATATTGAGCAGACTTATATTGACCATTTAGAGAAGATCATTGAAGAGTACAGAACTAAGGCTAATTCTGAAACTACCATTCTTCCAAAGGTTGTTGAGAACAAAGATGTAGGCGAAGCTGTTATTGATGAAATCAATAATGGTAAATATGACCTTATCATTAAAGCTGCTAACCACCACGGAGTGTTAGATTCAATCATCTTTACACCTATTGATTGGTACATTCTAAGAAATTCACAGATCCCTGTAATTATCGCAAAAGATCATGAATGGACAGAAGGCGGTAACATAGTTGTTTGCGTTGACTTCACTTTAAAAGATCACATAATTTCAAATGTAGCTATGCTACGTGAGGCTCAGATCATTGCTAAACTTACCAAAGGTCAAATTCACCTAGTAAACTCAGCTCCAGTTTATTTACCAAGTGTAATGCTTGAAGTTCCTCATTACTCACCTTCTTTATATGAGCAGAGTGTAGTAGAAGAGCACAAGAACAAACTTTTAGAATTTGCTCACAAGCATAATATTCCTCAAGAGTTCTGTCATATCCAGGAAGGTATGCCTGATGATGTAATTCCTCAAATTTGCAGAAAACTCAATGCAAAATCTGTATTCATTGGTTCAGCAGGTCGTTCTGGCTTTATGGCAGCCTTAATTGGCAACACCTGTGAAGAAATTGTTGATGATATTGATGCAGATTTGTATGTACTAAACAGCAAGACTATTGCTAAGTAATTACAGTAAATCTTTGTCAAACTTATAATCAATGTTAAATGAAAGCTACGTTTTGGAATTATAACGTAGCTTTTTTTTGTATCTCACGCTAATTATCAGTATCTACAAAAAAAATA
Source organism: Succinatimonas sp. CAG:777 (assembly GCA_000431835.1). Taxonomy (GTDB): domain Bacteria; phylum Pseudomonadota; class Gammaproteobacteria; order Enterobacterales; family Succinivibrionaceae; genus Succinivibrio. The sequence continues at coordinate 51,797 of HF987952.1, forward strand.
ACGCAAAGTAATTGCCCTTTTTTTTAACAATCTTTACACCACTAAGTAAACGGTTGCACTGAAAATAATTAATTTTAGAAATCTTGAAATAATTTGATTAGAATATGCGCATGGATTTAGTTGAACATAGTAAAGAAAATGTCTGATTCTTTAATTAACGCATATACAGTTATCTTAATTTTTCTTTTTGGATACTTTTTCAAGCGCTTTAAATTTGTTTCAATAAAAACAGCTCGTGACCTTTCGTATGTGGTCATGTACGTAACCTTGCCTTGTGCTATCTTGGGAGGCTCCTCAGGAGAGATCAATCTTAAGCCAAGCATGTTCTTTATCTTGCCACTAGCTTTTAGTGTGAGCATGCTCTTACCCTTAATTGGTTATGTACTTTACAGAAAGCAACCTGATAGATGCGTTTATACCATGTTAAATTTAGGTGGCTTTAATATTGGTAATTTCGTACTGCCTTTTATGCAGTCAATTCTCTCCCCTGAAGGTTTTATCGCGCTCTGTTTATTTGATGTTATCAACGCTTTCTTCTGTTTCGGCGGCATTTATTGCATGGCTTTATATTTGAATAGAAAAGGCTTTGATTCTGGTGAAAAGATTGATCTTAAAAAGATCTTAATTGAGCTTGCTAAATCCATTACCTCTTACTGCTGCATTTTATCTGTTGCCCTCTCTGCAACTGGCGTTGTGATGCCAAAAGAGCTCTTAGAGCCTATAAAACTAATTGGTAGTTCAAACACCTTCTTATGTATGTTTGTAATTGGTGTAGCATTAAACTTTAATATCAATTTTGCAAGTATAAAACGCATTTTAACCATGCTGTTTTTACGCTACGGTTCTGCTTTAGTAATTGCTATTCTAATTTGGATTCTACCCCCATTCTCACCAATGGTACGTTTTGTTCTAGTTGCAATTATTTTTGCGCCTATAACTTCATTAGCACCAATTACAGCAATCAGATGTTTGCCTCAGTTTGCTGAGGATTCGGCAAACCTTAACATGATGTCTGTGATCACTTCTGTAATCCTTATCACATTATTAAATGCATCAGCAACTCTGTTTTTAGGCTAACGGTCTAGGAAAGAAATGAAGGAAGATAAAAAGATCAGAAAGTAAGCTTGTTGGAGGAGCTTTTTATGTAAAAATAACAGCTCACTTTTTTACAACTACTAAGTAATAACTCCAAGTAAGCTTTACACCGTTGCAAGTGGTGTATTTATCTTCATAAGTCTTTATAAAGTCATTTAATCTTGATTTGGTCCAGATGCTGTGGGTAAGACCACTTACACCTGTGTTCTTAAAAGAACGAAGCATAGTCTTTACATCAGGATAATAAGAGATAAGCTCTCGTTTCTCTATGCTGTAATCACATTGAGTTTTTTCTAAAATCGTCTCTAAAGTATCCTTATCAATATACTCAAGACCGACACCAGAACACTCTTTTAGTTCATGGAAATTATCTTTTGAAAAGATGGTAAAAGCCAATACACCTTCACTATCTAAATGTTCTGTATAGTTTAAAAGATCTTGTTCAAGATCTTTTAACCATTGGAAGCAGGCATTAGAAATAATAAGAGAGTATGGCTTTGTAAGTTCTAATTTATCAGCATCCTTTTGAAAAAAGTGCAGTTTATTTTCTTTAAAAAAAGCTGTATCTTCAAACTTCTCTTTACACAAATTGAGCATATCTAAAGACAGATCATTGAGTGTCAATGAGGATAACTTTAGATTATTTAAGATAAGTGATGACAAAAGACCTGTACCACAGCCTATTTCTAAAACAGACTCAAAGCTTACTTTTGGCAACAGTTCCACTAACTCATGAGCCATGGTGTTTTGTACACATGCACTATTCTCATAAGTTTTGCTTGCCTTAGAAAAGCTTTTCTGAATACTGTCTTTTGAAATTTGCATTAGTTACTGTCGTTATCTTACTTAGGTCTGTTTTGAAACTATATTAGGTGAAAAACAAAAGCTCTCTCAATGTCATCTTTACTGTAATGACCATTCTCGCTTTTCATTACATTTTGTTTATGTAATTTACATGAAGCTAAGACATTTAATGGTGAAAAGATCCTGTCTTTCATACCGGTGATGGTGGTGCTATAAACAAAATCTTTGACTAAAGGCTCTTGAGAAAATGGTATTAAAGCTTTAAGTTCAGATTTTAATGATTCAACAGAACGCTCAGGTCTTTTTTTCATGTATTCATTGAAAGTATTTAAATTTGTACACATGCGTCTGTAGAATTTTACAGCATTAGCCTCATCTAAAGCATCAATGGTAGCTTGCCACATGGATAAAGGAATTCCTAGTTTATCATCAATTCCTTCTAAGGTTCCGTTAATAGCAGTACTTAGACTTACTTTCTTTAATAAATCATATTTATTTAAAACTTTAGGTGCAGCCATCACTCCCATTGACCAGGTTATAAGATTAATATCTTCAAATTCATAATATAAGCTTGGATCAAAATCTCTGTCTGTGTAGTCATAGACTAAAGCTACAGAGTTTGGGGTTATATCTTTTAAATATTGAAAAGGCTTTTCATCCTGACCGTATCCTAAAAATACAAGGTCAAGACTCTTTTTATCAGTTTTCTTTAAAAAACACTGTTTCATTGTATTGTCTTATAGTTCTGTCTTTGAAAATGCTTTAATGGTATCTTTTAGTTTTTCTACTTCACTATCAGTTAAAGAAGCTGTTAGTGACAGACGTAATCTTGCTTTTCCCTTTGGTACAGTAGGATGACGAATTGGCATTGCATAAAAGCCGTGAGCTTTAAAGAATTCACAAGCCTTAACTGCTTTTTCATTTTCATAAGTTAATACAGGAATGATCTGAGATTGAGATACATTCTCATAGCCACTATCCTTTAAGGCATTGTGGATATATGAGCTAATTGAGTGCAAGCGCTCTCTTAGATCATTTCTCTTTTGCATGTATTTAACCATAAAGTTTGCATGAGCAAAAGATAATGGGGATAGAGCAGTTGAAAAGATAAGTGAGCGGGCGGTATTGATTAAGTAGTCTCGAGCTGTTTCATTGCACAAAATGCAAGCGCCTTCTGAGCCTAGACCTTTACCAAAGGTAGTTAAAATAAAATCAATATCGTCTGTTACCTGATTTTTCTTACATAAACCTGCACCATTATCTGCATACAGACAGAAAGAATGAGCTTCATCTACGTACAAATAAACGTTGTGGAATTTATGTTTTAGCTCCACTAATTTCTTTAAATCACAACTGTCACCATCCATACTAAATACAGCTTCTGTAACCACAATTACAGAGTCATATTTATCAGCATGAGCATTTAATAACTTTTCTAAGTGCTCATAATCATTGTGAGCATAACGAAGGCATTTACCTTTAGCTGTCATCATGCCATCAATGATGGAAGCATGAGCAAGTTTATCTGCAAGAATAAGATTATTCTCAGTTGCAAGAGCTGAAATCACCCCACTGTTAGCAGAAAAGCCTGAATTAAAGAACAGAGCTTTTTTATTAAAGAGAGCTTCAATAGTCTCTTCAATATCACCATAAGAAGAGTGGGCACCGGTTAAAAGAGGAGAACCTGATGAAGACAAACGCATATCAGCATTTAATTTATCTTTGGAGTTAAAAGATAAAACGTCTGATAAAAACTCTTTAGAAAGATTTAAGTTTGAGGCTAATCCTAAATAATCATTTGAAGATAAATTTACATACTCATGTGAATCAACAATGATTTTAGAACCACACTGTACTTTTGGCATTACAGTACGTAGTTGTCCGAGCTTTTTATTGTTATCTAAAAGCTCCTGCATTTTCTGATATAAACTCACGCTAACCTTCTTGGTAAATAAAATTTACATTGAAATTCAGTAAGATATTTTAAGAGAAGAATTTTTTCTGGTCAAAAAGATACGCTTATATGTAATTTTGACAATAAAAATAGGTAAAAAGCGGTTATAATATCAGCTTAAATAGCAAAAGAATTTAATAATGTCAAATAATCAAAATTAAGGTTTAAAAGTGAGCAAAGCGCTAACCTGTCTTGAACCTAAGGCTGTTTGGTCTTACTTCAACGAAATTACAAAAATTCCTCGTCCTTCTTCTCATGAAGAAAAAATCGCTGAATTTATCTTAAAATTTGCGAAAGTACACGGATTTAAAAGCCATAAAGACGAAGTTGGCAACGTAATCATTGATATTGAAGCTACGGAAGATAAAAAGGATGCACCTTTAGTAATTCTGCAGGGTCATATGGATATGGTTCCTGTAGTTGAAGACGGATATACCCATGACTTTCTAAAAGAAGGCATAAAAGCTTACGTTGACGAACCCTTTGTTAAAGCTGAACACACCACATTAGGTGCAGATAACGGTATTGCTATTGCACTTGTAATGGCTTTAGCAGATGACAAGACCTTATCTCACGGTCCTTTAAGAGCAGTTTTTACAGTAGAAGAAGAAACTACTATGAAAGGTGCTACAGGTTTATCACCTGAATATTTACATGGCGACTTCCTCATTAACCTAGATTCTGAGGATAACGGTTACCTCTTTGTAAATTGTGCAGGTTCTTATGATGTAAACATCAAATTCAATTTCAGCAAAGTTGAAACTGAAGACACTAAAGCACTTGAAATTACCATGTCTCATTTAGCAGGCGGTCATTCAGGTGCTGATATTCATTTAGGTCACGCCAATGCGATTAAGCTATTAGCATCTTTACTTGACGATATGTCTGATGATGTTGATTTCTTTATCAATAACATCTCAGGCGGTGCAGTGCGCAATGCGATCCCTTCTAAAGCACAGTGCACCATCTGCGTGCCAGAAAAAGAAATTGATACTGCAAAGTCAAAGTTAAATGAGCTCTTTAAAGTACAAAAAGAGATCTATGCTAAGACCGATCCTATGATGACTCTTGAGATCACAGAGTCTGATAAAAGGGATGCTTTAGGTTATGCTCAAACCCTTGATCTAATTCACTTTATACGCTCACTGCCAAATGGCATTATGCGTATGTCACCAGAGTTTTCAGGTATTGTTGAAACTTCAATTAACCTTGGAGTTATTAACTCTGATAACGACTGCGTAAAAATCTGTATGCTTGCACGCTCACTTAACAGCGATGCTTTAAGTGATATGATAAATACAGTTAAGTCTCAGTGTTATCTTTTAGATAACGTTGAGGTTGAAGAATCCAACAGACATGAACCTTGGTCATCGCCAAGCAAGAACAGACTTATCGATGTTCTAAATGAAAGCTATAAGTCAGTTACTGGTAATGAGTTTAAGGTTACAGCTTTACATGCCGGCGTAGAATGTGCAACTTTTGCTAAGGCAAATAAGAAATTACAGCTAATTTCCATTGGACCTACAGTATTAAATCCTCATTCTCCAAAAGAGCGTGTCGATATTGAAGGCGTAAAAGATATTTATTTAACAGTAAGTCGCGCTCTTGCGATGCTTTAATGTAATTAGGAAGAAATAATATGCGTCAGAACACCAGTTCTCAACGAGCTTCACTTCCATTTCAGTGTTTCCATACCTGTACTTCACCAGGCATGTCATCTGACAAAGCTGTTAATGCCGTGCTGTTTGTACGAGGTGCAAAACATAGTCGTCTGAAGATTTCTATTGTTAACTTTTCACAGAACGAGGATCACCGTAATCCTATGACCTATACAGGTTCATGCTTCGGTATTCATCGTTTTGAGGCTCCTCTTGTAGCAGACAAGAGCCAGAATCTGTTGACCTACTACTTTAAGATTGCTCTTACTGATAAAGAAGGCAATGTAACCGATGTGGTTTGGTACAGCTCTTTAGGTATGTCAAGAGAACCTCCTCTAATGCAGCACTGCTATGCTTTAGAGTTATTCAATACTCACCCACAGTGGGCTATTGATTCAATTGTGTACCAGATCTTCCCTGACAAGTTCGCCTCATCTAGCGGAGCTTTCAATGTTGACGGTACCAGAGTTGAAACCGATGCTCCCATCAAGACTAAAGATTTTGAATTTGTAAATCTTGATGAGACACACTGCGGTGGTGATCTTGATGGTGTTGCAGCAATGTTGCCTTACATCCGTGGTTTAGGATGTGACACTATTTACATGACACCTATCTTTAAGGCTCCATCAGTTCATAAGTTTGATACTGAAGACTATGACATGGTTGATCCACACTTTGGTGGTAACGGTGCTTTAAAGAGACTGCGTACTGTAGCTTTAGGCTATGAAATGAAGATCATTCTTCATGGTACTTTCAATCACACCGGTGATACTCATCCTTGGTTTGACAGACAGGAGCGTACTGGTAAAGGAGCTTTGCGTCATAAAGATTCACCATATCGTGAGTACTACACTTTCACCTCAGAAGGTGAAGCTTATGTATCTGACGATAAGGCTAACTATCCTAAACTTGATTACTCAAGCTACCAGACCTGCTACAGTATTTTTGAAGGTAGTAATTCGGTTGTAAGAAAGTGGACACGTCCTCCATACGGTATTGACGGCTGGGTTATCGATGATGCATCTCAGATTGGAGATAACGGCAATGCCAGAAACAATCTGGAGAGATTGTCTCAAATCTGTCAGGCTGCAAGAGAAACTCATCTAGACTGCCTAATGTTAGGTCAGTTTGGTTCTGATCCTCGTTATGCTATCTGCAATGAAGGTAACGTTGACGGTACTATCAACTACACCGGTTTCTTAAGCCCCTTAAGATCATTCTTTGGTGGTATCAACTTAAACGGTGATCCTACCCCTTATACAGGTGATGATTTAAGAAGAAGCTGTGAAGAGTTCTCAGTTGGTGTTTCACAGCAGGTAAAACTGTGCTTGTTAAACCAGTTAGATAACTACAAGTTACCAAGATTCTATGAAATAATCGGTGGTGACAAATATCTGTATTTGGCAGCTTTAGCATGTCTGTTCACCTGGCGTGGTATTCCATGTGTATACCAAGGCGATGAATTAGGCGATGTAATTGCTAAATTTGATGTTGGTCCTCGTGACATGTTGCCATTTAAGGCTATGAAAGACAGACATGTAAGCGTAAACTCAAATGACGTTCAAAGCGTAATTACTGAGTTAGCTACATTACGCCGTTCAAATTCATCCTTCTCAAAAGGCTCAATGATCTTTATCTGCGCAGGTGGTGCTTATTTTGGCTTTATCCGTCTGTATGACACCAGATTCAGCATTGTGCTTGTAAATGCATCAAGACAGCAGGTAAAGGTAGAACAGGGGTCTGCCCTGTTTCCTCTTTTAGCTGCTACTTATATGCCTGAGGATTGTGGTTCTGATGATACTGAGGATTCAGGTGAAGATCTGTTAATTCCTCTATCAGGTAGAAACGTTCGCCGTTATGATCATGGCGAAGGTCTTGAAGGTCTGTATGAAATGTTAGCTCGTGAAAAGTTATCTGTTCACAGCTATGGTGCTACAAGAACTTCTCCTGAATTTGAAGAGAAGTTCTTAAAAGAGCTTACTGCAGGAAAAACTATGACTATTCCACCACGCTCAACTGTGGTGGTATCTAACGACAAGAAGTAATAGTCTGTCTCTGTAAAGCTTATAAGCCATTATTTAGTCACTGCTAGATAATGGCTTTTTTCTTTTATACAAATTTGCTATTTTTAATTTAGATTTGTTTCTCGTAACTGTTAATTTTTCCTCACATTGAAAAGTAAAAAATCATTTTTTAGAATTTTCTCAAGCTCAATAACTGGGTGAGATCCTGATTTTGTTGCGGTCAGTGCTAAACTTAAGGATTTTGAAAAGCTATCTTATGTAGAAAAACTTTTCTACGTTTTAGGTAACGATACACTATCAAGCAATGAGTTAATGGAGAAATTACATCTCTCACATAAACCAACATTTAGACATAATTACCTGTTGCCTGCTCTTGAACAGAACCTAATTGAAATGACCATTCATGATAAGCCTAAGAGCAGATTACAAAAGTATAGAAAAACAAATGTAAAAGCTTGAACTTGATTACAAACTTGTGCATAAAACACAATTCACAGCTCAAATGTAAAACTTATTGTCTAAATCTCAGCCTTAACTTGTAATAACCACTGTTGATTTGAAAATTACCTTAGATGAAATCAAGTAAAAATGGTAGAATATGCAGATGTTAAAGATTTTCTCCTACAGCGGGAATTATTTGTTTTATAAGTTAAACGCTAGGTGCTCAAATGAATACTTATCCAAAGACAGCGCTGGTTATCAACTGTGGTAGCTCATCTGTTAAATTTGCCATTTTGAACCCAGAAGATGGCTATATCTTCTTAAATGGTATTGCTGAAGCTTTAGGTTTACCAGAGGCCAGAATTTCATGGAAGTTCAATGGCGGTGAAAAGACAGAGACAATGTTAGGCGCTGGAGCAGATCATAAGAAAGCTCTAGAGTTTTTAGTAAAGAATGTTCTTGAAAAAGATCAATCTTTATTAGATTCTATCGTTGCCTGCGGTCACAGAATTGTGCAGGGTGGTGATATCTACTCACAACCAACTCTAATCAACGATGAAGTTGAAGAAAACATTAAAAAGGTTATTCCTTTTGCACCTCTTCACAATCCTGCTCACTTATTAGGTATTGATGCTGCAAGAGCAAACTTCCCTAAAATTCCTCATGTTGCAGTATTCGATACAGCATTCCATCAGACTATGCCTCCAAAGGCATACCGTTATGCTATTCCTGAGGAATACTACACTGATTTACATTTACGTAAGTACGGTGCTCACGGAACTTCTCACATGTTCTTATCACAAGAAGCTGCTAAGCTTTTAGGTAAGCCACTAGAAGAGACCAACTTAATTACCTGTCACTTAGGTAACGGTGCTTCTGTTACTGCTGTTAAAGGCGGTAAGTGCGTAGATACCTCAATGGGTTTAACACCATTAGATGGTCTAATCATGGGTACACGTAGTGGTTGCATTGATGCTTCAGTTGTATTCTTCTTATGCGAAAGAATGGGCATGACACCAGATGAAGTTAAAGAAGTATTAAACAAGAAATCAGGAATGATGGCTGTATCTGGTGTTTCATCAGATTTCCGTCCTATCGTTGCTGGTATGAATGAAGGCAACGAGAGATGTAAGCTAGCTTTACAGATGTACGCATACCGTTTAGCTAAGTTCATCGCTTCATACTATGTACCACTAGGTGGTCACATCGACGCTATCGTATTCTCAGGTGGTGTTGGTGAGAACGGTCCTACCACTCGTAAGTTTGTTTGTGCTGAGTTACAGGAAGCATTCGGCATCAAACTAGATAACGAAGCAAACTACAACGCTAAGGTATTCATGGGTGTTGATAAGCAGCTTATCTCTACTCCTGATTCAAAGGTTAAAGTTTACGTTATCGCTACAAACGAAGAGTTGGTTATCGCTCGTTCAGCAATGAGCTTCGTAAAGTAATCTAACTCCTTTTGTATGAAATCCTAAACTGCTCTGCAGTTTAGGATTTTTTATCTCCACAACTGTCTTCTATTCCTATCTAGCTCTCAAGCCATTTTGCATCCTAAACTTTAGACTTTACTTGTAATAAATATTCTTTGTTTTAGTTCAGAAAACTTACTTAACACTTACAACTCTTTAAGGTAATATTGATTTAACACAGTGTTATAAAGTTATAACTTACATTGATTTTTAAGCAAAAAAAATAAGAAAAGGCGTAACGTATGATTGATGTTGCAGATTTAAGACGTAGTTATCAGCAAGGCGGTCTTGATGAAAAGGATCTGCCTGCTCATCCAATGGAGCTCTTTGAAAAGTGGTTACAACAGGCTATTGACTCTAAAATGTATGATCCTAACGGTGTAGTTGTAAGTACAGTAGATCAAAGTGGTCAGCCTTACTCAAGAATGGTACTGTTAAAAGACTATACCCGTGAGGAATTAATTTTCTACACCAACTTAGGCTCAAGAAAAGCAGAACAAATTAAAGGCAATCCAAAGATCTGCATGCTTTTCCCTTGGTACATGCTAGAAAGACAGGTAATGTTCATAGGTGAGGCTCATCGTCAGTCTCCACTGCAGGATCTTAAATATTTCCACTCACGCCCTAGAGGCAGTCAGATTGGTGCCTGGACATCTCATCAGTCTCATTTAATTTCAGCTCGTGGTGTCTTAGAAGGAAAATTCTTAGAGTTAAAAGAGAAGTTCAAAAACGGCGAAATTCCTCTGCCTTCATTTTGGGGTGGATATAGAGTTAAATTTACTAAAGTAGAGTTCTGGCAAGGTCGTGAAAACAGATTGCATGACAGATTTATCTATGATTTAGAAGATGGTGTATGGCAGACACCTAAGAGATTAGCTCCTTAAACTTTAAGTAAAGAGCTGCTTTTGATGAAAAAGGACCTTAAACAGGTCCTTTTTCATTTGCAATGACAGCTGTTTTAGAAAACTACAGTCTTATTACCATGAATAAAGACTTTGTCATCTAGAACCTTGTTAACTGCTCTCATTAAAACCATCTGCTCAACATCATGACCAGCCTTAGCTAAAGTCTCAGGATCATAGCGGTGGTTTACCTTAATTACATCCTGCTCAATGATAGGTCCTTCATCAAGATTATTAGTTACAAAGTGGGCTGTTGCACCAATGATCTTTACACCACGGTTATAAGCCTGCAGATATGGCTTTGCACCGATAAATGCTGGTAAGAAGGAGTGGTGAATGTTAATGATCTTGCCTAAAGGATAGTGATTTACAAATTCAGGTGAAAGAATACGCATATATTTTGCTAAGATCACGTAATCTGGATTACATGAATCAATAACTTCCATCATGCGCTTTTCCTGCTCTTCTTTAGTAATACCATCACATGATACTAATTTAAATGGAACTTCAAACTTTTCAGCTAATTTGCCTAAATCAGGATAATTACCTGCAACACAAACAATATCTGCATCCATTGCGCCAGAGTAAGACTTCATTAAAAGCTCACCTAAGCAATGAGATTCTTTAGTTACAAGTACACATAGACGACGGCGGTGATTGTCAGTTAATCTTACCTTAGCGCCTTGTGGCAATACGCCTACAACTGTGTTAATAAAGGTCTGATTTGAGTTTTCATCACTAAACTCCCCTTCAATTACAGTTCTCATAAAGAATTTGTTATCCTCATGAGAAGCGAACTGATCCTGTCTTATAACGTTATAGTGGAATAGAGAGCAGACATTAGTGATTTTTGCAATCAAACCAACGTCATCTGAACACTCTGTTAATAGAATTCTTTTTTCCATAGATGTCTTTCTTTTTTACAAAAAATATTTTTTAATTTTATGAGGTTATATGTCTAATATACAAGCCTCAGCATTTTTGATCAAAAAATGATCGGTCCATTAGAGTGCATTTGGTGCATTTTGTGTAAATTATAGTTTTTTTTACGATTGTGTTTACAATGGAACTAATACTTTTATACACACATGTAATTAAGGAAGACAATCATAATGGCTATAGACGATACTCTACCTACTCTAGATAAGTATGCAACATTGATGATTCCTGGAAAGGATCCAATAAAACTTCCTATTTTAAAGGGAACACTAGGCCCTGAAGTTATCGATATTCGAGAATTGGGCAAGCAGGGATATTTCACCTATGATCCTGGCTTTGTGTCTACAGCATCATGTATGTCAAGAATTACCTTTATTGATGGTAAGAAAGGTATTTTGCTGTACAGAGGCTACCCTATCGATCAATTAGCAACCAAGTGTGACTATTTACAAGTTTGCTATCTTTTGTTCAAAGGTGAATTACCTAACAAAGAGCAATATCAGACTTTCGTACACAGAATTAAGCACCATACGTTGGTTCACACACAGATGGAATCTTTATTCCAGGCTTTCCGTCGTGACTCTCACCCAATGGCAGTGCTATGTGGTGTTGCAGGCGCTCTATCAGCTTTCTATCACGACAGCTTAGATATTTATGATCCAGAGCATCGTGAGCTTACAGCAATTCGTTTGATTGCTAAAATGCCAACACTTGCTGCAATGTCATATAAATACTCAATAGGACATCCTTTCGTTTATCCAAGAAACGAATTGAGCTATACCGGTAACTTCCTGCACATGATGTTCTCAACTCCATGTGAAGAGTACAAGGTAAACCCAATTGTTGAAAAAGCTTTAGACAGAATTTTTACTCTTCATGCTGATCACGAGCAAAATGCTTCAACCTCATCTGTAAGATTGGCAGGATCTTCAGGTGCTAACCCATATGCATGTATTGCAGCAGGTGTTGCTTCTCTATGGGGTCCAGCTCACGGTGGTGCTAACGAAGCCTGCTTACGTATGTTAGAGGAAATTGGCTCTGTAGACAGAATTCCTCAGTACATTGCCCGTGCTAAGGATAAGAATGATCCATTCAGATTATTCGGTTTCGGTCACCGTGTATATAAGACCTTCGACCCACGTGCGATTGTAATGAGAGATACATGTCATGAAGTGCTAGATGCTCTGCACAAGGATGACAATCCACTATTAGCAGTTGCAACCGAGCTTGAAAAGATTGCTCTGTCTGATGAGTACTTTATTGAGAGAAATCTATACCCTAACGTTGATTTCTACTCAGGTATCATTCTAAATGCAATCGGTATCCCAACTTCAATGTTCACCGTTATCTTTGCAATTGCAAGAACTATCGGTTGGATCTCTCACTGGAATGAAATGAGACAGACAGCCGATTCACGTTTAGGACGACCTCGTCAGATTTATACCGGTAAGGAATTAAGAAGCGTAAAATCTATGTCCAGAAGATAGTTTCTCTAAGATGTAGTTTTTCTAAGAATATGTTCATCAAAAAGCCTGCTACTTTATAAGTTCGCAGGCTTTTTTAACGCAAAATCTAAATCAAGTCAGATCTGATAAAATAGTATAGATTAAATTAGATTAGAAGCTCTTAAAACCTCTTTTATGCACTCAGAGCTCTTGTATAAAAGCTCTAGTTCATCCTCAGGTAGTGGTAGAGCCAGTCTCTTTTCAACACCGTCTTTACCTACAACTGAAGGTAGAGATAAGGCTACATCCTTTAATCCATACTCACCTGTTAGAGGAACTGATACAGGTACAACAGCCTTCTCATCAAAGAATACAGCCTGAGCCAAACGGATAGCACCTGAGGCAATACCGGTATTAGTCCAGCCTTTAGCATCCATAACTTCATAAGCTGTCTTTACTACCTGTTTGTGGATTAACTCTCGGTCTAACTTAACCTCTGGAAAGTAGTTGTGCAGATCATTTAATCTGATACCACCGATAGATACAGTACTCCATGCAGGGAAGGCTGAGTTACCATGCTCACCTAGCATATAGCCCTGGATGTCCTGTGGGTTTACATCAAAATGACGAGATAAGATGTATTTGAATCTTAAAGTCTCTAAGGTAGTACCGGTACCGAATAATCTACCGTGTTTCCAACCAAACTTGGTAGCTGCTAGATAAGTTGTAACATCTAAAGGATTGGTGATCATAATAAAGATAGCATCTGTATTATACTTTACAACCTCAGTCATGATCTCAGTGATGTTCTTAACATTCTCTTTAGCAAGCTTTAAACGCTCATATTGGCCAGGAAGGATGCTAGGACCTGCGTCACAGATAATTACATCAGCATCTTTTACGGTGTCAAAGCCACCAGAGTAAACCTTAATATTACGGTTAATTGGTGAAGAAATAGAATGACAGATGTCCAAAGCTTCACCGTAAGCTACATTCTCTTTAATATCAATACAAGCAATTTCAGCTGCAATATTTGATGCTACAGCCTTAGTTAAAACTTCTGAACCTACATGACCTAAACCGATAATGGCCAGCTTATGAATTTTCATAATTGATCCTTATTGTTGGGTGAACATTGGGAATTATTTTTATTGTTGTATATGTGTAAAAGATACTACAAGGAAAAGAGAGGTCAAATAAAATTTTAGGATGTATTAAAAAGGATCACAAAACAAAAATCCCAGAGCTCATTGAGATTGAGATCTGGGATCTAAGATATTAAACGCTTAAATTAAGCGTTTAAAGCAGCCTTTGCCTGCTCAGCAATAGCTTGGAATGCTACCTTATCATTGATTGCAAGATCTGAAAGAACCTTACGATCGATAACAATGTTAGCCTTCTTTAAGCCATTGATTAACTGGCTGTAGCTTAAATCGTGCTGACGTGCTGCTGCATTGATACGAACAATCCATAAAGCACGGAACTGACGCTTCTTCTGACGACGATCACGATATGCGTACTGACCAGCCTTAGTTACAGCCTGAACAGCAGTACGGAAAGTACGTGAACGAGCACCATAGTAGCCCTTAGCTGCCTTTAAAACCTTCTTGTGACGAGCATGTGCGGTAACACCACGTTTAACTCTTGCCATTTGTCATATCCTCCACAAACTATGCGTAAGGTAACATACGTGCTACTGCGCGTAAGTTGCACTGCTTAACAGAAACCATGCTACGCAGCTGACGCTTGCGCTTGCTTGTCTTCTTTGTCAGGATGTGACGTAGGTTCTGGTGACGGCACTTGAATTTGCCACTACCAGTTTTCTTGAAACGCTTTGCTGCGCCTCTGTCGGTCTTCATTTTGACCTTGACTTTACCAGCCATTTTATATACTCCGCATTATTAGCAGTTAAACACAGTACAGGAGCTTTAGTCACCTAAAGACTTTTTAAACCCTGCAACTATTTCTTTTTAGGAGCTAACACCATAGTAGCCTGTCTACCTTCAACACGTGAAGCAGACTCTACTGATGCTATTCCCTTCTCAACGCATAGATCATTCTCTACACGCTTTAGGACATCTAAACCTAAGGACTGATGTGCCATTTCGCGACCGCGATAGCGCAGAGTTACCTTAGCTTTGTTGCCCTCTTCTAAGAAACGGATTAGGTTGCGTAGTTTAACCTGATAATCCGCTTCATCTGTACCAGGACGGAATTTAATTTCCTTAACCTGAACAACTTTTTGCTTCTTGCTCTTCTGATCTTTACTCTTCTGATAAAGATACTTGCCATACTCGATGAGTTTGCATACAGGAGGCTCAGCATTTGGACTGATCTCTACAAGATCTACGCCCTGTTCTTTAGCCATACGTAATGCATCGACTGTTGGCATAACACCAACTAGTTCATTGTCAGCATCTAACACACGTACTTCACGACATCTGATGTCATTGTTAATCCGGTTCTTTTGTAATGCTTTACCGGTCTTTCTGTTGTTGTTTATAGCAAGTACTCCTAACAAAGTTTAACCTAGAAGATTAAGAAACTTTAATCTTTCTTGTTTGCCTCAGCTTCCTGTCTTGATTTTTCAATCTCTACATCGGCATCAGGCATATTTTTGCGCTGTATAATATCTGATTTTATGAGTTTAATCAAGTCTTC
Organism: Succinatimonas sp. CAG:777; assembly: GCA_000431835.1. Lineage (GTDB taxonomy): Bacteria > Pseudomonadota > Gammaproteobacteria > Enterobacterales > Succinivibrionaceae > Succinivibrio. Next base: position 67,192 of record HF987952.1, read on the forward strand.
TACAGTCATTGTACCTAAATCTGCACCTTTTCTGGTACGAACAGCTACTTTGCCCTGCTCAGCCTCTCTTGCACCACATACAACCAAATATGGAACATGCATTAAGGTATGCTCACGGATCTTAAAGCCGATCTTGTCATTGCGGAGATCGGTCTTAGCACGGATACCTTCAGCATCAAGTTTCTCATAAACCTGTTTTGCATAGTCGCACTGGTCATCAGTGATGTTCATAACAGCAACCTGACATGGTGATAACCAAGTTGGGAATGAACCTGCATATTCCTCAGTTAGAATACCAATGAAACGCTCTAATGAACCTAACATAGCACGGTGGATCATTACAGGAACGTGTTCTTGGTTATCCTCACCAATGTATGCTGCGCCTAAACGTGCTGGTAATGAGAAGTCTAACTGTACAGTACCACACTGCCAAGCTCTACCTAAAGAGTCATGTAAAGTAAACTCAATCTTAGGACCGTAGAAAGCACCTTCTCCTGGCTGTAACTCAAACTCTAGATTGTTTGCTCTTAAAGCCTCTTTTAAGTCCTCTTCTGCTCTATCCCAAATTTCATCTGAACCGATACGCTTCTCTGGACGGGTTGACAGCTTGATATCAACGTTGTGGAAGTTGAATACATCATAAACGTCGTAAACCATCTTAATGCAGTCTGAAACTACGTCTAAGATCTGGCTGTCAGTACAGAAGATATGAGCATCATCCTGCTCGAAACCTCTTACTCTTAATAGACCGTGTAATGAGCCTGATGGTTCGTTACGGTGATCTTTACCGAACTCAGCCATTCTAATAGGTAGGTCACGGTATGAACGAGTACGTGAATTGAAGATCTGAATTGCACCAGGGCAGTTCATAGGCTTAATTGCGTAATCTCTGTTCTCTGACTTGGTGGTAAACATGTTCTCAGCATATTTATCCCAGTGACCAGATCTCTCCCACAATACTCTATCCATGATCTGTGGTGTATTAACCTCAATATAGTGATACTTGTGCAGCATCTCTCTCATGAAGTTCTCAACAATACGGTAAATAGTCCAACCGTCGTTGTGCCAGAATACTAAACCAGGAGCTTCCTGCTGGAAGTGGAACAGGTCTAACTTCTTACCTAAAACACGGTGATCACGCTTGGCAGCTTCTTCTCTACGCTTTAAGTAAGTCTTTAATTCATCCTTTGAAGCAAATGCACAGCCATAAATACGCTGTAACATCTTGTTCTTTGAATCACCACGCCAGTAAGCACCAGCAAAGTGAGTTAACTTGAAGTACTGGCAGAAGCCCATACGTGGAACATGAGGACCACGACACATGTCAACGTACTCATTATGGTGGTATAGACCGATTGACTTATCTGACTTGTCGATATTCTCTTCTAAAATTAACTTCTTGTATGGCTCATTGCGAGACTCAAAAGTGTCATAAGCTTTCTGCCAATCAACTACTTCCTTTACAACCTTGTAGTCTGTCTTAGCTAGCTCATGCATTCTCTTATCAAGAGCTTCAAGATCTTCTGCAGTTAACTTGTGGTCAATATCAACATCGTAGTAGAAACCATTGTCGATAACAGGACCTATAGCCATCTGTGTATTTGGCCATAACTGCTTGATAGCGTGTCCTAACAAGTGGGCACATGAATGGCGAATGATTTCAATACCCTCTTTATCCTTAGGAGTAATAATTGAAACCTCAGCATCGTGATCAATTAAATCACATGCATCATGTAGTTGACCGTCAATCTTACCTGCAACACAGTTACGTGCTAAACCAGGACCAATTGCTGAAGCTAGATCATAAATGGAAATTGGCCTATCAAACTCTTTGATATCGCCGTTTGGAAGTGTAATTTTTGGCATTTTTTAACCTCGATGCATACCTTGCATCTCAAGGCTCCATAATAAAATATTGAAGTTACTGTCCCCTGTAACTATCCTTGCACTACTCGACAAGGCCTTGCACAGAGCAACAACACACAGACTGTAAGCTCATATAAGAAATTTTGCTTAACCGGTCTGTAAACAGAGTGGATTATACTCTCTTTAAGAAAATGTGCGCAATGGATAATTTTTACAAAAAAATATATGAAATAGCCAGTTACATACAGGTATGAAAATACATTAACTAATGTTCTACAAATAGTAGTCTGCTACATATAAAAACAGTTATAAGGGAAAATAGGTTGTATGCAAATTTATCAGTACTTTACAATTTCAATACGCGATTTTTCTACCGCTCCTATAAATCAGTTGAAAAATAAAATGTTACTGTATATGTAAATCAAAATCATAAGGTATGTTTAAATAATCGTAACGATACAATTTTATAGTTATAGTAGTTAATTTTTTATTGATTATTTAAAATTTCTTGATATAATATGCAAACCTTTTTTAGGCGCCCTTAGCTCAGCTTGGTTAGAGCATCACCTTGACATGGTGGGGGTCGGTGGTTCGAGTCCACTAGGGCGCACCATAAAATTGGCAGTAGTGATACTGCTTTTTTTATGCTCAAAAGCGACCATATCAATATTCACTTCTATATTTTTTGTATTATATATAATACAATTCCGTTATCGTTTTAAAAAGCACATTTCTATACATCTTTTTGTGAACATTATCCTTTTATTTATCTCATTTGTGCTAATAATTTTTTAAAATTTTTCTTGATCAGATTTTTTATGATTTACGTAACAAATTTCACATTTGTTTTATTGAGTTTTCTTTTAAAAACGACGATGTCATTTATACTTAACACATCAATAATAATTACTAATAACAAATTTTATAAATATTTAAGATTTCAAAACATATGAAAGCAAAGAATTTAACAAAAGCAAAATTCTGACGATATACTAACAAACGATAAGGCTTACTTTTATTAAGGCGAACTAAAAGTAACAAAGCCAATCTATCAAACCACGATAATTAGGCTTTAGTTGCAATTTTCAGGACAATTCATTTATGAAAATTTTAAATTCATTTTTAAAAACATTGGGGTTATTAACCGCAGTTATCTCAGGATTATTGTTTTCATCAACCGTAGCCAACGCTTTTACAGTTGGAGTTGCTTTCCCAACACAAGATGACACTCGCTGGTACACAGAAGGCTTCATGCTAAACAATAAGTTAAAAGCAGCCGGATTTAATACAGAGTTATTCTACGCAGGTGATCTTGACAATGGTCTTCAGTTAAAGCAACTAACAAGAATGCTCAACTCAAACGTTGATATTCTTGTTATTGCGTCAATAGATGGTTTCTCTTTAGTAGATACCTTAAAGCCAGCTCAAGATAAAAAGATCCCCATCATCGGTTATGACCGCTTAATCATGAACACCGATGCTCCTACTTACTATGCTTCTGTTGACAGCGAAATGATTGGTGAGTTGCAAGGACAATATATTATTGATCAACTACAACCTGGTAGTGGCAGCGTCAAGCAGATTGAGATTTTTACAGGATCTCCTGATGACAATAACGCTAGGATTTTCTATGAAGGAGCTATGAAAAAGCTAGGTGGATTTATTGACCTTGGTTATATCACTGTAAAATCAGGTGAGGTAACGCAAAAGGATACCGCCATACAAAATTGGAGCCCAGATCTTGCAAATAAGCGCATGAATGATCTCTTAGATAAAGTAGGTTACGGTCCTAATGGTGAGAGACTGGATGCTATTTTAGCTCCTAGCGACGCTATCGCAGATGGTATTGTCTTTGCCTTAAAAAAAAGAGGATATACAGCTGACAATATGCCAAAGATCACCGGTTGTGACTCTACACCTGCTGCTTTAGAACGTATTCAAAAAGGTGAACAAGGCATGACTATTTATAAATCAAATGAGCTTTGTGACACTGTCGTTCAGATGGTAAAAGATATCAGCCAAGGTAAACCAGTTGATGTAAATGACAACTTTACCTATGACAATGGTTTTAAGATCATGGACTCTGTTCTGTGCAAACCTGAATTAGTTGATAACAGTAATGTAGATATTGTTAAAAACTATTAGGTCATCGATAATTCTTATACAGAAAAGTATCGAGTAAAAGTACAAGCTCAATCTGAAAACAACAGATTGAGCTTCTTTTTGTAGCTTACTTTACTATCTTGTAGGACAACATTCTTTCCTACAGTTCATTTCCATTAGTGGCAATGACATTTTTATACCAGAAAGCAGAGTCTTTTAAGGTTCTCTTTTGAGTTCTTTAATCAACATAAATCAGACCAAATCTATACTTGTATCCTTCAGCCCACTCAAAGTTGTCCATGAGTTACCTGTAGTTATAGCCAATAACATCAACATCTTCATCTATTGACTTTTCTAAAGAAATCTAATTTCTCGGTTACTATCATCCACTCTTCTTCAGACATGAAATCCTCTGGGGCAATATTCATGTAAGAAACAGCGCGTAGAGTAATAGTACCTTTAAACACAGGATCACACCGCTAGGCATCTGAGAATGGTCCCCTTCTATCAAAGAAGGTAAGCTCATAAGCTTTCTTGACTAATATTCAGTGTGCCTCGTAAGGGTAGCTGTTAGACTTTTTTAGATCTTCAAAACTTGCTTGATATTTAAGTGATGGTGAGATCTTATTACTAGCTCATATTCTGACTTAAATCTTGTTGTAAAAGAAACTCAACCATTACTTTTTCTTCTTGCAAAGAACCTCACATTCTTTATTTCTAAAAGAGATACCATATATGTAGATTGAAGATATGTCTTCATTCTCAAGATAAGGCTTTGCATAGTTTTTATCTTCAATTTGAGCTAAAGCCACTCTTGCTTTAGCTTTCTAACTCTCAGAGAGAGTGCAGGTCTTAATCTCTATGATTACAACTTCATCTTGTTTATTTCTAAAGACAATATCTGCATAACCATCACCAGATTCATAGTTAGAATGGTATTCAGAGAAGAAGTTTACAGAGCAGTTAGAGAACAAGCCATTTAAATAACCATGGTAGTAGTTCTCATGAGGAGCTTTTGTAGCATTATCTCTTATAGAAATATAGCTTTGTAACAGGTTATAGATAGTATCAGATGCAATCTCAGCCTTTCCTTCAAAGAGGTTATTAGCTAAAGTATCAGCAACACTGTTTGGTGCAATCTTTGTATTAAATCTGTTTTGAATGTTGTGTTCAAAACACTCAAGTATCTCTAGGTTAGGTATTTTTACAAAGATATCTTTATTGTTTTCTTTTGCTAATTCTTCTTTTTTAGTCTGTTCCCAATCTACTGTCAGATAACCTGTATGTAAGAGTTATGACCAGAAATCATTCAATCACAGATTAACTCTTCAAAGTTCATCGAAGTTGCTAACAAATCAAAGATCGACTTCTTTACAGGTTGCTATATTCAAGATCTGATGACAGCAAAAGATTTTGATAAAGATTTAAAGAAACTTGATGCCAGATGGAGTAGAGCTTTGGAGATGACAAGAAACTAACTTATCTAAAATCAGGTCACAGCAGGAGTTGCTGTGACCTAACCTTACAGGAATTACTGTTATTTCAGTGTCAGCCTAAAAGGTAGTGGACATAAAAATATAAAAACTCAACAAATAAAAACTAAACTTTGAAATCACATTGCAAAACTTCAATTCCATGAACCATTTCAATTCCATGTTACTATCACTTTATGACTCAAATTAAATTTATGAGACTCTTTTCTGAAGACTGAAACTGACGACAATTAATGTCGACCTGTCTACAACGAACAACGCATGATAGCAACTAGATAATGGTACCAGCTACATCAAAGCCTTAAAATTAACATATAACCATTTGATCAAAAAGAAAAATATTCACTCATTTTTCGTCATCAAATAATGTGAACTACAACAAATAAAATTATGAGTAACAGTAGTTTTTACTGATATTTTTAGAAATATGAGCAATTTCTTTGAAATATTGTCAAAGTTTGTAGTTCACAGTCACAGTTTTAATTTATCAAAATGAATAAACTTATCTTTAGTGATGATTGATGTATGAGCAAAAAGCAAATACATAATTATGGGATGTAAAATTATCACTTCATATAAATATACCTTTTAAGGCTCTTTGTGGTCAATTGCCATGAAGAGCACTTTTCAAAAGGTATGTTACCTTGAAAGACACATCTTTTTCGTTTTCTACTTTTAGTTTTTATATATGATTTGACTGCGGACAAGATGCAGATCTGCATCCTTATATCGTTTGAGAAATAAAAAGACAACCTAATCTCCTAGATTGCCATTAACATGAGATTTAATCTTTAAGTTTTAATTACAGAGCAGAACTTGCCTTGTATAAAACTACGTCATTAACAGCTTCAATAGTGCAAGTCTCATTAGCTTTCTGTAATAAAGCCTTACCTTTACCGTAGTAACGGTTATTCTCATCTAACTTGAACTCACCACTTACTGCTAACCAGATACATGCACTCTTATCTTTAGGAACAGAGAACTTCTGATTTGGCTTTAATACATACTTAGTTAATCTGAAATCTTTAACTGGTACGTTGTACTCTTCACCGCCATCAGCTGTCTTTGCTGAAACTAAGGTCTTAGGAGTGATTTCTTCGAACTTAACAATCTTTAATAATTCTTTAACATCTACTAATTTAGGAGTTAAACCACCACGAATTACGTTGTCTGAGTTAGCCATTAACTCAATGTTCTGACCTTCAAGATAAGCATGAGGAATACCAGCTCCCTGGAATACTACATCCCCCTCTTTAACGTACATTAAGTTCATTATAAGAACCATGATTAGACCAGCATCTAAGTTCTGTCCGCATTCACGAGCACGAAGACCTGCACGTACAATCCAGAATAGAGGATCACGGCGAGAGATCTTTGAAGATTGATAATCGCCTTTGTTCTCATCTACTACTGGAGCTAAGATCTTATCTAAGGCTTCTTTTGATAAACCGAAGATATAGCCTACAAACTTGTTTAACCCATCTTCCGCATATTTCTTTGCAAGATCTTTTGTAGATGCAAAACGTGACAGATTCTTAATTGCTGTCTCTTTATGAGCAAAACCGTGTAACAGATAGAAATCTGATAAAGCTAACATCAGCTCTGGCTTGTGGTTGTTATCTTTGTAGTTACGCAGATTTGCAGGAACATTATCACGCTCTTCTCTGTCGTATCCTGCTCTTGCCTGCTCTAGAGTTGGATGAACCTGAATAGATAAAGGCTCACGTACGTCTAATACCTTTAATAAGTATGGAAGTCTGTTTGCGTACTCTTTGCAAACCTCTTCACCTAAAACAGATTTAGGATCGTAATCAATAAACTCTGATAACTTCTTACCATTAGAAAGTGTTGCAGTTCCACAAGGATGCTCACCTAACCAGTACTCAGCGCTTGTTTTTCCCTCAGGAACTGAATCTAATAGCATAGGGATATAACAATAACCTCCCCAAGCATAATCTTTGACAACACCCTTTAATTCAATCATTTTGACCTCTATTTATTTTCTAGATTTAAAAAAACTAGTTTTAAGTTAATTGTATTTTATAAAAATACCGACACAACTGTTGTTATTAAATTATTTAAACAGTTTTAAACTCACATAAGTTTTCCTACTGCTCTTGAGACAGAGACTCAAGATGTAAGCTGCTTGTAGTTTGTTCATTCTCACAATGACAGATAGTTGTACGAATCTCATCACTACATCTTTGATACAATTCAACTTCAAGACCAGCAGCATTGCTGTGACGAAAAACATTTAGCTTCAATCTTTGGATTGAACTCTATGGCATACAACATTCTGTCTTTAACCAGACAGGATTTATCTAAACACACTGGAGTTAAACACCGCAATAAAGAAACAGCTAAGAGAGCAAAGCTACTAAAGTCCTACAACAACGTGTTTTCAACATTCAAAGGTATTCCTCTTCTGACTTTAAATTACCTGTTTAAGTTTCTGGAAACGCCTCCTTTAGAGAGTTAACTCCTTACTTAACATCAATACAGGCGATGTTGAGATACACAGTGCATATTCCTATTGCAACTCTGACAAATTTCCTTTTAGAAGATATATAAATTCACTGATTTTAAAGAGCATCATGCAAGGCTTAGATTCAGGATCTTATTAACTGTTTTGACGACAAACGAGCCATCAATTTATTTGAGATTGATCGGCTTTATTTGGTTGCCGTAAATCAAAATATTCCTTAGATCATTAGGGTTAATTTTTCAGAAACTTATATTTTTTAGGCGATGTATGGTACCATTTATCCGATCGTTACGGTTATATAAACAATAAGCAATTTATTAGTAACATTTTCAGAAATTTATTATGGCAGTTACATTAAAGACCATCGCTGAATATACAGGGCTCTCAGTTACTACTGTATCAAGAGCCTTAAAAGACGGCGACGATGTTAAGCAACCTACAATCGATAAGGTTAAAGCTGCAGCAAAAAAATTAGGTTATGCACCAAATCTTCAGGGGCTGAGCTTAAAAACAGGTATTAACTACAATCTTGTTGCAGTTCTTCCAATGTTAAAGAGTGGTGATATCGTTGGTGATATGGGCTCTCTACCTTTAATTTCAGGACTCACCTCAGGTCTTGTTGGCACTCCTTATAACCTCTCAGTAGTTCCAATGCTACCGGGACAGGATCCTCTAGAACCAGTAAAGTATGCTGTTGAAAGACGTTTAGCTGGCGGCATTATCATCAATGCGACCAAGACTAGAGATGAGAGAGTAACTTATCTACAGGAGCATAAGGTTCCATTTATTACCTTTGGTCAAACCGAAATGAGTATTGACCATGCTTTTGCTGATATTGATAACTACGATATCGGCTATAAAGCAGCTTCTTACCTGTTCCAAAAAGGCTGTAAGCGCATCTTAATGATCTCATCATCAGCTGAATATACCAATGCTTGTCATAAGTACTATGGTGTTAAAAGAGCAGCAATGGAGTACGGTATAGATTTTGATAGAGACAGAGATATTGTCTATGACTACTCTGTTCAAACAAACTACAGAAAACTCTTCTGTGACATCATGTCAAAAACTAATCATCCAGATGGTATCTTCTGTGGTTCTGAGATTTCATCATTAGGTTGTGTAGCTGGTGTTGCTGATGCAGGTTTAGTAGTTAACAAGGATGTTTATGTAATTAACATAGAAACCAGTGATTTACCTGCTTTCTATCAACCACCTATACCAGGATTAAGACAGAACTTCCATTCAATTGGTACAGTATTATCTAAGTACTTAATTAAACTTATTGAAGGTGAAGATCCTAAGAAGTTACAATTCTTAGAAAAAGCTACTTTCTATCCAAGATAGAGTAAACTTTTACATCAATTATCCGAAATGGCAAGTTAAAAACCTAAACTCCGCAGATCATAGTTACTAATCTTTGATCTGCAGAATTTAGGTTGTAAATAATAAAGTTATAGCTAGATGTTAAAAATATCTAACTGTTCTGAATCAGAACTATCTTTCCATGCCTTGTCAGCTTTAGCATCATCAGAACGCTGTTTTTCAATATTCTCAAAGTAGTCTTTTGCAGGTGGAACAATATACTCTCCTGTAAAGATTGAGGTATCAAACTTGGTTAAAGCAGGATTTTCCTCTGTTACAGATGCTTCAAGATCTTCTAACTTTTGATAGATAAGTGCATCTGCGCCAATTTCTTTGCAGATCTCTTCATTGTTTCTACCATAAGCAATAAGCTCTTTTGAGGTAGGCATATCAATACCATATATGTTTGGATAGCGGATCTCAGGAGATGCTGATGCAAAGAATACCTTGTTAGCACCTGCCTCACGAGCCATCTGAACAATCTGTAATGAAGTGGTACCACGTACGATTGAGTCATCAACTAAGAGTACGTTCTTACCTGCAAACTCTGCTGGAATTGGGTTTAGCTTATTACGTACAGACTTCTTACGCTGTTTCTGACCTGGCATAATAAAGGTTCTGCCAATATAGCGGTTCTTTACAAAGCCCTGACGGTATGGAACACCTAATGATCTCGCGATCTGCACTGCAATATCAATTGAAGTATCAGGAATAGGAATTACCACATCAATCTTTAAATCCTGATGCTCTTTCTGGATCTGCTCGGCAAGCTTCGTGCCCATGCGGACTCTGGTTGCATATACAGATGCTCCATCAATAATGCTATCTGGACGAGCAAAGTAAACATACTCAAAGATACATGACTGTAAATGAGGATCCTTAGCGCAAATTTTTGAATATAACTGACCATCTTTGGTGATAAGTAAAGCTTCACCAGGTTTTACATCACGAACTAGCTTAAAGCCACTGACATCTAAAGCCACACTCTCTGAGGCTACCATGTATTCAGTCTTGCCATTCTCGTCTTTCTTCTCTCCTAGAACCATAGGTCTAATACCAAATGGATCACGGAAAGCGATTAGACCTACGCCTAAAACTAGGCAAACTACAGCATAACCACCTTTAATCTCATCATATACGCCGGAGATAGCTTTAAAAATGTCATCAGCAGTTGGTACATCACTATTGATTTGAGAGATTTTCCAGGCAAGGATATTTAGAAGAATTTCAGAATCTGATTGGGTATTAACATGACGGTGGGCTTTTTTACACTTTTCTTTTAACTCTTTAGAATTGATAAGGTTTCCGTTATGAGCCAGTGCAATTCCGTATGGAGAGTTTACATAGAAAGGCTGAGCTTCTGCTGCTGATGAAGAGCCTGCTGTAGGATAACGGTTATGGGCGATACCAATGTTTCCGCGCAGTCTTAACATATGTCTTTGCTGAAAGACTTCAGTTACCATACCGTTTGCTTTGCGCTGATGAAAATTGTCATCTTCATCTACGGTTACGATACCTGCAGCATCTTGTCCGCGGTGCTGTAACACCTGCAAAGAATTATAAAGTGATAAATTGACAGGAGAGGTTCCGACAATTCCAACAACACCACACATAACTATAATGCTCCAGTTCCTGAGGTTCCTAAATAATTAAAGAACCATTCAACGATTACTTCAAGATGAGGTACAAAGATTGAATCTTTATACCAAGGATAATAGGTAATAAAAGAAAGAATATGGAGTTTAATTAGGATCTGTAATACTGCAAAGACAGCACTTACAATTAAAATTCCCCTAACCACTCCAAAGACCACACCTAAAAGTCTATCAAAGCTTGATAAACCTGCTTTCTTTACAAGTGAACTTATAGTACTTGCAACAAAACCTAAAGCAATTAAGGTGACAATAAAAAGAACAATGCTGGCGATTACTTTTCTAGTTAAATCGTCGTTTGAAAAGGTAACATATTCTGATAACTGTGGGTAAAACCGACTTGCAACTATAAAAGCTGCAATCCACGAAAGAATAGAAGAGGCTTCACGAATAAAGCCTCTAAAAATAGATGTTATGGCTGACAAGCCAATAACACCTACTATTACCCAATCAAGTGCTGATAGCATTACTTAGTCTCAGCTGAGATTACTTCTAAGCCACCTAAGTACTTGCGTAAAACCTTAGGTACGGTAACAGAACCATCAGCATTCTGATAGTTTTCAAGAACAGCAACTAAAGTACGACCTACTGCTAGACCTGAACCGTTTAGAGTATGAACTAACTCTACCTTGCCATCCTTACGACGTAAACGAGCCTGCATACGGCGAGCTTGGAAGTCTACACAATTAGAGCATGATGAAATCTCGCGGTAGCAGTTCTGTGCTGGTAACCAAACCTCAATATCATAGGTCTTAGCAGAGCTAAAGCCCATATCACCAGTTGACAGAGCAACAACGTGATATGGGATCTCTAAAGCCTGTAGCACTGCTTCAGCATCATGAGTTAAGGTCTCTAAAGCCTGCCATGAGTCTTCTGGTTTAACAATCTGAACCATCTCAACCTTATCAAACTGATGCATACGGATTAAACCGCGGGTATCACGACCAGCTGAACCAGCCTCAGATCTGAAGCATGGAGTATGAGCTGTGATCTTAATTGGTAATTCCTGCTCAGGAATAATCTCACCACGAACCATGTTGGTTAATGGAACTTCAGCAGTTGGAATTAAGCAGAAATGATGATTTACACCATCGCCATCGCAGTCACCATCAAGATTGGTGTGGAACAAATCTTCAGCAAATTTAGGCATCTGACCTGTACCATATAATGAATCCATATTTACTAAGTATGGAGTGTAAATCTCGGTATAGCCCTGCTCATAATGCAAGTCTAACATTAACTGAACCAAAGCTCTGTGAAGTTTGCAGATAGGCCCCTTCATGAAAGCAAAACGTGCACCACTTACTTTACGTGCAGTTTCAAAATCTAACATGCCTAAGCCTTCACCAATAGCTACGTGATCTTTGATGTCAAAATCAAACTTACGTGGCTCTCCCCACTTTCTTACTTCAACATTGAAAGTATCATCAGCACCTAGTGGGCATGATGGATCTGGTAAATTAGGAACAGTAAGAGCGATGTCATTTAACTGCTTTAATACCTCATCCTGTTTCTGTTTTACTTCGGTCAATTCTTCACCGATCTTTGCTACCTGAGCTTTGATCTCAGATACGTCCTGACCTGCCTTAATTGCCTGACCGATACTCTTTGAAAGTGAATTACGCTGAGCCTGTAATTCTTGAGTGCGAGTCATAGTCTCTTTACGTAATGACTCTAATTCATTGATCTTCTGAACATCTAATTTGTAGTTACGTGTTGCTAGGCGCTTCGCAGCCTCTTCAATATCAGCGCGTAAATATCTTGAATCAAGCATGGATAATTGCCATTTGTTAAAGTTAATAAAGAATTCTGTTTAATTGCTTTTATGCAATCAATAATACGCCGGTAATTTTAGCATACAGAGTGAAAATTTGTTCAAATAATATTAAGTGCGCCAAAGTTACTCATACTGTACTTTTTTACCTTTAAAGCCCTGAGGGTAGCGCTTGTCTTTTTCTAACTCATCTCTTTGTCTTAGATATTCTTCTTTTTTAGATAAGTTAAGTTCAAAGCCTCTGTCAGATGGATGATAGTACACTGTGCCTGTTAGTTCTTCAGGGAAGAAACTCTCCCCTGCTGCATATGCTCCCTGATAATCGTGAGCATAACGGTAGGTTGCTTTATACCCTAATCTTTCCATAAGCTTAGTAGGTGCATTTCTGAGATAAATCGGTACATCAAGCTCTCCATTTTGTTTTGCATCTTCACGAGCTTTATGGAAGGCTTCATATAAATGGTTACTCTTAGGAGCTAAAGCACAATATACAGTAGCCTCAGCAATCGCTCTCTCACCTTCGTAAGCACCTATTCTGTCAAAGATATCCCAAGCATTAAGGCATACTGTCATAGCTCTAGGATCTGCAAGACCAATATCCTCGGTTGCGATCGCTAATAAACGTCTTGCCACATACAGAGGATCCCCTCCTGCCTCTAAAATACGTGAATACCAGTACAAGGCTGCATCAGGTGCGCTGCCGCGCACTGATTTATGGAAGGCTGAAATTAACTCGTAATAGGCATCACCGCCTTTATCATAATTTATGAGTTTTCGACCTGCTACAGCTCCTACCATAGCAAGGGTTAAGATTTTGCCACCTGTTTTTACGGGAGAAGCTAAATCTGATGCCATCTCTAATATATTTAACAGGTATCTAGCATCTCCTGCAGCTAAATCAATAATGGCTTTTTCTACACCGTCTGCTAAATGTATGTTTTCTTTTAAAAGACCGCGCTCTGAGTTTAAGGCATTATAAAGTAAGGTTCTAGACTCATCTTCAGAGAGTTTTTGCAATACATACACTCTAGCTCGAGATAAGAGAGCAGAATTTAAACTAAAAGATGGGTTCTCTGTTGTAGCACCAATAAAAGTAATAGTGCCATTTTCAATATGAGGTAAAAAGGCGTCTTGCTGAGATTTGTTAAAACGATGAACCTCATCGACAAATAAAAGTGTTTTAACGCCACTTCTTTTGCGCAATAAAGCTCTATCTACAGCTTCACGTATATCCTTTACACCTGAGGTTACAGCAGGTATTTGCTCAAAATGCGCGTTACAGGCTTTTGCAAAGAGCAATGCTAAGGTAGTTTTTCCAACTCCAGGAGGTCCCCAGAGGATCATTGAATAGCATTGACCTTTATTTAAGATAGTTCTTAAAGGTCTGCCTTCACCTAAAAGATGTGATTGACCTACATACTCTTCTAAAGTTTTAGGTCTCATTCTTGAGGCTAAAGGAGCAAACTCGTCGTTTAGCTCCTTATCTAATTGTTCATTGGCTTTATGATCTGCTTTTTCCTGATCAAATTGACTGAACAGATCAGTTTGACTTTCGTTCATCATCTATCTGAGCATCCTCAGGAATTTTGTACTCAAATGAGCTGTCAGACACTTGGGTCTTTACTTGAGATAAAGTGTAGCGATTGGTATTACCATCTTTTAACTGTACATATAAATCAGATACTAAATCACCTTGAAACTCTAGCTTAATTGACACAACCTGACCAGGATTTTTAGCTTTTAGAACATAGCTATTGCCACCTTTTGCAACCTCATACTGTCCCCACACAGATTCACTCTTTGTGGTTAATAGCATGAATGGTGAGGAGTAAAGCTCCTGTTTATCAAAAATGCTTACCTGGTTTACAAAAGGATCATAAAAATAAACAGTGTTTCCTTTGGTAAATAGAACCTGTTCATCAGGACTTGTAGTATGCAACATGAACTTATCAGGTTTCTTTAGAGAAAGTCTTCCTGATGACTTAGACACTAAAGAGCCATCTTTTCTGGTAACAGTTTGAGAAAAAGTTGAACTTAAAGCATTTAAAGTTGAGAGTTTTGACTGTAACTCTTCTTTTGTATCAGCACTTGCCTGAAAAGACACAGAAACTAAAAAAGCAAACATTACAGCTTTTACGAATGCTACGTTCACACCCTTTAAACTAGTTACTAATCTCATGAAAATTACCTTTTATGTAAACAGACTTCTTTACACTAAAATAAGATAGAAGACTGTGTTCTTATCCTGTTACTGAATTAAAAAGCCTTTATCATCAATGATTTGTTGAGCCTGCATCTGGCGGTGAATTTTACGTGCTCTGTTATAGCCAAAACCAAAAGCAGTTTGTAGTTCTGATACAGAGAGTCTCTTGTTTGATGAGCAGTATGATCTTGCATATTCAACTACCTGATCAAACTTAGCATCTAGTTGCTGTGCTGAACCATCACTATCTTCACTCTCAACGCTTTCCTCTTCCTCACTTTCAGTAATGCCCTCAACATATTCAGGCTCACCTGCCTGCTGTATCCATGAGGATACAACCTTTTCAACATCCTGATTGCTTGTAAATGGACCTTGTGCACGGAACATCTGAGAGCGGTTTAACTGCTGATACTTAACTAACATATCACCATTACCTAAAAGTTTTTCAGCACCTGTCTCATCTAAAACAATTCTTGATTCCATTGAGTTTTGAACGGTATAAGCAATGTGAGATGGCATATTTGCTTTAATCGCACCGGTTACAATATCTGCTCTTGGAGTTTGTGTTGCTAAAATTAAATGGATACCAGCCGCTCTTGCCTTTGCTGTTAATCTTGCAATTAAAGCTTCTGGAGTGTTGCCGTCTTTTTTTCTAGTTACACTAGCTACAGCCATTAAGTCAGCAAACTCGTCGATTACTAAAACAATATATGGAACTGGCTTTAGCTCTGGAGGAATACCAATTGTGTTTTCACACCACATAGGATCATAAACTTTCTCACCCAAGAGATTCTTTTCTTTGATGAAATCATTTAACTGTGAAATTTTTGATAAATTCATCAAGGATAAAAGTTTATAACGACGCTCCATTTCCTTAATCAACCATGCTAATGAAGCTACAGTTGAATCAGGATCAGTAATAATTGGAGTTAATAGGTGAGGTAAATTTTGGTATTGAGAGAACTCAACAGTCTTAGGATCAACCATGATAAGACGTAACTCAGCAGGTGATCTTGCAAAGAGCAATGATACTAGCATTGAGTTTAAACCTGCTGACTTACCAGAACCTGTGGTACCTGCAATCAGTAGATGAGGAGCATCTGCAAGATCAGCTATAACAGGAATACCTACAGTGTCTACACCTAAACACATTGGCAGTTTTGCTTTCGAGTGTACAAATTCCTCTGAATCGATAATGTCACCTAAACGGATCATTTGGCGCTTATCATTTGGAACTTCAATACCAACATATGGAGTACCAGGTACCACCTCGATGATGTTGATGTTTTGACTCATTAGGCTTCGCTGCATATCAGTTTCTAAATTTACGATGGTCTTAGACTTGGTACCTGCTTCAAGACTAATATCATATCTTGTAATAACAGGACCCGATACGGTCTGTTCAACTTTTGCTTTAACACCAAAGTCACTCATAAACTTATCAATACGAGCTGATTTTTCTGAAATTTCTTCAGCTGATACCTGTTCTTGAGACTGTGACTGCTCTAATAAATCAAATGAAGGTCTCCATTTGCCATAAATTTTTGAAGGAGATGTTTCTGTTGCCTTTGCATAAGAGACTGTAGCTTTAGAGGCACCGTTTGTGTTTGAGCCTTTAATTTCAATCTTATTTGAAATGTTACTTGGTCTAAAAGTATTCATAGACTCAAACGGAGGTTTAGACTCATATCTGGAACCATCCATGACATTAGCAGGAGTATTTGAAGAAACACTGTTCACTCTTTCACTTGAACTAATCTCAGGGTTAATATTCATTACAGATGCACTGTTTTGAGTATTAGCAGAATAGCCTGATTCAATAACTGAGTTCAAAGTGCTGTTCTCTTTTTCTGGCAATGGAGCGTATGGATTAAACATAGGCTCTGTAGCTTGAGTCTGTTGCTGTGAAGATTGTGTTAGTGCACCTGTCTGCTGAGCATGTAAAGCTTCAGTTAATAACTTGTCATCACCTGACTTGTTTTCTTCAGCAACATTTTGATTAGCGCTAGTAGCTATACTCTGACTTACTCCCTGATATGGGGTAACTAATGGCTCCTGATTTACCTTATTTTCAGATGAAGATGTGTTTTCATTATTAACTTTTGAGCTATTTACATGAGAGTTACTATCTGCTGGTGCAGTTGCTACATTACTCTGTGAAGTTAAAACTCCTCTTGCCACCTTTGAATACTGTTCATAACTTGAATCTGACTCTTTAATTGGTTGAGTGTCAGCAATAGAAAGCTCTTCATCACTCTCATCAGATGAAGGCACAAAAGCTGAACTTAAGTTTTCAACTTCAATTTTTGAACTATCTTGAGACTTGGTAAGATCAGTAAAGTTAATTACGTTTTCTGAAATTTCACCTTGACTTGGTAACATTGAACTTGTTGTAGTAGCTTCACCATAGGCTTTATTATCCTCTGATAAAGTAGGAGCTCTGGTAATTACAGATGAAGGCTGTGAGTATTCGCCACTTACAGATGAACCATCAGAACTAATGCTAACCTTAGGCTCATTATTAGGTACGTTTACTGTTGGTATGGTGGTGGTTCTGGTAATTACAGTGCTTACCTCAGAACGACGAGAAGGATTACCTACAACTTCAGTTGGAGGAAGGTGATCAGCTCCTGCCTTATAAACAATAGTTGAAGCTTTGGGCTCTGTTGCATTGCTGTAGTCAGCTCCATAACCTTTGCTGTAACTTGAACTCTGATTATCACTACTATTTTCTAGTCTTGTAATGATAGTCTTTTTTACTGTGTTATGAACCACTGGTTCTTGTACATTTCTGCTATCTTTAATAATAGTCTTAGTTGAACCATCATCGTAATTTTGATTAGATGAAGGAGCTACATTTGGAGCGTTTACTCCTGAAATGTAGGTGGATGGACCTGAATTTGCATCCTCAGAGGTATTATCAAATCCATAAGAATTTGAGTATGTGCTAGATGTTGAGCTAGTTGACGCATCTGATGATTTCTTATACTCAGGAACCTGAACGCCAGGAGTAATATAAGGGCTAGACTCTTCTTGAGCCCCCCAGCCCTCCTGAGAAGTTGAATTCTGTGTTAGTGCATTACTATCAGCAGAAAAGTTTCCAATTGAACCAAATTCAGGTTCAATTCTCTTCACTTCAGGTTCTCGTCTATGAGCAACAGCGGAACGGGTTCTATTGTGACGAGGCTTTTCAATTGATGACTGCTCATTATTTGTACTTGGGAAGATTTTTTTCTTTTCACCAAAGGCTGGAAGTGAACCTGATGAAAAAGAAGTGCTTTTGAAAAGATCGCTAGTTGTATTCTCTTCTGCTTTTTTCTTTGTAGAAAAATCAAGATTGGTTTGGAACGGCTCTTTTAACTCTCCGTTTTTAGTGTCAAGCTTGATATTGCCATACAAAACGCTGTCATCTTCTTGAGTATTAACTTGAGGCTCTTGTTTTTCGTTCTTATTGTTGTCTTGCTTTTTATCTTTATCGAAGAAGCCAAATATAAAATTACCGATCTTGTCAAAGTACCAAAAAGGACCTTTTGAGGTAAAGAGGAAAAGGCCTAGTAATGTAACTAAAGCAGGTAAAAGTTTTCCTATTGGGAATGGCAATGAGTCAAACATGCTCATAAAGAAATAGCCTAAAAAGCCACCTAAACTAGTTTCTGTATCTACAACCAATCCTGAAAATAATGAGCACAGACCAATTACAAGGATGTTAAAACCTAAGATAAACAGACCTATTACAAAGAAGTCTATTTCTTTTAGAGCGATCTTTTTGATAAAGAGTTTGTAACCTATAAATACAAATACCAAAGGAAACAGAAAAGTAACATTTCCAAAGTAATTAAACACATTTTCCATAAAGGAACTTTGTGCTGTTGTTACTATTCCATCTGTGGTTTCATTAGTCAGTAGCTCTCCACTCATAGCCTTGTGGAGATTATTACGGAATGAAATTAAAACAAAAATGCAGATCAAACTTGCAAGACAAACCGCGCCAAACAATACCTTTCTAAAAAGGCTGATACTACTGTGATGTGCCGCTCCCTGAGTTGGGCGAAATTGCATTTGAGTCCTCCGCTAATTCTTTGTTCTTTATCAAAATTTTTATTATTTTTATAGGTTTACTTGCTTATATATTTCTTGCTGTAAAAATCTCGATAATGTTAGCACCATTCATGCATTCAATCAATTTTATCAACTGGCAATTTTAGTTCTGATTTTCCTTAATAACTTTATAAAAATTGATTACAATAGCGGCATTAACTAAAGAGAGAAAATCATGATCAATATTGTTCTATACCAGCCAGAAATGCCTTCAAATGCAGGCAACATTATTAGACTAAGCGTAAACTGCGGTGCAAGGCTTCATTTTGTAGGTCCACTAGGCTTCTATCTTGATAATGAAAGACTGATGAGAGCTGGTCTTGATTACCATGAGCTGTGCAACCTTACAGTTCATGTCAACTTTCAGCAATTCCTAGAAAAAGAAAAACCTAAGCGTTTAATTGCTTCTACCTCTAAAGCACACCACTCACATGTTTCTTTTAAGTTTGAAGATGGTGACTATGTGATCTTCGGTAGAGAAAAAGAAGGACTGTCTGATGAGGTGTATAAGGTTATACCTGATGATCTGAGAATTAAGATCCCTATGGCACCAAACAGTCGCTGTCTTAACCTCTCAAACTCTGTTGCAGTTGTTGCCTATGAGGCATGGAGACAACTAGGATTTAAGGACGCATTAATTTAAAAATTTTAGCTATTTTTCTGTTATTATATCGGCCGTCAAAACTGCATTAAAAATAATAGAGTAAAGCTGTGCTAATAAACTCTGAATAAAACAAACTTTGCAGAGTTTTATTCAGCCATCTTTTTAAGATAAAAGAGGATACTTCATTGCTAGATTTCTTAGTGGGATTTTTTGGTAGTTACGGCTATGCGGCCGTTTTTGCATGTCTTGTTTTATGCGGATTAGGCGTACCTGTACCAGAAGATATCACCTTAGTTTCAGGCGGTGTAATTTCAGGTCTTGATCTTGCTAATCCTCATATCATGTTAGTTGTAGGTCTCATTGGTGTACTATTTGGTGATAGCACCATGTTCCTTGCAGGCAGGATCTTTGGTTACCGTATTCAAAAGATTAAGACCTTCAGAAAGATTGTTACTCCTCAAAGATTCTCTCAAATTCAACGTAAATTTAAACAATATGGCTTAGGCTTACTGTTTGTAGCTCGTTTTCTTCCTGGTTTAAGATCCCCTATTTACCTAGTAGCCGGTATGAGCCATCGTATTTCCTACATAACCTTCATTATTATGGATGGTTTAGCAGCACTTATCTCTGTTCCTGTTTGGATCTATTTAGGATTCTTCTTTGCTGACAATCTTGATACCCTCATGACTTATGTTCACGATGTACAAAAAGCAATCTATTTAGTTTTAGGCTTATTAGTTATCGTCGTTGTATTTGTAATTCTAAAAAAGAAGTTCCACTCAAAAATGAATCAAGTTGCATCAGATACTGATGACAAGGACAACAAGATCTAAGCTAATAGGTTGACCTTTTAGTGAGGTCAATCATTCTCATCTTTTCTTCAAAAATGACAAAATATGTCAGTATCTTGCGGTTCGGCTGTTATAAATAATGTATATTTATAACTGAAAGATAAAAGAGCAGAGTCAAACCTAAAACAGGATCGAATAATGAGCAACAAACAATTCTTAGAATTACCATACGGTAAAGATGACTTTACAAAATTAAGAGAACAGAATTGCTATTTTGTTGATAAAACTCCTTATATAAAGCAAGTCTTTGGAGTAGATGCCTCAGATGTATTGTTGTTTACCCGTCCAAGACGTTTTGGTAAGACTCTGCTCATAAGCATGTTTGACTCATTTTTGAAAATCAATCCTGAAAAACCATTTGATAACTCAAAACAATTAGAGCTCTTTAAAGGTACCAAAATCTTAGAAGACAAAGAGTTCTGTGATAAGTTCATGGGACAGTGTCCTGTTATTACCATTACTTAAAAAAAAGTAGACGGTACTAATTTTAAAGAGTTTTATGAGAGTTTTGCCTAAGCTGTATATGCTGTTGCTTTAAGATACAGCTATCTAAAGAATAGTAATAAATTAGATAAATCTGATAAAGACGAGTTAGAAAACTTAACTACAAAAAGTTACTTACTTAAAATCGAAAATCAGCAAACCGTCAAAGATGCTTTAAAGACCTTATCAAGACTCTTATATAAAGAGTATGGAAGACGAGCCATTCTTTTAATTGATGAGTACGATGTACCACTAGCAGCTGCTTCATACCGCGATAGAGTAAACAAAGTTCTATATAAGAACAGACCTGACTTTGTTGCAGACTGCCATGAAAAGATGGTTACCTTTATGAAAGGCTTTTTTGATTTATTAAAAACCACTCCTGGTGACGAAGGGGCTATTAGTAAAGCAGTGATTACAGGATGTTTAAAGGTAGCTAAGAACAGCTTATTTACAGGTGTAAATAACTTTAAGGTAAATACAGTTCTAGCTACAAATAAAGATTTAACAGGCATCATTGGTTTTACCAAAGATGAGACCTATCAAATTCTAAAAGACTATGAGATGGATGATTATGCTACAGACGTTAAAAATAACTATGACGGTTATAAGTTCTGTGACAAAGAGATATTCTGTCCATGGGATGTGATTAACTATCTAGATGAAAATTATCAAAACAATTTAAACGGTCATAAAACTCTAGTAAAAGCTAATAACTATTGGGCAAATTCAACCTCAAGTCCTGCTTTATATGAGTATCTTGGATTCCTTACAGACAATGACAACCAAAAGATGCAGAATTTAGTTGATGCTAAGTCAATTAAATTCGAACTAAATGAATCTATGAATTATGACACTTTGTCAGAGCATAACTCAAATGACTTCTGGTCACTACTGCTTCATACCGGTTATCTGACCTTAGATTGGGAACGGACTAAAAAAGAAGAGCTAAAAAAAGACTGTAAAACCAATAAAGATGTCTTTGCAAGAATTCCTAATTTAGAAATCTTAGGGTGCTTTAACAATAACATTAAAGAGAAATTCAGCTCTGATTTTAAAGTGCTCAATCTGCGCAATAAGTTTGTTAATGCTTTGTCTTGTGGCAATCAAAAAGAAATTTATGACGTCTTATTTGATATGCTACAAAAATATGTCTCAATTAGGGATACAGCAACTAAAGCTCCACACGAGAACTACTATCATGGCTTTATCAATGGCATCTTTACAAGTTGCGAGAAACTCGTATCAGAATACCATTCTAATTATGAGTCTGGTAATGGATATCTTGATATTACCTTTAAAGCTGAGCGTAATACCAAAGCTGTAATCATTGAGATAAAAGCTACATCTAATGAAGTGGATATGGATGAGCTTGCAGCTAAGGCTCTATCTCAGATTGAAGAGATGAACTACGCACAACCTTTTTTTAAACAATCAAAGATTACTGAGATCTACGCTTATGGCTTAGTATTTTGTAAAAAGGATTGTCTTGTGGTTTGCAAAAAGCTTAAATAGATAAGCATCTGATGACTTCCTTTACTATCTTTCAATCTGTCTTAAAAGGTATGATTGAATGTAGTATCAAATGTTTCTTAAGTGAACTTTCTTACATTCACTTAAGTTATTGTTTCAAATGTTATAAAATACCTCTCGGTTGGGCAACGAAAGTTGCCTTTGTTCGTTCACTTATTTGGAAACAATAATGGATGCTTTAACTCAAATAGTTGCAGACATCAACTCGATCCTTTGGGGACCATGGTGTCTGATCCCAGTACTGGTGGGCGCAGGTATCTTCTTTACCTTTAAGCTTCGCTTCGTTCAGATCCGTCAATTTGGACGCGCCGTAAAACACGTATTCGGTGGCCTGTCATTTAACGGTGAAAAAGCAGGTAACCACGGAATGACCTCCTTCCAGTCACTAGCAACCGCAATTGCTGCCCAAGTAGGAACAGGTAATCTTGCAGGTGTAGCTACAGCTATGGCAATGGGTGGTCCTGGTGCCATCTTCTGGATGTGGCTTGCAGCTTTCTTTGGTATGGCAACTATCTTTTCTGAAGCAATTTTAGCTCAGCTATATCGCTCAAAAGATTCTGAAGGTCATATCACAGGTGGTCCTTCTTACTACATTACCCACGGTTTAGGTAGTAAGTCACTTGCAACCATCTTCTCTGTTCTTATCATTATTGCCTTAGGTTTTATTGGCAATATGGTCCAGGCAAACTCAATTTCAACTGCATTTAATTCTGCTTTTGACATTCCAACTCAGGTAACTGGTCTTTTCGTCATTCTGTTAGCTGGTTTCATCTTTATTGGTGGTATCAAGCGTATTGCAGGATTTGCTGAAAAGATGGTTCCTCTAATGGCTGGTGTCTATGTTTTAGGCGCTATCTACATTATGATCTGCTTTGCTGGCGATATTCTGCCAACCTTTAAAGAGATCTTTGTAGGTGCATTTAATCCATCTGCTGCAACCGGCGGTGTAATCGGTGCTTCTGTAAAAGAAGCTATCCGTTACGGTGTTGCTCGTGGTCTGTTCTCTAACGAAGCAGGTATGGGTTCTACTCCACATGCTCATGCTATTGCTAGAGTAAAGCACCCTGTTGAGCAAGGTTTAGCAGCTATCATTGGTCTATTCATTGATACCTTCATTGTGCTTACCGCAACAGCATTAGTTATTTTAGTAACAGGCTCTTTAGATGGTACTAAGACTGGTATTGAATTAACTCAGGCTGCATTCGTAAAAGGTATGGGTTCAGCAGGCTCAGGCTTCGTAGCTTTATGTTTGTTCTTTGCTGCCTTTACAACCATCATCGGCTGGTACTTCTTTGCTGTACAGAATGTTAAATACCTCTTCGGTTACAAGGTTATTAACATCTTCTCAGTTATCGTACTCTGCTTCTTGATGACAGGCTCTTTCTTAAAGGTAAACCTAGTTTGGGAATTAGCTGATATGTTCAACGGTTTAATGGTAATACCAAATATCATTGCTGTAATTGGTTTATACAAACTGGTTGTAAGAGCATTAGACGACTATGAAGGCAAGTTCCTTAAAGGTGATAGACCGCTGTTTGGAGCTTCTGAGCAGTTGACCGGTCGTATGGCAAAAATAAACACTCTACATAGAAGAAAGAAGCAACGTTCATAACTTAAAAAGTTAAAAGAAAAGTCTAAGTAAAAGGCCTCAAACTTTTTGAAAGCACGAGGCCTTTTTAATGTAACTTTATAAAAATTTTTATGCTTTTACAGCATCTTTAGTATTCTCTAAGATCCACTCTCCGTTTGAGTTCTTTGAAATTAACATCAGTTCATGCTTTGCAATTAAACTTGAACGATGACCTACACTTAAGATTACAGAATCTTTTAATTCAGTTCTTAATAAGTCATAGGCTACAGATTCAATTCTTTCGTCTAAAGCTGAGCTTGCCTCATCTAAGAATAAGATCTGAGGCTTAATTAAAAGAGCTCTGATAATGGCAATACGTTGCTGTTCACCTAAAGACAACATCAACGACCAGTTATCCTCTTTATCAAGATCAGCTACTAGATAATCAAGTGATAACTCGTGCAAGTACATCTCAATTCTGCCATCTTTTACAGTTTCTCCAGGATAAGAGATAGCATCTCTTAAAGTGCCTAAAGGTAAATAAGGCTTTTGAGATAAGAATAAAGTACTGTAGTTCTCAGGTTCTAAGATTTCACCTTCAGCATGTGGCCAAATACCAGCAATAGTTTTAATTAAAGTAGACTTACCACAGCCTGATGGTCCTCTAATTAAAAGACTTTGTCCTTCTTTTAATTCTAATGACAGATTGTTCCACAGCATCTTCCCTGTAGGGGTTTTTACAGTAAGAGAATTTAAGATAAACTTATTGCCCGCTTTTTTAGGAGCAAGACATTCAATTTCATTACTTGAATCCATACTGTCAAAGAACAAAGCTAAACGGTCAATTACTGATTTATAGTTTGCCCATGTTGAGAATGAACTAATAATGGTAGATAAAGAGTCCTGAACCTTACCAAAGGCAGAGCTAATCTGCATAATACTACCTATGGTAATTACCTTAGCAAAATACATAGGAGCTGCAATCAACATGGGAAAGATCACCGCAGTTTGAGCATAACCTAATGTAAAGAAACCTAAAACCTTTTCTCGTTTAATTAAAGCAAAGTAGTTTTTAACTACTTCAGAGAATCTGTTTCTTAAAATCTTCTCCTCAGGAGCATGACCGTTATATAGAGAAATTGACTCAGAATTTTCTCTTACTCTGATTAAAGAGAAACGGAAATCAGCTTCATAACGCTGCTGACGGAAGTTTAACTTTACTAAAGGTTTACCAATAATGAAGGTAAAAATGGTACCAATAAACGCATAAGCTACTGCTAAATAGAGCATATAGCCATCAGGTAAATGCAGTTCATAACCATTCCACAAGGTCATGGTTACAGCATGAGATAGATCCCAGAGCACTACGCCAAAGGTACCTAGCATTGCAAGATCAGATGCTGTACCTAAAAGTAAAGATACTGTAAGACTTACAAAGTTGCCTAGATCCTCAGAAATACGCTGATCTGGGTTTTCTGTTTTTCTATCTTCTAATTGCATCTTATAAAAAGAATCACCATCTAAGTAATCATGCATTACTTTGCCTGTAAACCAGCGTCTCCAGCGGATACACAGCTGTGATCTTAAATAAGCGTTATAAACAGATACTACTACATGGATGGTAGCTAAGATAGCAAACATCATGAGCTGATATTTAAAGCCCGGTAAGTTGTATTCTTGTACTGTATCCCAGAAATTCTTATACCAGGTATTAAATACCTTTGCTAAATAAATTGCTCCAGAGGTTAAAACTACAATTAAAAGTAATAAAAACCATGAAAACAGACTGTCCTTTGATGACCAATAGAGCTTAATCATTTTTACAGCTGATTTAACTGATACTTTTAAAGGCAGACTGTCTGAGCCATGATATTTGCTTCTCATTAGAGAAGCATCATTCTCATCCTTGAAGATAGAAATCTTAAACATAATTTAATCCAAATATTTTTTAACGAGCTCTGCTACGCCATCTTCGTCATTTGTAAGGGTTACGACATCAGCGGCATTTTTGACAATGTCAAAGCCATTTTTCATGGCAACACCAAGACCTACAGACTTAATCATAGCAAGATCATTTTCAGCATCACCAAAAGCCATAGCGTTTTCTGGTGTATAGCCTAAAGCCTGGCATAGATGAACAATTGCAGTACCTTTAGTTGAATGGTTTGGAATGAATTCTAGATAATTAGCTTCAGAACGAACTACTGCAAAGAAATCGGTAAATTTCTTTGGCAATTCTCCTCTAATTCTGTCTAAAGTTTCCTTTTCACCTACAACTAATACTTTAAAGAACTCTTCATTATCATCTAAACTTGTAAAGCTAATATCTTTAAATCCTACTCTGCCGTTATCAATTTCTCTTTGGGTATGAGGATTATGATTCTCCACTAATAAACCACGAGTAACCGAGTAACCGTGAACTACACAGTCATTGTCATGAGCAAATTGAGCTACTTCTCTTACTAATGAAGATGGGGCAGTCTCCTTACATACCATAGGGAAACCAATATCTTTACCAAAAGCTACATAGTCTGACAAACGCACAACTCCTGCTCCATTAAAGCATACAGCATAAGAGTTCTTATTAAGACAACCTAGTTTTTGCATGTAAAGGACCGCGCTCTTAGGATGGCGACCTGTAGCAATGGCAATTGAAAAGCCCTGAGACTGAGCTTTTTGTAAGGTTTTAATGGTGTTCTCACTGATACTCTTATCTGAACGTAATAAGGTATCATCAAGATCTAAAGCGATTACTTTATACTTTCCCTTTACTATAGGTAAGTTATCGATTGTATATTTTGCCACTGTGTTTTCCTTGTAATAGTTGCTACATAGTCTTATTGTTTATAGCTTGCTTTCTCTTATCAGCTATTGATTTTTTTAGTCTAACTTTGCCCTTTCAATAATACACTGATGAGTTTTAGTGTCTTTTGAGTAGTTAATACCTACTAATAGGACTTCACCTTTATAGTCTTTAAAGAACTGTAAGTAATTCTTCTCTTTAATCTGAGTGATAGCAGTCTGTGCTGACTTATCGAACTTTAACTCAATTAAAAGCGCTGGCTTGTTTACACCAGGCTTTGGCAGATAAACTAAATCAGCATAGCCTTTTCCTGTAGGTAATTCTCTTACAACGTTATAGGTGTTTGTTGTACTCAAAAATAGAGAAATGGCAATTACATTAGCTAATGAGTTCTCATTATTGTAAGTTAGAATTGATGTATGGTCTTGATGAGCTTCATCAAAGATTTTAGCAACAGCTTCAGAGTTTAATGACCAGATCTCATTTAACAGAACATCTGTATTTTTGATTAGGTCATATACGCCTGCATATCTATTGTTATTCTTTACACAGGTCTTAAACTCTAACTTAATCTCTTCATTTGGAATGTGTACTATAACGCCTAAATTTGTAGAACCTTTAATTGCTAAATAGCCTAAATGAATAAGTAAGGTTAAGACATCATCCTTTGAATGGAAAGTTACCATATCATTACTGAATGTTGATACATCGACTATGACATCTTCACCTGCAATTAACTTTACAATGTCATCTCTTAAGCCTTCCATATTCATGTCAATATATTCCTGAAGGCTTTCAAAGGTTTCTGTTTTGGTCCAGTAACTTATAAACTTTTTATAGGTTGCTGCATTTACTACTGAATTAGGATTGTAGATATGAGGTACATCTTTAAATGAATATCCGTCATACCATTGCTGCATTTGATTAAAGGCTACATCATGCTGATTTAAATGTTTCTTGTAGTCATCAAATGAAGCTATTTTTAGATTATCAAACAATGAAGAACTATCTTGACATCTTGCATAGTAAGAACAGATCATTTGCGCCGTTACAGACTTTCCAAAGCAACGAGGTCTACTTAAACAAAAGAAACTTTTTTCTTTTCCAAGGTTCTCATTTAATATCTCAAAAATATCTGTTTTATCAACAAATACTTTGGATTTTTTTAATTTTTCATATCTTGGAGATGATGGATTTAAGTAATAACCCATTTATATCTGCCCCATACAAAGATTCATATAGAAGTATTACTCACTCTACATTATTTTAGAGAATTAATCTAATCTCTAATAAAACTAAAGCCCTGACAAACTGTCGCTTGCCAGAGCTCTATTTTAAATAATTAGTCTTTGATTAGTATTAGTACAGTTTTGTACATACTGCAATAGTATCTGATACAACCTGGCCTACGTTAGCAAAGTGGCACTCGTATGAATGACCTTGCTCATCACGAACCTTGAAACGACCATTATAGGTCTTAGTAGGATTGGTCTTAAATGCAGATTCATCATCTTTTGGAGTAAATACAATAGTTGGAGTCTCAGATGAAGAAGTACCACCTACGTATTCTCTTGAAATAGGGGCTGAATCATCAGCTACAATAGTAGCTTTTCCAGATGTAGTTACTCTCTTAGAACCACGAGACTTAGCACCGACACCTCTTGTGTTAGGAGCTTCTTGCACGTACTCACTCTTTGCCGTACCCGTTGTAAAATGGAACCATGAACCATCATCATCTGATTCTGCCTGCTGTTCACCAATAGGCTCCCACTTGTTGCCAACTTTCTTCTTGCAAGATGCTGCACCTGTTGTACCAGTTATGCCTGACTTTAGGCTACATCTGTAAAGGGTACCGTCTTTTCCTTTTAGATCATAAGACAATCCATCCAAACCAGGACGAATGGTTTCTTGTAATACTGTAAGATCTTTTGAATCGATATCCATAGCAGCTGAAGCTTTGTCCAAATACTCATCTTCGGTTGTTAACATTGATGAAAGAATTGAACAGCCAGATAAGCTAACCGCACTGGCAATGCCTAAAGACAATAACAGTTTTTTGTTCATTTGATTTATTTATCCTGTAAGTATTTTGAATGTTCCGATTGTAGCCCATTAGCGCCAAAAAGTGTACTCAATTACGGGGGCAGTTTTGATTATTATCACATTAAAAGAAAAATGGACCAATAAGATTGAACTTAATGGTCCATTTAGAGTCAATTACAATCCTTAACGATTGCTTTTGCTCTCTTTTCTAGTCCTAATTGAAAGCTAGATTAAACACCTGCTTTCTTTAAGGCTGCGTTTACAATCTCCTGAGCTTCAGTTTCGATCTTCTTTAGATGATCTTCACCCTTAAAGCTTTCCATGTAGATCTTATAAACGTTCTCAGTACCTGATGGACGAGCTGCAAACCAACCGTTCTCAGTTACAACCTTAAGACCGCCGATTGCAGCGCCATTGCCAGGAGCATTAGTTAACTTATCAACAATCTTCTCACCAGCTAATTCGCTTGCTTCAACTGCTGAAGGATCAAGTTTCTTTAAAGCAGCCTTTTGAGCAGGAGATGCTGGAGCATCAACGCGGTTATAGTATGGACGACCATACTTTTCAATTAACTCGTTATAGTGCTCTGAAGGATCTTTACCGGTTACAGCTAGCATTTCTGCACTTAGTAATGATGCGATGATACCGTCTTTATCGGTTGTCCATACACTGCCATCTTTTCGTAAGAATGAAGCGCCAGCTGATTCCTCACAGCCAAATGCTAATGACTTGTCAAATAAACCAGGTACGAACCACTTGAAGCCGACTGGTACTTCGTATGCCTTGCGACCTAAACCTATTGCTACACGATTCATCAGATTTGAAGATACTACAGTCTTACCAACCATAGCCTCCTTTGGCCATAAAGGACGGTGAGTATAGATGTAGTTAATTGCAGCTGATAAATAATGATTTGGATTCATTAAACCTGAATGACATACAATACCGTGTCTGTCATAGTCAGGATCATTACCCCAAGCAATATCAAAGTCATCTTTTAACTTAATTAAACCTGCCATTGCATATGGGCTTGAGCAATCCATACGGATCTTGCCGTCGCGGTCAATGCACATAAATGAGAAGGTAGGATCAACAGCGTAATTTACAACCTTAAGATTTAACTTGTACTTGTCAGCAATTCTGTCCCAGTAATAAAGTCCAGAACCGCCTAGAGGGTCAACACCCATGTGGATACCAGACTTTGAAATTGCTTCCATGTCGATTATATCGCCTAAAGCGTCAACGTACTGGGTTAACATGTCGTGTTCTTTTACATTTGATAGCTTGATTGCCTTGGTATAAGGAACACGTTTTACACCCTGTAGGTTGTTTCTTAAAATCTCATTTGCTCTATCCTGAATTACAGAGGTAATTTCAGTACCAGCAGGACCACCATCGGTTGGGTTGTACTTAAAGCCACCGTTTGATGGAGGATTGTGTGAAGGTGTAATTACAATACCATCAGCTAAACCAGAGGTTCTGCCCTTGTTGTAATTTAAGATAGCAAATGATACTGATGGGGTTGGTGTATAGCCATGATCTTTTTCAACTCTAACTTCTACACCGTTAGCACCTAAAACTTCAACAGCAGTAGCTAAAGCTGCTTCTGATAAAGCATGAGTATCCATACCAATGAATAAAGGACCTGTAATACCCTGCTTCTGACGGTACTCAGCAATTGCCTGAGAAATAGCGATAATGTGAGATTCTGTAAATGAACCGTTTAATGAGGTTCCTCTGTGACCTGAGGTTCCGAAACTTACTCTCTGCTCAGGATCATCCATGTCAGGAGTATTCAGATAATAAGCAGCCATTAAACGAGGAATGTTGTCTAAGTCCTCAAAACTAGCTTTCTGACCTGCTTTTTGATTCAGTGCCATAATTTTTTCCCTTTATAAAATTTAACTAACCATAATTCTTGATACAACTATCTCAATACACCTATTATTAGTTAGCAATAGAGCAATATCTAGTATAAATATCTAAAATTGCAAAAATCTTCACGAATATGTAAGTTTTATTAAGCATACTCTACAATTTGCTCTAAAAACAAGCTGATAAAACACATTTTATGTAAGTTATATCATGCTAACTATAGCTCAAATTAGCTCTTTTATGAGCTAATAATTTAGGTATTTTTCATAGTTGAAAAATTACGTTAAAATCCCAAATAAAACTTAATTTGTATATAAAAAAACCAGACCTTTAAGATCTGGTTTCTTCTTATTCACTCAATGAAACTGTAATTATTTGTTTACAGTCTTCTTTAACTCAGCACCAGCGCTGAATGAAGGAGTCTTGGTTGCTGGAATGTTGATTACAGCACCAGTCTGTGGGTTACGACCTTCACGAGCTGAACGCTCAGTAACTTTGAAAGTACCAAAGCCGACTAACTGAACGCGATCGCCTGAAGCTAAAGCTTCACCAACGGTCTCTAATAATGCGTCTAAAGCCTTGCGTGAACCAGCTAAAGGTAAACCAGAACGCTTAGCGATTTGCTCGATAAGTTCAGACTTATTCATAATTCACAATTTCCTTTGAAATATGCTCTTTTCTTGAGCGATTATAACGATAAATACTTTGTGTAGATTGATATACTCAATCATAAAATTCTATTGTGATGAGCCCACATCTAGTGGCATATCTCACCTAAAACGCGCTTAGTATACGCTATTTTATAAAAAAAAAAGATAGATCTTTTTGCGAAAACACTGAGACATGCCTACTTTAAGTACTTTTTATCACTTACCGTTATCTTAATATATTGATTTTTAATATAATTTTATATTCTAGATTTTTTTTAGATTTTTTTTATTTTGGCTTATATATCAGATCTTGACATACTGTCGTGCTTATGTTCAAAGCTTTATCCTACACGTAAAGTTAACAAAGCTTTATCCTACACGTAAAGTTAACTATACAGTCATATTCTGACTTATTGCCGAAGACTCTTTTTTCATCGTCTAATTTACTTTGTAATAAGTTCAAAAAATAAGAGTACACATACCACTAATTACTTATTCTCTTATACTTGTTGCATATAACTTACTTTTTGCACCATTGTTGTTAGTTATTTAAAATAGCGATTTTGTTCAAACAAATTGGTACAATGTATGCACTTTAAAAAGGACTCTACCTGTCCTTAAAGTCGCATATATTTTTTTAGGAGCATAGTCTTTAAATGGAAGCCCTCTTACGTCCCATCAAACGCGCTCTAATCAGCGTTTCTGATAAATCTGGTGTAGTTGAATTTGCTAAAGAATTAGAAAAACGCGGAGTTGAAATTTTATCAACTGGCGGTACTGCTAAATTACTAGATCAGAATGGTGTTAAGGTTATCGAAGTATCTGATTACACCAAATTCCCTGAAATGATGGATGGTAGAGTTAAGACTCTTCACCCAATGATCCACGGTGGTATCTTAGGTCGTCGTGGCATTGACGAAAAGGTAATGGCAGAGCACAACATCAAACCTATTGATTTGGTTGTTGTAAACCTCTACCCATTTGTTAAGACTGTTTCAGATCCAAACTGTCCTCTTGAGAAGGCTATCGAAAATATTGATATCGGTGGTCCTACCATGGTAAGAGCAGCTGCTAAGAACAACCGTGATGTTGCTATCGTTGTTAGAGCATCAGATTACGACCGTGTAATCAAAGAAATGGATGCTAATGATGGTTCATTAACATGGAACACCCGTTTTGATCTAGCTATTGCAGCTTTCGAGCACACCGCAGCATACGACAGCGCTATTGCTAACTACTTTGGTACTAAAGTTCCTGATTACGGCATTTCAGATGGTACCGTATCAACTTTACCTCGTACTCTAAACTTAAACTTCAAGAAATTACAGAGCATGCGTTATGGTGAGAACCCTCATCAGAAAGCTGCTTTCTACTCAGATATCTATGCACACGATGCTGGTATCTCAACAGCTAAGCAGTTACAGGGTAAAGAGCTTTCATACAACAACATTGCTGATACTGATGCTGCTATCGAGTGTGTTCGTCAGTTTGAAGAGCCTTGCTGCGTAATCGTAAAGCACGCAAACCCATGTGGTGTAGCTTTAGGTGAAAACTTAACTCAGGCTTATGAAGATGCCTTTAACTGTGATAGCGAGTCAGCTTTCGGAGGTATCATCGCTTTCAACCGTGAGTTAGATGGCGCAACTGCTAAGGCTATCGTTGACAGACAATTCTGTGAGGTTATCGTAGCTCCTGCTGTATCAGAGGAAGCTAAAGCTGAAGTTGCTCGTAAGAAGAACGTAAGATTGTTAGAGACTGGTCCTTTAGGTCAGGCTAAACCAAGATTAGACTTCAAGAGAGTGAATGGTGGTCTATTAGTTCAGGAAGCTGATCTTGAGACTGTTAAGAAAGAAGAGCTTAAGGTTGTAACAAAGAGAGCTCCTACAGCAGATGAGATGGATGAACTTCTATTTGCATGGAAGGTATGTAAATTCACTAAGTCAAATGCTATCGTTTACACCAACCACAAGAAGACCTTAGGTATCGGTTGTGGTCAGACCAGCCGTGTATTCTCAGCACGAATTGCTTGTCTAAGAGCAGAAGATGCTAAGTTATCACTTGAGGGGGCTGCCCTTGCATCTGATGCTTTCTTCCCATTCCGTGATGGTGTTGATGCCGCAGCTGCATCAGGCATTAAGTGCATTATTCAGCCAGGTGGCTCAATCCGAGATCAGGAAGTTATCGATGCTGCTAACGAGCACGGTATCGCTATGGTATTCACCGGAATGCGTCATTTCCGTCACTAATTTGTAAGTAGTTACGTGCATATATATCTAACAAGAGCTGTTGCACGTAACTTTAATTACAAATTGCAAACTACTTTTACTACCTACTTTTAATCCCCAACAGGTGAGGTTCTAAATGAAAGTTTTAATTATTGGTAACGGTGGTCGTGAGCACGCTCTAGCATGGCGTGCTGCTAAATCACCATTAGCAGACAAAGTTTTTGTAGCACCAGGTAATCCTGGTACTGCTCATGAAGACAAGATGGAGAATGTAGCTATCAGTGTTGATGACATTCAAGGTCTTGTTTCATTTGCTAAAAAGGAAGGCATTGGTCTTACCATCGTAGGACCTGAGGCCCCACTAGTTGCTGGTGTCGTTGATGCTTTTGAAAAAGAAGGTTTGACTATTTTTGGACCAAGCAAGGCTGGTGCGCAGCTAGAAGGATCTAAATCATTTACAAAAGACTTCTTAAAGCGCCACAACATTCCAACAGCAGCTTACGAAGTATTTACTAAGACTGATGACGCTGTAGCCTATATTAAAAAGATGGGTGCTCCTATCGTGATTAAGGCTGACGGTTTAGCAGCAGGTAAAGGCGTAGTAGTTGCTATGACTGAAAAAGAAGCGATTGATGCTGTTCACAACATGTTAGATGATCATCAGTTCGGTGATGCTTCAGCATCAGTTGTAATCGAAGAGTTCATGGAAGGTGAAGAGGCATCATTTATTGTAATGTCTGACACTGAGAACGCACTTCCTATGGCAACATCCCAGGATCACAAGCGCGTAGGTGACGGTGACACCGGTCCAAATACTGGCGGCATGGGTGCTTACTCCCCTGCTCCTGTTGTAACTGATGCTGTTTACAAGAGAGTTATGGATGAAATCATCAATCCTACCTTAAAGGGAATGAAAGAAGATGGTATTCCATACCGTGGTTTCTTATACGCAGGTCTAATGATTGATAAGAATGGTGCACCAAGAGTAGTTGAATTCAACTGCCGTTTTGGTGATCCTGAAACTCAGCCAATCATGCTGCGTATGCAATCTGATCTTGTAGACTTATGCTTGAAAGCCTGCAAAAACGGTGGCTTAAATGGCGTTGATATTAAATACGATCCTCGTCCTGCAATCGGTATTGTACTTGCAGCTCACGGATATCCAGCATCTCCTCGTAAGGGAGACAAGATCACAGGTCTTGAGATTAAGACTGGAGATGATCTTAAGGTCTTTGAGGCTGGTACCAAGCAGGTAGGTGATAATATCGTAACCTCAGGCGGTCGTGTTTTATGCGTAACAGCTTTAGGTGATGATGTAGCAAAGGCTCGTGAAAAGGCTTATGCTCACATTAAGAACATTCACTTTGATGGAATGTTCTACAGAAACGATATTGCATGGCGTGCATTAAACCGTAAGTAGTAAAAATGGAGATTATGGTGGTAGAGGAAATTGTAAATCAGTCACTTCTGTTTTTAGTTACCTTTGTTGCCAACCTCTTTGCCAGTGTCTCCGGTGGAGGCGCTGGTTTTATCCAATTTCCAATGTTGATCCTTTTAGGTCTTCCTTTTGCTACAGCTTTAGGAACTCATAAGGTAGCGGTAGTATTTTTGGGAATTGGAGCCATGTCCAAAAAAGGATTTAACCGCTCCTTTGCCTTTGATAAGGCTGTAAGTCTTATCATGCTCTTTGTAGGTTGCCCTGCCGTAGTCGCAGGCTCAATAATCATTATTTCAGTTCCATCTCATATTGCGCAGATAGTCTTAGGTTTTATTACCATAGGATCTGGCATCTATACCATGTTCAAAAAAGGATTTGGTTCTAAAGGAATTGAAAATCGCTCTTATACCAGAACCATCCTAGGCACCATATGTATTCTGATAATCGGCATGTTTTCAGGATCACTTTCTTCAGGTGCAGGTCTATTTGCTACATTAACTTTAGTGGGTGTATTTGGCTTAGAGCTTAAAAGAGCTATCATGCATACTATGATTTTTGTGGCTACAATATGGAATGCAGTAGGTGCAATTACTGTAGGAGCTTTAACTGCAATTCACTGGCAGTGGATACCAGTGATGATCATTGCTGCTTTCACAGGAGCATATCTTGGAACTACACTTTTAATAAAAATGCCGGTTGCCAAGGTTAAGTTTGTGTTCTCTTCTGTATCTATCTTAAGTGGTGTGATTTTAATTTTAGAGGCATTCTACAAATAGGAGCTAAACCTCTTTCTTTAAAAGCCCCACTATTAAAAGCACATTACTCAAGGCTTAAACCGATATTACTTACACCACCGTTTAAACTTAACTTATAAAGTTTATCTACAAGCGAAGGTTCTCTTTTAGATTTTTCTAAGAGTTCATAAAGTTCTATCTGGAAGTTAACCTCGTTATCGACACTTTCCATTTCTCTTAACTCTTCATCTGTATATTCACGATCTGAGGATTGTTCAATCTGACGAATGACTCCACTTAATGAGGCTCGAGATGCCATTTCAGCTTCTTCACCTTCATGCATAATGATAGCTAGAATTGAAGATGATAGTGACAAAGTTGCATC
The DNA here is from genome assembly GCA_000431835.1 of Succinatimonas sp. CAG:777. Taxonomy (GTDB): domain Bacteria; phylum Pseudomonadota; class Gammaproteobacteria; order Enterobacterales; family Succinivibrionaceae; genus Succinivibrio. Next base: position 103,425 of record HF987952.1, read on the forward strand.
TAATGAAAATAAGTCACCAACTGATAAGTCGTTCTTCTCATCATCAAGTAAGTATGGTTCAAACTCATCTAATACTTTTTCAAGATCGATTGTATTAAACTTGTCTTTATGGAACTCCCATAAGGTGTTAAGAGTCTTTTGGTAAGCCTTAGCTCCCCCTTTGACCTCATTTACCTCACACCATAGAGCATAATTAGGATATTGTCTTTGAGCTAAGACTAATGAAAACAAACTCTGTCTCCATGGAGAGAGTTTTTTTAACATTCCGTAATACTTTTCTCCAAAAATCATGCTCTACCTCAAATTGTTTCAAATATGTGAATTAATTACACCTAATAATATCAGCTGTCTACTCATTAATATAGTATACTAAAGCTTAATGTACATAATAACTACATAAACTTTACAATTAAACATTTCACATACTTTTGTGAATAACAACATTGTTAATAAGCGTTTATTGGTAATGTCATTACAACTTGTAATAAACGCTTATTTATAAAGAATTTAAACAAAGTCTTAACTACGCAAAAATTACAAAAGGCAGATCTAGGGGCACATGCCTTTAAGAAGAGAGCTATATCTGCAATATGCAATATTAATGAAGACTTTTTACAAGATACAAAAATGATATCAGAAGACTACATTTCAAAAGAGGCCATTGGTTCTTCAGCGTGGAAGGGACCTCTTTCAAAAAAACATAACAAGGCTATCTTGGCTACCTTTGTCATAGCCCTGACTCTATCTATCGCTACTAATAAGAATTTCTATTCAACAAGTGAAGATACTGACTCTAGCTCAAATTCAAACATGTTCGCTTACGGCGATGAACATGTAAGTGATATTGATGATTCTGTTCCTTTAACCCAAGCTTATGGCATAACCTCAAATAAAGATAAGACTCGTCAGATGGAAAACTATGATGATTCTTTACCTGATGCCGATTTAGCAGACTCAGATGCTCAATTAGATAAGGAAGTTTCTGCTTTAGCTAAAAAGATTGATAAAGATCAGAGCTCTGATATCGACACTAAATGGGTAACAGAGAGTGTTCAGCGAGGTGATAACATTTCCTCATTATTTGAGGATTTGAACATTCCTGCAGCTACCTTAATGGCAATTTTAGATACCGACAAGTCACTTGCTAAAAGAATTAACTCTTTAAAGATTGGTGAGAACCTCTCTTTCTTAGTTGATGGTAAAGGTGAGCTTTTGGTATTTATTAAACCAATCTCAGATAAAGAGCAGTTACGTTTCTATAAAACTGACAAATCAGGTAACTACACTGTAGTCAAAGAGAGGTTAGGTTCTTATGAGATGGATGATGATGCCACCTCACAGGCAAAGTTAATGGCCTCAAAAGAAGCTCCTGATGCTAAAACAGCGGCAACTGCCTCAGCCTCTAAGACAGACACAGCAAAAGACACTAAGGTAGCAGCTGTAAAAGACGAGCCTGTTCAGGAGATGAGCGCTGCTAAACGTGGTCGTTTGGTTTTAGTTAATATCGGCAAAGGTGAGAGCTTCTCAACAGCAGCTAACAAAGCTGGTATTACCTATACAGAGATCAACAAGATCTTGCAGATGTTCAAAGGAAAGATTCAGTTCTCTCGTAACATCCGCGCAGGTGACAGCATGAGAGTGCTCTTTACAGAATCAAAAGGTAAAGGCAAGATCTGCGCTGTTGAGTTTACCCTGTCACGTGGAGGAAAGGTTGCAAGCTACTTAAATACAGCAGATGGCAAGTATTATGACGAACGCGGTCTAAAGCCAGCTCGTTCTGCTGGTTTTGCTCGTTTCCCATTCCATTCAAGAGTACGAGTAACCTCTCCATTTAATCCAAGAAGATTACACCCTGTAACCGGTCGTGTACGACCTCATAACGGTGTTGACTTTGGTATGCCTGTAGGTTCATTAGTTTCAGCTCCATCCGATGGTGTTGTAGATAAGGCAGGCTTCTCAAGATCAGCTGGTTACTTTATCGTATTAAGACATTCATCAACAGTATCTACTGTTTACATGCACTTGTCTAAGTTATCAGTTCGCCCAGGTCAGAGAGTAAAACAAGGTGCTACAATTGCTCGTTCTGGTAATACCGGTATTTCTACAGGTCCACACTTACACTATGAGGTACGTATCGGTGGTAGAGCTGTAAACCCATTAAGAGTAAAACTTGATAATCAGAAAGTAGAACTAAATTCAAAATCTCGTAAAGCCTTTGCCGCTTCCATCAAGAAGTACAAGCGTGAACTTTATCAGCAGTCTCTAATGGCTAAGCGTTAAGCTTATCTTTGGCAAAATTCAAATTTTTCATTCTGATAATGCCACACTCGTGGCATTATCTGTTTTTACCCTACCTTCTATATCTATTTATTTGATTTAAGTAACAGTTTACTAACTGATTTTTATGATATTTTACTTTTAGATTAAATAGAACAAATGAGGAGGTGCGTATGAAAGCAACTGAATTTGGAAAGACTTTCAACACCACTTTACAGAATGTTGATGAAAAATATAAATGGGTCAATGACATGATCAAAGCTCGTCAGGATCTTGTACTCATGTATATGAAGATCCTAAATGTATCTTTATCACGCAGTTCAAATCAGAATGATGTTTGCTACCCTTCTTATGAGGATGTGACTTCATTTTGTAATCACTTGATTGACTATATTTCACATGGTCACTTTGATCTTTATCCTAAGATCATCGAGTTAATTGAAAATGCTTCAGGCAGATCATTGTCTATTGCTAATAGAACTATGCCTAAGATTGAAGCTACTACAGAGTACTTAATGAGATTTACTGATAAGTACGCAGAAGATCTTAACGAGAAAAAGATGTCATCTTTACAGCATGATTTAGCAAATGCAGGTAAATGTTTAGAGCAGAGATTTAGAAACGAGGATCGTTTAATTATCGCTCTAAGATTAGTTCATTCTTTAGTATCTGAAGGCTAGTCTCTATTTTAAGTAACTAGACTAACTACATAGTCTAGTTACTTAATCAAAACTTTAGACTAAATTAAAGAGATCGGTAACTCTCTTTACCGGAATCACCTCTACATCAGGATTGCGTGTTCGAGGAGCATTGTCAAAAGGTACAATGATCCTCACAAAACCTTGCTTTACTGCCTCTGATATTCTCTCCTGACCATATGGTACAGGTCTTATCTCACCTGTAAGACCAATTTCTCCAAAAGCAATTGTACCTTTATCTACTGGCTTGTCTCTGTAAGATGAAATCAGAGCTAAGGCTAAAGGTACATCTGATGAGGTATCCTCAACTTTTACACCACCTACAACATTTACGAAGACATCCTGATCTGCTAGTGCAAATTCAGCATGGCGGTGCAATACAGACAGCAGCATAGAAAGTCTGTTCTGATCAGTACCTAAAGACAATCGTCTTGGATTTGAGTATAAGGACAAATCTACTAATGCCTGTAACTCAACTAATAAAGGTCTTGTGCCTTCCCAAGTTACCATTGCAAGTGAGCCTGGAGCCACTGTTTCCTGGCGGTTTAAAAAAATGGCAGATGGATTTTTAACTTCTTTAAGACCAGTATCTGTCATAGCAAAGACACCAATCTCATTTACAGCGCCAAAACGGTTTTTCTGACAGCGCAGTGTTCTGTATCGCATGTCAGTACCAGCTTCTAAAATTACAGAGCAATCTACACAGTGCTCTAAAATTTTAGGACCTGCTAAGGTACCGTCTTTAGTTACATGTCCTACCATGAAGACTGCGATTCCAGTCCTTTTAGCGAATTGGGTTAAGGCGGCAGCGCCTTCACGGACCTGACTTACAGAACCTGGTGCTGATTCAATTCCTGTTACATGCATAACTTGAATAGAATCTACAATTAAAACCTCTGGTCTTTCTTTTGATGCCATCTCACAGATAGTATCAATTGAAGTTTCAGCAGCTATTCTGATGTTATTAGCCTGTATCTTTAAACGATTAGCACGCAGTGCTACCTGCTGTAATGATTCCTCACCGGTTACATACAGTACTTTATGATTTAAACAGAGTCTGCCTACAGTCTGTAAAAGTAAGGTTGACTTACCGGCACCTGGATTACCGCCTATTAGAACAACAGAGCCAGAGACAATACCTCCGCCTAAGACTCTGTCAAACTCTGTAAAGCCAGATGAAATTCTAGGACGTTTGGTAAGATCAACCGTAGCTAATGAGCAAATTCCACTACCGGTTGCTCCAGCAAAACCAGATAAAACTCTTGCCGCTACCTTTGCTCCAGCATTAGGAGAAGTATCAACAAGAGTTTCACTGATGGTACCTGCCTCACCGCATTCAGAGCAGATACCCTGCCAGCGGTAATATTTAGCACCACAGCTTGAACATACAAACACGCTTTTTGTTTTAGCCATCTTATGAATTTAACTCTAAAAGCAAAGCTACAGCACTAAGATCAGAATGATTGATACAAAATGGAGCTGTTTGCTGTACTAATGGCTTTGCGTGATAAGCAATACCAAGGGAAGCTGCCTCAATCATCTTTAAATCATTAGCACCATCACCTAAGACAATGATTTGTGATGACTCTACGTTAAATTTTTGCTGTAGATCTAATACGCCTTCACGCTTTACTGTCGCATCAACAATTCTCTTATCAACTTTACCGGTTAATTTGCCATCTTTAATTTCTAAAGAGTTAGCACACACCATATCTAAAGAGTATTTCTTATCTAAGACACATATTAACTGTTCAAAGCCACCAGAGCAGATACCTTTTACCCAGTTATGTGAGCTTACAGTCTGCATTAGGACATCAAGACCATCAGTCTCTTTCATAATGCTTTTAACATCTTCAATTACGGAGGCATCGCCGTCTTTTAACATGGCTACACGTAAAGTTAATGACTGAGCAAAATCAAGACCTCCGTGCATTGCCTTTGAGGTAATCTCAGAGACCTTGTCATATACGCCCAAACGTCTTGCAATCTCATCAATGCCCTCAATCTGCACTGAGGTCATATCCATATCAAGACAAATCTCACCTTTTTCTTTTAAAGTTGGAAAAGAGGTAGCTGCAAAGACATCAAAGTCAAACTTGCCTTCAGTTACTGCCTTTTTACATAGTTCATGAGCATTGTCATTGTCGGTTGTAAATAAAGCACCTACATGACCATGTAATTCTTTTGTAGCAAGTGCTTTTAAGCTAATACCGGTATTTTCTTCAACGCTTTTGGTTGCCTTTTTAATATCAAATGCGAGATCTTTTTTGACAATATAAACAAAGCTCATGCGATTTTCCTATTGCTTTTAGTTATGAATTTATAGAGTTGCAATCTTAGGTATTACCCTTTTGAGATTGTTCTCTAAAACAATCTCTGTTTCATCCATTGTACGGTTAAACAAGCTACAAATACACTCATACTCTCTTTTGATTAAGTTTGGATCATATGGTCCTGTATGTAAAAAATCAGCATCTGTCTCTAAAACAAAATTCTCAAGACCTACTTTTTCTAAAACAGAGTTTAACTTTGCCTGATTAAAGGTAATGTGATGTCCCACTGATAACATCATGCCTAAATCAAGGTACTTTTTAGCTATATCGTACGAGAAGGTAAAATTGTGGACAAAACCTTTTATCCGACCTTGATACTTTTTTAAAACTCTTATTAACTCACCATGACAGCCTCGTATATGCAGGTTAACTGGCAGAGCATACTTTGAAGCTAATTCTAAATGCTGTTCTAAAACCTCAATTTGAGAGTTTACAGGTATTTCAATCTTATTATCTAAACCACATTCTCCAATGCCTACGACATTTTCAAAGGAAAGTAACTTTTCAATAAGACTTAAATCAAACTTTTGGTCTTTTAAATACCAAGGATGAATACCTACAAAGACAGGAAGTTTTATATTCTGAGCTTTAAAAAGTTCTAAGGTATGTAAACTCTCATCTAAGGTTATACCTACACAGATGGGAGTTATATTTGACAAACGAGCACACTTTACCAATGACTCAATATCATCGAACATTCCTACATGTACATGTGCATCGTACAGCATATGTCCTCTTTATGTGCTCTTAAATTACCTGCCTTAAGTTTCCTCAAGGCAAGGATTATTAGTGTTCTCTCGTAGCAGAGAACTTAACCTTTGGATAACGCTCCATGTTAAGGTTTAAATTAACACCAGATGTTGCAAGGAAGGTTAGGTTATCACCACCATCTAAGGCAATTGACTGCGGAACCTTATCCTGAATTTCCTGTAAAGCCTTAGGATCATCTGATGATAACCAGCGGGCTGTGGTTACAGCGATATTCTCATACTTTGCATCAACATTGTATTCATGCTTTAGACGAGATACCACCACATCAAACTGCAACACACCTACAGCACCTACGATCAGATCATTGTTGATGATAGGTCTGAATACCTGCACCGCACCTTCTTCTGACAACTGCATTAGACCTTTTTGCAACTGTTTCTGCTTTAGAGGATCATTTAAATGAATACGTCTGAAGAGTTCTGGAGCGAAATTAGGAATACCGTTAAAGTGAAGTTTTTCACCTTCAGTGAAGGTATCACCAATACGCATGGTACCGTGGTTGTGTAAACCGATGATATCGCCTGCTACAGCCAACTGAGCCTGTTCGCGCTCACCTGCCATAAAGGTTACAGCATCAGATACAATAACTTCTTTGCCTAAACGTACGTTATAAAGTTTCATACCCTTATGGTATGAACCAGAAACAATACGCATGAAAGCGATTCTGTCATGGTGCTTAGGATCCATATTAGCCTGGATCTTAAAGATAAAGCCTGTAAGTTTACCCTCAGATGCTACTACCTCGCGCTCATCAGCTACTCGTGATAGAGGTGTAGGAGCCCATTCGGTCAAGCCGTCTAGCATGCAGTCAACACCGAAGTTACCTAAAGCAGTACCGAAGAATACTGGGGTTAATTTACCTTCACGAAACAGATCTAAATCAAACTCATTTGAAGCACCTTTTACAAGTTCAATATCATCACGTAACTGTGAAGCTTCATCCTCACCTAGAACTTTATCTAGTTCAGGGTTATCAAGTCCTTTAATAGTCTGAGCTTTCTGAATATGGTATCCCTCACCTGAGTGATAAAGCATTACCTCATCTTTTAATAAGTGATAAATACCACGGAAAGACTTACCAGAACCAATAGGCCAGGTAATAGGAGCGCACAGAATGTTAAGCTCTTTTTCTACTTCATCTAAAAGGTCAAGAGGATCACGTGTTTCACGGTCTAACTTGTTCATGAAAGTTAAAATAGGAGTGGTACGCAATCTTGTTACTTCCATTAACTTACGGGTTCTTTCCTCAACACCTTTAGCAGCATCAATTACCATTAAGCATGAGTCTACTGCGGTAAGCACACGGTAGGTATCTTCAGAGAAATCCTCGTGACCTGGGGTATCTAGAAGATTTACTGTACAGTTATTGTATGGAAACTGCATTACAGAGGTGGAAACAGAAATACCACGCTCTTTTTCCATATCCATCCAGTCTGAACGAGCAAAGGCTCCGGTTGAGCCACGGGCTTTAACTTCACCTGCTCTTTGAATTACTGAACCGAATAATAAAACTTTTTCTGTGATGGTGGTTTTACCAGCATCAGGGTGGGAAATAATCGCAAACGTTCTACGTTTGTTTATTTCATTTAAGAGATTTTTATCTGCCATTTTCACTGATTTTTCAAAAATAAAACTGCGTGTATTTTCGCTTATTTGCCCTTATTTCTCAACCGAAAATCAACTTTTCATCAAGATTTAATCGATAAGCTTTATAAAATCTTACAGGTTACTGACAAGACAGAGTACATATTATCTCATCTTGTTTTAGTTGGTCCTGACAACTATACTTAAATCGTGAACTTGCCTAGAGAGATTATAATGACTGTGAAAAATGATATAACAAATCAAAATGAGCTGGAATTTGCTATTTTCTGTATCGAGAACATTGCAATTAAGCTAGGAATAAAAGCTAATTCTGTATATAAAGCTCTTACTGATAAAAGCAACATTTTAGACAGTTATATCATTCCTGAATATGAAATTCTTCATACACAAAGCAAAGATTACATTGTGGACGACATCATATCCTTGATGAAAGAAAAAGGGGCTATAGAATGATCCTTTATCATGGGTCTTACACAAAGGTAGAGACTCCAGATTTAAAACACTCAAGGAATAATGTAGATTTTGGTGCTGGTTTTTACGTTACTCCAATTTACGAGCAATCTCTAAAATGGAGTTTAAAAATTAAAAAAAGAGGCAAAGACAGCTTTATCTCAAGTTTTGAGTTCACTCAAGACAAGCTAAGTTCACTTAATGTAATGAAATTTGATGACTACTCTGAAAGCTGGCTTGATTTTATCTTAAGATGCAGAAGCGGACAGGACACAATTAACTATGATCTTGTTATCGGTGGCGTTGCCAATGACAAAGTTTTTAACACAGTGGAACTGTTTTTTGATGGTCTTATAGATAAAGCTGAAGCCATAAAAAGACTTCGTTTTGAAAAGCCTAACTTGCAATTCTGTTTTAGCTCTCAACTTGCCTTGAGTTGTCTTACTTTTATAAAAGCCACCAGATTATAGAGGATAGATACATATATGGACGCAAATCCAATCTTACTGCAAATGAAGTACTCAAGAGTAGTTGCTCTGTTGGCTAAAAAAGAACATATCTCCATGCGCAAAGCCTTAGATATTTTCTATAAGTCAAAGCTCTACCCTCTTGTAAGTGAAGGCATATCTGATATGCACTGCATGAGTGATGAATATCTTGTAGAAGATCTAATCGACGAAATTTCAAAATCAGGATCTAATGTGTCTAACTAAGCTTCTTCCTATTGAGCATTTAACATCTGATTAGTTTGTTTTCGTATATTTACAGTCACAAAAAACTTTCTAAAAACTAACTCAATTCTCTTAAAAACTCTCAATTTTTAGCAAAATTTGGCAATAACTTGAAAAGATAGTGCCTATTTTTTGCTTTTTACTGTTCTAAAGTACATGTATACAAAATACATAAAGGAACATTTTATGAAAGCAAAAGTGTTAGCCCCCCTCTTGTAGCAACTATGCTGCTTACACTAGCTGTCAACTCATCCTACGCTAAAGATTCACAAGCTCCAACTTTAACCATAGACGCATCTTCTCTATCCGAAAAATGGGATAAAGCTTTTCCTAAGGATAAAAGAGCTCATCACCACAAAGTTATTCTCTACAATCGCTTTGGCATCAACATGGTAGGTGATCTCTATACTCCTGCTAATATGAAAAAAGGAGATAAGCTAAGAGCTTTAGCTGATGCAGGTCCATATGGTGCCGTAAAAGAACAGTTATCAGGTCGTTATGCTCAGGGAATGGCAGCTCGTGGCTTTATTGCTTTAGCTATTGATCCTGCTTTTACTGAATAAAGTGGCGGAGAGCCTAGAAACATTTCCTCCCCAGAACTTAATACAGAAGATTTTTTAGCAGCTGTTGATTACCTACTGAATAATGAAAACGTAGCTGATGGCAAAGTCGGTATCATTGGCATCTGCGGAGTTGGTGGGTTTGCGTTAAATGCAGTCGCACAAGATCCTAGAATCAAAGCAACCGTTACCTCAACCATGTACGACATGACAAGAGGCATGGCAAATGGCTATTTTGATGAAGGTACGTCTTCTGAAGAATTAAAAGCAAATAGACAGAAAGCAAGAGCTCAAATTGCAGCAGAACGTACTATTGATTATAAGAACGGTACTTATGCAATGGCTGAAAGACTCCCAGCTAAGGTAACTCCTGATATGCCTCTGTTTGTTAAGGACTACTCTAACTTTTATGAAACAAAATTAGGCTACCATGAAAGATCATATGGCTCTACATCAGGTGCTACTGTAACCTCAGCAGCAACCTTCATGAACATGCCAATTCTTGTCATATGCTGATGAAATTGAAACACCTGTACTGATGATACATGGTGAAAAGCCCTCTCAAGATATTTCTCTGAAGACGCGTTCAAAAAGCTAAAAGATGATAACAAAGAACTGTACATCGTACCTAACGCAGTACATACAGATCTTTACTACAAGATGGATGTAATACCTTTTGATAAGATCGAATCTTTCTTTGAAAAGAATCTTTAAATGAGAGCTAAACGCAACTGATTAAGGCAGAGCCTCGTGGCTCTGCCCTATCTATTTATGAGAGTAAACTATTGTGTTATGCGGTTGTAAGACTAAGCTTTAAAAGCTAGCACTTTTAATTAGTGGATCTTAATTGAAGTTGAAGTCTTTGCATCTTTTGCTTTCATCAAGCAGATATCCAACTCACCATTTGCATAAGCTGCAGTAATATCTTTTGGATCAACATCTTCAAAATGAAAGCTACGCTCGTAAGTACCTTCTGAACGCTCATGAACCATAAAGCCAAACTCATCTTTTTTGTTGCACTCTTTATGATGATCAGCTCTGATGGTTAAATCACCATTCTCAAAATCAACCTTGATGTCTTCTTTCTTAACACCTGGCATATCAGCCTTTAGCTGATAGCGGTCACCTAAATCTTTAATATCTACACGAGCATTGTCTGTTGCCATTGGAGTAAACATATTATCAAAGTCTGCTAATGGACGGCTGAAGAAATCAAACAGTGTAGGTGCAAAGTTCTTATTAAAACCATCATTAACTCTTGCTAACATATTCTTATTGCAATTATTCATGTTCTTCATAAAAGCTCCTCGGATTGCTTCTTCTTGCAATCCCTTTATTCTCTTTTCACACTTATACAAGTGTGGTCACTTCAAGCTTTTTAAAGGGTATTTTTTAGTGATGAGTTTTATTTTCAGATAGCAAAAATGAGCTTTAAAAACACGTTCTCAGACCACATATTAAAAGTGATTTCTTTGCTCTTTTGTATCCCTAATTTTCTTAAAAAGTTGGAAAAGTGGTCTGAATAAAGCATAATTCAGTTGGAAAAGTGGACAATTTTAGTTATTTTTAGTTGGAAAATTGGCATTATTTTGTCTATGATCTAGATAAACCAACTGTTATTAGCTCTTAGAATGCTGACAAGAATTATAGATCAACTTTTAATCCACTATTTTGATACATCAAATACAGCCTTACTAAAGATTTTCTTACAAAATACTACATTCAAGATTGAAAGAAGTTGGAATATTGGCAAAAATTCAGTTCAAATTAGTTGGAAAAGAGGTCAATTTTATTCAAATTTAGGTTGGAAAAATGGCAATTCATATCTATAAGTTAGATAAAATAAACTTTAAAGAGCTTTTAAATGCTAACTAGAACTGTAGATCGAATTTTGATCGACCATTTTAAAATATCCAAAACAGCCCTATTAATTGAAGGAGCTCGACAGATTGGAAAAACATTCTCAATTAGACAGTTTGGAAAAAAATTCAAAACCTACATTGAAATCAATTTTATCGAACAACCTGAAGCAATTTCTTTGTTCAAAGATCTAAGTAACACAAAAGATCTTCTTGCAAGACTGTCTCTATTCACAAAACAAAAACTCATAAAAAGAGATACCCTTATCTTTTTTGACGAGGTACAGATCTGTCCAGAAGTTATAACATATATTAAATTTCTTGTTGATGAAGGATCTTATAATTACATTCTCTCTGGTTCTCTTTTAGGAATTGAAATCAATGATCTTAGATCAGTACCGGTAGGCTACCTGACTATAAAAAGGATGTTCCCTCTTACATTTAGAGAATTTGCATTGAATCTCGGATTGAACTCAAGCATCCTAGAAAATCTTGAAACATCTTTTAAGGAGAAAAAGCCTGTTGATGATTTTATCCATAAGAAAATGATGGAACTGTTTAGAGTTTACCTAGTGGTAGGAGGCATGCCTGCTGCTGTAAACAGGTACATAGAAACGAACAACCTTAATGAAGGAATTGACATACAAAATCAAATAGTTAATCTCTATAAAAAAGACATTACTCAATATGACAAGAACAATAAGCTTGCAATAGCTCAGATCTTTGAACTAATAGCACCTCAACTTAACAGTCAAAACAAACGCTTTATCATCAAAGATATCAAATCAGGAGTCAAGTTTGATAGGTATGAAAATAGCTTTCTCTGGTTGAAAGACGCAGGTTTCGCTTTACCTGTTTACAACGTAGAAACACCAAAGATCCCCTTAAAATTATCAAAATCTAGAAGTTTATTCAAATTGTTCATGAGTGACGTAGGACTTTTAGCATCAGAGTACTCTCAAGGAATTCAACTAAAAATCATTAGTGGGGACGACAAATTAAACTATGGCGCAATCTTTGAGAACTATATAGCTCAAGAATTAACCGCTTGTGAACACGATCTTTACTACTATAACAATAAGAAAAGAGGAGAACTCGATTTTTTAATCGAATATGATGGTGAAGTGCTTCCTATAGAAGTTAAGTCTGGTAAAGATTACAAAGTCCACAGAGCGCTTTCAAATATAATGGATTGTGGAGAATTTAATCTAAACAGAGCTTTGATCTTTAATAACTCGAATTTGAAGGTTGAAGGAAAACTGACTTACGCACCTATTTACATGGCAATGTTTTTGAAACAAGAAATTAATGATGAAGACTCCATCTACAAGATCGATCTATCAGAGCTCAATAAAAGGTTCTAAATACGGTTCATGATTACGAATAATTATCCGTAATTTGATTTATTTGTTTTATAAGCATTTTTAGATTTTTTTAATTATTCGTAATCTGACTTTTAAATCAATGGTAAAACAGTCAATAAAAGATCTTTGTCCATGTATTCAACGATCAAAAAAGAGCAGGTGCTTTTACTAAAAAAATTCAAAAGCGTCGTAACGACATCATGCAAATGCTAAAGGATGGCATGACCTTAGATGCTACCAATCAAAGCTTTGCAGATAAATATTTAATACAGGACGAAAACGGAGGTATTACCCTGAATAACAAAGCCTTCCAAGATGCAAACCAGCATGCCGATATATTTGTGCTTGTATCAGATTCTGTCAGAGATGGTAAGCAGGCTTACTACGGTTATAAGGACAGACGTACTGTTGAAGACTGCTTCTTGGACTTAAAAGTAAAGATGTGCTGTGACAGGTTTAGAACCTCTAGTGAAGATTCTTTAGTAGGCAAGTGTTTCGTTGAATTTGTTGCCTTAAGTCTTTATATGAGAATGGAACATGACTTAAGAAAGCTTCTTGATAAAAATAAACCTGTTACTCATCACTCTGTTAAAACCATAATCAAGGAGTTTGATGGAATCACTGAAATAGGTTTTGCCGACAGTTTCATCACTATCAAGCCAATATCAAAAACTCAAAGAGAGTGTCTAAAGATCTTTAATACTGAAGAGCCTGTAAGCAAGTATGTTGAGAACATCGCTGTTCCTAACATGATCAAATATGCTAGAAAGCCTCACAGCGACAAAGCTGTGAATTGAGATTATACAAAATGAAACTTAGAGATCTGAACTAGTAGACAATACGTGAAAAACATGGGAACAAAAACGAGATCTTAGGGGGGCTAAAAGAAAAAAAGAACAGCCTCATGCTATTCTTCCCTTCATTTGGAGCGGGAAACGAGGTTCGAACTCGCGACCCTAACCATGGCAAGGTTATGCTCTACCAACTGAGCTATTCCCGCATCCAATGTGTGCCATTATACAGAAAGATTTTTTCAGATCAAGAATTTACAAAAAATTTTTCTTAAACTTTGGTTAATAATACCTAAAATTAGGTGGCAAAAAACTGCCACTACTATCTTTCTCTCCATCACCTTCTTTTGATAATAAATCAAAATTTAAAATTATTTCTATTATTTATCAAAATATTAGCAAAATTCTTTTATATAACATTTAAAAGTTGGCACGTAATTTTCATATAAATTTTCAAGCAAATAAAAGCAGTTAAAAAACTGCATATTTTAGGAGAGAAAAAAATGTCTTTATATGTTCAGACCAATGTATCATCTCTGAACTCTCAGAGAAGATTAAATAGCGCAACCAAATCGCTTGATACAACTTACCAGAGATTATCTTCAGGTCTTCGCATCAATTCTGCAAAGGATGATGCTGCAGGTCTGCAGATCTCAAACCGACTGACCAATCAGATTAACGGTTTACAGCAGGGTAACCGTAATGCAAACGACGGTATTGCATTATGCCAGACTATGGAAGGTGCTCTTGATGAGACCACCTCAATGTTACAGCGTATCCGTACCCTGGCAATTCAGGCAGCAAACGGTACTAATACCACAGTTGACAGACAGGCTATTCAGCAGGAAGTCGCTCAGCTTTCAGCAGAAATCACCCGTATTGCTTGTAAGACCACCTTCGCAGGTCGTCAATGTCTAGCCGGTGTTGCAGGCTCTGATCATGGCGGTGTTCTGGACAGTAAGGGAAAAGTTACATTCCAGGTTGGAGCCTATGCCTTTGATACCTTAGGCGTAAGTATGTCAAACGGCTTTACACTGTCAGGAATCTACGCAGAAAAGCACGGTACAAATAAAATTACATCAGCTAATCCATTAGACGAACAGAAGGCCGGACTATACCTAAACGCAAATAAAGCATACGAGTTTAACTGCTACACACAGTGTAACGCTCAGTACACCATTCAGGCTATTGATGAAATCATCAACGTGGTTGATTCAAAGAGAGCTGAACTTGGTGCTATTCAGAACCGTATGGAATCCACCATCAGAAACCAGGAAAACGTTGCCGAAAACGTGTCCGACGCACGATCAAGAATTCGTGATGCCGATTATGCCGAGGAAGCATCAAATCTGTCAGCACAGAACATCGTGCAACAGGCTGCAACCTCAATCTTAACTCAGGCAAATCAGCGTCCATCAATTGCTATGTCTCTTTTAAATGGAGGTTAGTAGAACAAGTTTACAAGAACCGTAATAAGGTTTCTCTCCTGAGCATTATATGCTCATTGGCCGGGAAAGCCTCCCGGCCCTTTTTGGAGATTCCTTGTCTATTGGCTCTTACTTAAAATTTTTATGCATATCGTTTTTCTGTGATCTGATCTTTCTTTAAGATCGGAGCATTGCTAATGGCAATCATGAAATTCTCATAATAAAACAGTAGCCAGATAATATAGCTGTCTTTGCGTTATTCATTACCCTGTCATTTACAAGAATAAAAATGGGTATGGCAATGTCTATCAAACAACACTCAAATTACATCGATTTCCACTTACTACGCAGTCAACTATTCCTGATCATAAAATCGAACACTTTCTTTTATCTCATATTTAATTCACTAAAGCTGCATTCAGTATTTAAGAATTATTCTTTCACTCTTCTAACAAATAAGAATTGTATGAGTTCTCGAAAAACGGGATTCTATAAAACTTATCTCCATAACTTTAACAGCTTGAATTAACGTGGCAAAAAATTGCCATTCAAAGATTAATACGAGATTTACCTTTGACAATAGAGTAAACAATAATCTTAAATATTCTTAATAATCAAGGCATTATTTTTTGTATTTTAAAAATTGGCACGCATTTTTCATATATAAAATCAGCTTTAGAAAAAGTCTTTTTTCTGGAGAGATATAAAAAGGCTTTAGAGCATTCTAAAGGATGAAATACCAAGTAATTGGATTTTTGGGGAGAAAAATAAAATGGCTCTATATGTAAAAACAAATACCTCTGCCATCAATTCGCAGAGAAGATTAAATACAGCAACTAAATCATTAGATACAACTTATCAAAGATTGTCATCTGGTCTTCGCATCAATTCTGCTAAAGATGATGCAGCTGGTTTACAGATCTCTGATAGATTAACTTCTCAAATTAACGGTTTAGGCCAAGGTAACCGTAATGCTAATGACGGTATTGCTTTATGTCAGACCATGGAAGGTGCTCTAGATGAGACCACATCCATGTTACAGCGTATCCGTACTCTGGCAATTCAGGCTGCTAACGGTACTAATACCACCAATGACAGACAGGCTATCCAGGAAGAAGTAGCTCAGCTGTCAGCTGAAATTACACGTATTGCATGTAAAACTACTTTCGCAGGTCGTCAGTGTATCGCTGGTGTTGGCGGTGCCGATAAAGGCGGTGTATTAGACAGCAAAGGAAAAGTATCCTTTCAGGTTGGTGCATACGCTTTTGATACCTTAGGCATTTCCCTATCAAATGGTTTTACCATGTCAGGTATCTGTGCAGGTGCTGCAGGTGGCGCTATTGCCAGTGGCAAAGATAAGAGTACCACTCCAACCGGTGTCTATAAAAATGCTAATGACATGTACGAGTTTTCGGTTTTCACAGCATCTGCAGCTCAACACACCATTGAATCTATCGATAAAATGATCAATGTGGTAGATTCTAAGCGTGCTGAGTTAGGTGCATTACAGAACCGTATGGAATCTACAATTCGTAACCAGGAAAACGTATCTGAGAACGTATCAGATGCAAGATCACGTATTCGTGATGCTGATTACGCTGAGGAAGCTGCAAACCTATCAGCTCAGAACATTGTACAGCAGGCAGCAACAACTGTTCTGACACAGGCTAACTCAAGACCTCAGATCGCTTTAAGCCTACTAGGAAGCTAAGCTTAAGATAAAAATAACTACTCCCCTATAGTACTCAGGTAATGCCTGAGTACTGGAGCAAGTGTTTATCGAGATTCTTAAAATTTAGTAAAATGTAAAATTATAAACAAGCTATCTTTTATAGATACGCTTGGGTATCGCTATGCATAAACAGAGATACCTAGTTTTGAGGAAAGAGATTCTTTCTTTTCCTGATCTGACACTGCTGTATAAGCAGCTGCATATGATGATTTAGCTGTTTTTTGATTAATGTAGCGTTCAGCCTCTGCATATACGTTCTCTGAATTAGCTGAAGCTTTAATTGTAGATGACTGAGGGTATCTTTGCTCAAAAGCTACCTTCGTGGCATTAGCATCATCCTTATATGCCCTATTGTTTCTAGACTGCTCGTCAATTCTCTGACGGTTAGTAGTACTCTGTATCAGTACAGATGAGCCCTGATAACTATTTACACTGCTTACAGCCATTTAAACACATACCTTTTGGTTAATTCTTTTTTAGCTTCTTGATTTGTTATTAAAAACAAATTTTTTAATCTCAGATCATTTTAGTAAACAATGCCTTAAATATCCACTTTTTTGTAAAAGCAGTGGCAAAATTTGCCAGTTTAAGCATAGTTTAGTTATAAGGCTTAGTGATGTTGCTCTGATACTTTCTTCCAGGTAACTTCATTGCGCACATACAATGGAAGAGCCTGAGATGCGTCTACAGTCTTACCTTCTTCGAAGAGTTCTTTACCCTTTCCTAAAATAAACTGAGCCTGAGGAAAATCTGCACTTACGTTGGCATCTGAATCAAAACCATACTTTTGTAAAACAGCTATACCACTTCCTGCTAAAAGGTAATTGTCAGTTTTCAAAAGTGACTTAATTAAAGTAATAGCATCTTCTGGTTTTAACACGCGCTCTTCATCTAAAAGTTCTAATGAATTGTTTACATACTTATATACAGCTAAATAAACTTCCCCCATACGAGCATCAATTGATGACACTACATAATCAGGAGTTTTGTTACTATCTGCTAAAGCTTCTATTGCTAGTGCTTCTAAGGAGGTTACTAAAGCTACCTTTTTATCTAGACCTAAAGCTAGACCTTGAGCTGTAGAAGCAGCAATTCTTACACCTGTAAAAGAACCTGGTCCCTGACTTAAGACAATTCCGTCTAAGTCATTTTTAGTTAGAGAACTTTCCTTTAAGAGATCATCAATCATAGGAATAATGATTTCAGCATGATGTTGAGGTGCTAATTCAGATTTAAAAGAAATTTTATCTTCATTTAAAAGTGCTACTGAGCAATTCTCTGTTGATGTTTCAAGTGCAAGTAATTTCATAAGATAAAATCCTCAAGTAAGAAAAGCATTTTTAGATATTGTAAACGACTATAACCAGCCATTTTGTGCATCGAGTAATTTTATACTTTTAGAAGTTGATTTTGAACACTTTATTCTTCAAAGAACTTACCTTTTGATTCTTTGATTTTTCATTTGGCAATTTAGATTTGACTTCGATGGGTAAAGGCTCATTGCTTTGAGTCTAGGCTTTAAAAGAATTCTAAAAGGCTCCTTTAAGCTAAGTAAGGAACAGCTTAAAGGAGAACGAATTTCCTATCTAACAAATTCAGTATAGGTAGGCATCGTTCCAGATCATGACATGTTTATATAATTTTCAAAAATTTTTTTAGCTGATTAACTTTTTAACAGCATCAGTAAAATCACCTAAAAGAGTATAAGTGCGCATATCTGGCAATGACTTTTTGAAGATTTTTCCAAAAGATTTATTCTCAAGTCTAGGATCGCAGATTACTAAACCGCCTTTATCATCTTCATGTCTAATCAGGCGTCCCACACCTTGACGTAACTCAATGACAGCCTCAGGAATACAGATTGAGATAAAGTGATTACTCTTACCTTTGTTTTTAGCATCAAAAAGATCACATCTTGCTTTAAATATTGGCTCGGATGGTGAGTCAAATGGGAGCTTATCAATTATAACTAAAGATAAAGCTTTACCAGGCACGTCCACACCAGCCCAAAATGAAGATGTTCCCACAAGAATCGATCTGCCATCTTCCTTGAATTTTGTGAGCATCTGTGAATTTGAAAGCATGCCGTTTTGACACAAGATCTTGCGCTTACCTTTAAATTTGGCAAGTAAAAGCTCATAAGCAGACTTTAGAGCTTGATGCGAGGTTGTCAAAAAGAAAACACCTCCATCAACAGACTCGATTAATGGGGACAGCATGGTTATGATCTTTAGAATTCTACTGTTATCCGATATAGTCGGAAAATCAGCACTTGTATAGAGTAAAGATTGTTTTTGATAATCAAAACTGCTCTTTACGGTTAAGCAGTTGGTGTCTTTTCTTGCTCCTATATCTCTTAAAAACTTATTAAAGTTTCCAGCCACCGAGATAGTGGCTGACGTCATCAAAACACTAATACCGTGATCTTCACACTGCGCTAAATATGGTCCAAAAATCTCCTCAATTTCAAGAGGAGTCAATGACAATGC
The DNA here is from genome assembly GCA_000431835.1 of Succinatimonas sp. CAG:777. Classification (GTDB taxonomy): domain Bacteria; phylum Pseudomonadota; class Gammaproteobacteria; order Enterobacterales; family Succinivibrionaceae; genus Succinivibrio. The sequence continues at coordinate 122,512 of HF987952.1, forward strand.
ATAACTTTTCTTTCTTACAGTTACAGTACCTACGTACTTACCATAATTTGGATTAGTGCCATCTGAGCAATCAATATTCATGAGTGCAACTAAAGTATCTAACTTGCAACTGATGTATACACAGCCACGAGAAAAGAAATCCTCGTCAAGATCTTTATTTTCTTTATATACCTTAAGATGATCTGTTAGAGCTCTATATACGTTACCTGCTAATTCTCTAAACTTCTCATTGCGATGCTGATATGCATAGAAAGGATCAGTATTGTTTTCATCATAGTCATTATATTTATAGTAGAGTAGATTTCTACAGTTCTCTCCTCCACCTTCAGCAGTTTTAAGATATGCGCCTAAATCCCTGTATGCTTTATAAAGCTTTTTATAACTGTTTTCAAAGATACCTAAAGGACACTTAAATTGTTTTTTCATGTACTTTAAGTCTTCTTCGAATTTCTTTAAATCACTTGACCCTACAGACTCTGAAAGATGCTCTCGTCCAATTGATGGTAATTCATGAGCCTCATCAAAGATGATGCTTCTGTACTTTGGCAATAAGATACTAGGTTGCATCACATCAAAAGGATTTTCAATTTGCATATCTGCAAAGAACAAAGAATGGTTTATAACAACAACCTTCGTTCTAATCGCCTTTTGCCTTGCCATAAAGGGATAGCACTCATCGTAATAAGGACACTTTTTCTTATAACAGTTCTCACCAGCACAGGTTACTTTACTTACTACTCCTTTTGAAAATAAAGAGTTCACCTCAGCAAAATCACATTGTGTGGTATTAAGTTCTAACTGATGTTCTGTCCTTTGAATTAGTAGTTCTAACTTTGCAAGATCTTCTTTTTTGATGAGATCTGACTTTTCATTTAAATCTAAAAGCTCTTCATCTGAGGTATTTTCGTTTTCTACCTCTTCAAACTTAAGAGCATGTGAATTTACGAATTTCTCACTTATTTCATAGTACTTTCTCTTGCAAAGATAGTTGTTAAATCCCTTTAAAGACATAAAATCAGGAGGTAACTGTAAGAGATCGAACAGTCTTGGCAGATCTTTTTTGACTAACTGATCTTGCAGTGCTTTTGATGCTGTAGAAATAACAACAGTCTTCCCTGACAGGATTGCAGGAATAAGGTACGCAAAAGTTTTTCCAGTTCCTGTACCCGCCTCACAGACTAGTACACACTCGCTTTCATTATTAACACATTTCTGCCAGGCATCAGCCATTGTTAGCTGACCTTCTCTTACTTTAAAGTCTGGGATTTTCTCAGAAAAAATTCCATCTTTGCCTAGGTATGAGATAGCGTCTTTTCTTCTTTGAAAAGAAAAGTCATCTGAATCAGTGTCATCGTAATTTACATTAGTGAAGTTATCAGCTGTTTCCTTATAATAATTACTGCTTTTAGGCTTATTGCCAATATCCTCACTATAAGTTACATACCAATCCATAAATATAAAAAGAACTAATCCTTGATAGCAAAACTTGCATATACATCTGAAGAAATTGTAATTTTTTCAGGGCTATACTCTGTGTTACTATCATTTTCATCATTTGCTACAGCTAAAGTAGCTACCTTTGCCATTCTTGACTGAAGTCTGTAAGAAGATACGTTATTTGAATTTGTAAATTTCAAAGAACAAGCTTTTTTAATTTTTACACCAAAGCCTTTTGCTAAAACAGAAGCTTTGTTTTTGGCATCATTTATAGCTTTTTGATTGGCTTCATCTTCAAGTTTTTTGCTATCTTTGATGGTATATTCAAAGCCGTTAATTTCAGTAATACCAGCATCAACGGCAGCTGTTGTTAGTTTTTCAATTAAAGAGAAATCAGCTACTTTAAAAGTGATATCTCGTGTAGCCACATATCCTTCAAATACTCGCTTACCTTCATTTGTATATGAATATCTTGGATATAGTGAAATAGTTGAAGAAACAATATGCTCCTTTTTAAGACCTGACTTTTGAGCACTCTCGTATAGTTTAGTTATCTGTTTTTCAGTTTTTTCACGAGCATCTTTAGCATTCTTTTCCTCATTTTTAGCACTATAACTTAGAACTGCAAGATCTGGAATTGCCTCAACTTGGCCATGACCATTGACCTCAATGAGACCGGCCTCTGAGCAACTGTCTGCATATGAGTTATTAGAAAATGACAATAAAGTTGCAGATAACACTAAAAACAAGGCTTTCTTATTCATGATAGACATCCAAAACTAGATAAAAACAAGACTATATTGCTTTTATAGCTTAAAAAGCACAAAGCAGTTTGCTTATTATGATACACGAAACTATGAATTTTGTTTTTTAAAACAACTAAGGTTGTTACCACATAGGTAACAATTAAGATAGAGCACGACCACAGTGTAGCCGTGCTTAAATAGGAAATGAATTATTTCTTATGTAACTGACGTGAAGCTTCTGCTGCAGCAACTACAGACTCTAATGAAGAGTGAGCATCTGATGCTGATTCAACAGCAGCACCAACAGCACCTTCTAAAATTGGAGCATCAGCAATTCTAACTTTACCTTTTAAAGGCTCTTCTAACATAGAAATTGCTGCCTGTGAACTGATTACACCTGAACCTAAATCACATACAACAACGACACCGTCACCTTCGTTAGCGTTTTTGATAGCTTCTAAAATACGCTTTGGATCTGTACCAAGCTTACCATCTGCATTTCCGCCTGCAGCAATAATTGGAAGCTTGTGATCACCTGAAGCAGAGATCTGCTCAACCATATCGCAGATGCCTTCAGAAACCTTTTGACTGTGTGATACCACCACAATACCAATCATTTATAACTCCTTAACAATCTTTATAAACTTTGCCTTGATAAACTTTGCAAAAAACAAACCGTGCACAGCATAATTTATGTAACACTCTAAATTTTCAATATTTTAAGCAAAATTCTATACCGAAACTTGATCATAATTCACATCATCGATTTTTATTATCTATTTGTTAATGCGACTAACGTAAAATCATGTTCACTTCTAAAAAAAAACGAGATCTATAGCCAAAAGATCCAATTGCTGACCTTTTTATATGATCTTTAACTATAGTAACCATTTGCCATTTTTAAATATTACTAGTGGCTAAGACAATATATAGCACAGATACGACTTGCTTTGAACTATCAAAATTGATTTTTTTGTTAATTTTGCTATCTGTATTTTCTTATTACTGAAATAACTGGGCCTATGATCACAACTCTTGAGTTGTCAGTAATTTCAACGGGAGGATATTCCCTATTTCGAGGCAACAACATTTTGGTCTTACCAAAGCGAATTTCTTTAATAGTAAATTCATTATCAACAGATGCAACCACTACATCTCCATCATGAACCTCTAAAGAGGAATCTACAAGTACATAATCACCATTCATGATCCCTGCTTCTTTCATTGATTCCCCTGAAACTCTATAAATATAGGTAGAAGATGGCGACTTTACCAAAAACTCGTTTACATCAATATTTTCATCAATATAGCCACCATTTGGAGCCGGAAAACCAGCCTGAATGCTTTCCTGAGCTAACGGCAACTCTATATGAGTTCTCTCTTCTACAGCTTTACCAAAGGATTCAAGTGAGTCTTTCATAGGATGATATACGTTATTTAAAAACAGCCAGTCATTTGGAAAGATCATACGCCAAAGAGTAATTTTTGACCATTACTATGAAAACAATGATATGAAGCGATGTTTATGTGACTCATATATGATAAATTGAGCTTTCATCAAAATCTTATTTGATGAAAGCATATGGAGAATGAGAGATTAACTTTTAGAAAAGACGAATACTTTCAACTTTAGACCACATCGTCGATTGAAGAGCCTAAAGTCTTTTTCTCTTCTACAAAATCACTTTCAAAGTCATTATTTAATGTGCTCTCTTTTTCGTGACGATGCTCTTTTGAAGCTGTTTTATGTGATCTGTTTGCAGCTGTAGTTTCTCTTACCCTGCGATTAAACACTAAGCTATCAGGACCTAAAGCTGCCCTAGGTACAATGGTATATAAAAAATCTTGACTCATATGTACCTCCTATCTTGTCTTAATATTTCCTCTTACTTATTTAACGGTTTTTATAAAAGTAAATTTATGTATTATTGACTTAAGTGAGAAAAATTATGATGCTATGCCTATTTGATAAAAATTCATCATGATACAAATCGTACTTTATGGCGACAACATGAAAAAAGCTGAATCACACTTTTGATTGTCGCCTGTTAATTAAATTTTTGGCTTAACTTTAGAAGTTAATTTGTGTAACTTTTCATTTAAGCACGACCTTTAACTCAGGAGAGGTTAGTCTCCTAAGCTTAAAATGCTCTTTAACAATTTGTGAATTACTTCTTTTTGGTTCTTGCTTTAAAAGCTTTAGCTAATAAAGTATCCTCCGGCATATCATCGAGTATGGAACGTCGCTCAGGATGGGATAAAAGATCGTCTTCAATGACTTCATCTTTTATACCAAGGCAGCTTTTGGTAAATTCGTCTTCTTTTACAAGCTCGAAGTTGTTTAGGAAGAAGGCTTCCATAAATTTATAAGCAATTTGTGGTTGTCTAGCTAAAATCTGTAAGCTCTCAAAGGACTGAGGTTTACCATCAACCATTGGAGCATTTGCTCTAATGTAGCTTAAGATGTCAACTGCCATCTTGGTTATGATGGTGGAGTTTTTAATATAGTCTTGATTTCTTAAAGGTAAGGCATCTTGTCCAAAGACGACATCAATTACCCAGTGTCTAGACTCAATTGCCCAACGTTTTAAGATGATATCTTGCATGGTAGTAGCAAAGGATTCATCTGTACCATCCATATCAATAGAGCTGATGAAATATCGGTGCTCTGTATTTTGAGATATATCTGAGATTTTTTGAGTTCTAGTAGTGGTAACTCTGATAAAGGATTTTACTGAAGCCCACTTTTTCTGCATAGCTTTGGATAAAGCTTTGCTAGCTTCAATAATTTCAATGGTTTTATTCTCAATACGTCCATGCTCTGATGAGGTTCTCTGTGAACTTAATACATCAAAGGCATAGCGGTTACTATCTACAAACTCAAAGGCTGTAGTTACCTCTTCGAATAAAAGTCCTTGATTACTTTTTAACGATACAAGGTAATCAGCTTTATGACTGATAACTGTTTCTAAGGTTTTAGTACGTGTATTGATTGCATCCCACACGAGAATACTATTCTCTACATTTACTTTATCTAGCATTTGGATAATTGAATCTGCTTCGTGATTCTTCTTATCTACAACTACTTGAGATAAGGTAAAGCCTAAGGTTGAGGAATACAAACTTACTACATCATAACCACTATCTAACCTTGCATCACCATTGATATGAGAGCGTGTTGCTCTCATATTTTGACCATCAGCAGGAACTACCTCCCTATCTTGCAAAGGAATAGGTTCATCTTGTTTTATGATGCGTTGAGATACTAGAAAATCTCTTAACAGCTCATCTAATTCATCGGTTTTGATAATGCTTTGTACTCTGCGTATAGTTTGAGCACTAGCTACTTCATCTGTTAAACCGTAGATAAGTTGTTGTAGCTTATCTTTATTGGTGATCCAATACCTTCTAATAGCACAACAATTTAAGCAACCAGCTTCCTTTGCCAGAATTACAATAACCATAATGGTACATAATGGATAGGTGATCTTCCATTTGTTTCTGGGATCGCTTAATTTAGCTTCAATCAATTTTTGAAGCTCAAACAAGTTATCTTGGTTAATAGGCAAAGTTGTACTGATAATATCCATAATTTCTTACAATTCAATAAATTATGGCTTAAGAGTACTAAAATGACAAAAGAAATTTTGATCCGTAATTCACAATTTTAAAGAGCGACAGTTAGTGTGTAACTAACTGATTAATTTATATTAATTTTATTTTTGGCGACTTTTCAAAAATGTGATCTCACGCTTTTGGTGTTGTCGCCATAAAGAAATATCAATTACAGAATATCTTGTGTTAAGTGCAATTGTACTTTTACTACTAGCTCTTATCTAAACAGCCATAAACTTGATGCTGCTATTGCAGATGACTTTGATAAAAATCAAAGACAATTAAAGGTAGATTTTTATAATTCATTTACCTCTATACAGCAGGTTAAAAAGGTTTTACTAAAAGACTTTGCCTTTAAACATAATCTTCAAACCTCAATTAGCTTAAATCGCTACTTTAGTGCTAGCAAAGACAAGAACAGGTGCTTCACAAGAATCTATCAGCCTTTTGATAACTACATCATCTTTAATCTTGAGAAAGCACAAAACTTTTTTTACCAGGATAATCTTCCAAATCCTATTGAAGTGATCTTAAAAGACTTAAACTTTTCACTTGAGTACAAACCTAATCTCATACCTCAAAATTACAGAACTTTTAAACGTTTATCGTCAAAAGATTACTTGTACAAAAGTTGCTATAGTTCTGTAAGAATTAAATTTTCAAAAATGCTTTGAAATTAGCTGATATTAAAGGTTATTCAAGGTAAAATAATAGATGCAAATGTAGAATTTTGGAGTACGTAATTGATGAAAAACATTCCTTTAGGATTGAGCAGTTACAAACAAGCTATTGATGAAAATTATTTGTTAGTAGATAAAACTAAAGAAATACTATATCTATTAAAAAAATATAAATTTGCTTTTTTTTCAAGACCAAGACGCTTTGGTAAATCAATTACTTTAGACACTATAGCCTTGTTATTTTCAAAAGGCTTAGAGCCTTACTTTAAAGGAACTTTTATAGCTAAAAATAACGAAGATGGTACCCCTCGTTGGAATGAAACTACATATCCGGTAATTAGTCTTGATTTTTCAGGATATACAAGTAATTCAATAGACATCTTCAGAAAGAAATTTGTTGAAAGCTTAAGATATTATGACGATATCTATGATTTAGATAAAACAAATTTAAATATCGATATAGCACAGACCTTTTCTGACTTTGTAGTAAAAATCTCAAAGAAATATCCAAAAGGTTTTGTTTTATTAGTGGATGAATATGATGCGCCTCTAAATGCACTTATTGATCATGAAATATTATTTGAAGAATTTAGGTCAGATATTAGAGCTCTTTATGCAAAAATAAAAGAAAGCACAATATCTTCATCCATCAAGTTTATGTTAGTTACAGGAATTACTAGATTTAAGGATGTATCCATATTCTCAGCAGGAAGCAATATTGTTGATATCTCTTATGATTCTAATATCGCAACAATTGTAGGTTATACAAGAGAAGAAATTGAGAAGTACTTTAAAGAATACATCGATATTGCAATTGAGAAACAACATCACTGTAAAGTATCTTCAATTGACTCAAATACCTATCAATTGTACAAGAGCAACTTGTTAGATGAGCTTGCCTTAAATTATGACAATATTTGTTATGACTCATTCGGAAAAAAATCTGTATATTCAACTTGGTCTATAAATAACTTTTTTGTAGATGCTGCAGGACAAGAAAAAATCGTTTTAAAAAATTACTGGTATGACAACGGCGGTTTACCAACTATTCTTTTAAAATACATGCAAAGTCATCTGATTGATTTTAGTGCCTTCTATGATAAAGAGATTAGCTTAGATCCTGACACTTTTAAAAATCCAACCTCCTTGCAAACTATGGATCCTAATATCCTAATGGCGCAGACTGGATATTTATCACTTAAAAAAGGTTATGAACTAGAAGAAATGGCTGTACTTACCATTCCAAACTTGGAGTTAAGAAGAGCTTTATCAAGATTAACCTTACATAGAGTGTTCAATGATTTCTACTTAGCTCAAAAGAGAACTTTAAAAAAATACATTCAAAGTGCTTCAGCACAAAATCTTTTTGATAAGTTCAATGAGATCTTAGCTAAAGTACCTAGAGAAAATGGTAAGTATAACTTTGAGAATGAACATCAAGTAAAAACTGTAATTCAAATGTTTGTCTTAGGTGCTGACATGAACTGCTATCGTGAAGTTTACGAAAGTAAAGGTCATCCAGACTTAGTTATTGAACTCGATGATAGGATAATTGTAATTGAGTTTAAGTACGTAACAAATTCAAAAGAGGTTGATGACAAACTTACAGAAGCTATAACTCAAATTAAAGACAGAGACTATGGTCAGTCTTTTGATTGTAATAAGACAAGACTTAAGATGGCTGTAGTTTATGATGCTAATGAAAAGAAGCTCGTAGCTTTTAAAGAGTGTTAAATGAAAAGAATTCCTTTAGGTATCAGCAGTTACCAACAGATCTATAACAGATTGTTTATTTGTAGATAAAACAAAAGAAATTAAATACATCATAGACAATTTTGATTTTGTATTTTTTTCAAGACCAAAACGCTTTGGTAAATCAATTACTTTAGACACTATAGCCTTGTTATTTTCAAAAGGCTTAGAGCCTTACTTTAAAGATACCTATATTGCAGGAAATAACGAAGATGGCTCCCCTCGTTGGGATGGAGTTATTTATCCTGTAGTACGTTTAGACTTTTCAAAAATTAGAGCTGATGAATTAAGTGAGTTTAGACAATTATTTGTAGCTCAATTAAATATTTACAACAAAGCTTTTGGACTTGATAAATCGGCTTTAAATGTAAATATAGCTCAAACCTTTGAAGAGTTTACATGCAATATCATAGAGAAATATCCAAAAGGTTTTGTTTTATTAGTAGATGAATACGATGCTCCTTTAAATGCTCTTATTGATGATATAGAAAAGTTTGAAATCTTACGAAAAGAAATCAGAGATTTTTATGCAACTATAAAATCAGATACGGTATCTCAAACCATACGATTTATGTTAGTTACAGGTATTACCAGATTTAAGGATGTATCCATATTCTCAGCAGGAAGCAATATAGTTGATATATCTTATGATTCTAATATCGCAACAATTGTAGGTTATACAAGAGAAGAAATGTAAATGGTCTGAATTAACTGCAAGAACGTTTACGCCTTAACCATGTTCCATGGCATTAAATTTTCTAAAATCTCCTCAGAAATTGAGTGAGATTTATAACCTGTAATTGTACCTTTTGAGTCCTTTGCAAACTCAATCTCATTTAAGTGATCGCTCATTACTGTAATACATCTTTGCATGTATGATTCAAATTCAATGCCATGCATTTGAGCTGTTTTGTACAGTGAATAAAATAGAGCTAAGTTCTCTGCACCTTGGCAGGTGTCAGATGCCATCATACCGTTTCTTAGTATATCTAACTCACGAAACTTCTCGTAACTGGTAAATATTTCTCCATCTTTTTAACTCATTGAAAAAGATAATATTTGTGGTGTCCGTTA
>HF987953.1:0-18628 GCA_000431835.1 Succinatimonas sp. CAG:777
GCATATACCATATTGGTACAAGTGTTTTAGAAGGAATCAATAACAAAATCAAAGTCATTAAACGTGTAGCCTTTGGATTCCGTGATTTTGACTACTTCTTCCTTAGAATTATGGATGCTTTCAGAGGCAAGCAGGCTTTTGCTTAAATTAAAAAGCACTGATGAATATTGTTATATTCTTTTCAGTGCCTTCAACAAATTTGCGGAAGAACCAAAAAAAGCCTAGAGCATTTTTACAAAATCTAGGCTTCAGTTGATTCTTATACAGATTTATTTTACTGCTGAAATGGCTTTTTTAACAGCTTTGGCAAGAAAATCTGCCATATTGTCGCCATTGTGAGCTAACATCTTAGGGAACATTGAAATTGGAGTTGCACCAGGGAAGGTGTTAATTTCATTGATAAGAATTCCATCTTCTTTTGATAGAAAGAAGTCAATTCTAGACAAATCTCTTAACTTCAAACCTACGAAAGCTCTTCTAGCTAACTCACGAATTTTTGCAATTTCTTCGCTTGTAAGATTTTCAGGTGTTACTGTGGTGATGGTTCCAGAATTTTTAGAGTATTTTTCTTCAAATGTGTAAAAAAGATTATCCGGAATGATAATCTCACCAGGATTTGTAATCTTTAACTCGCCATCAATCTCATAAGCTGCTACTTCAAGTTCTCTGTGAATGATGTTCTTTTCAATAATAACTTCGGTACTGTACTGGAATGCTTCAACAATGCTATCCCATACGTCGTCGCGTTTAGTTACATGATAGCAACCAACAGATGATCCCTGACTTGCTGCTTTTACGTAGATATCGTTATATTTGTCAAAGAACTCTAAAGCAACAGTCTTGTACTGTTCTGTTTTTAAAGGAATGATTGCATAGGGTGTGTTTGGAATACCAAGTGCATCAAAATATAGTTTTGTAGTGATCTTGTTAAAGCAGTATCTGCTAGCTTCAGCATCGCAGCCGATAAAAGGAATGTTGTGAATGTTTAAAAATGACTGAATATCACCAGTTTCACCAGGAATTCCGTGAATGCAAGGAACAACACAATCTACTTTTACTTTTTTATCACCGAATACAAAATCACCATCTGCGTCAAAGTATCCTGAGGTTTTTTCATCAAGCATAAACTGATGATTATGGATAACCACTTTGATTACGTTAAAGTCTTTAGTTAAATTTAATTGTTTTTCAATAAACTTTGCTGATAGTAATGAAATCTCGTGTTCAGAACCATCACCACCGCACATTAGCAGAATATTAGTGCTCATACTTATTCCATACTTCGTTCAAATTTGAAAATTTGTAACAATAATAAGACAGAAAAAATGTTATGTCCAAACAAAAATAAAGAAAAACAAAAGAAAAGGAAGGCCTTTTTGAAAGCTAAAGGAAAGGTAAAATTAAACCGGCACAAGAAAGTGCCGGATGAGAGATTAGTTTATTGAATTTTCGATAAAAGCTTTAAGCTCTGATTTAGGTAAAGCTCCTATCTGACGGTTTACGATTTCTCCGTCTTTAAATAGTAGCAAATTAGGAATACTCATTACTCCATACTTTGCTGCGTATGCTGAGTTTTTATCAATGTCTACTTTTACAAATTTAACATTGTCCATTTCATCAGCAAGTTCTTCAATAAAAGGACCGATCATTTTGCAAGGGCCACACCAGTTAGCCCAAAAGTCTACTAGTACAGGTTTATCAGAGTTGATCACTTCTGTTTCAAACTGATCATCGTTGATATGCAGAACTTTATCGCTCATAAATCCTCCAAAAATTAACTAGTTTTATACTAGCATGTATTAGATGATTATTTTGACTTAGATATTGAAATTAAATATCAAATCAGGCTTATTTATCTTCAATTTTCTTGATTAAGAAGTTCAAAAGAACGCCATAAACAGGTAAGAAAATCATAAGATTTGCAGTGATTTTTACAAGATAATCAACAAATCCAATGCCAATCCAATGTTCAGCCATAAATGCATCGTTGGTGTGATAGAAAGCAATCGCAAAGAATGCGTAAGTATCAAGTAAATTACCAAAAATAGATGAGGCTGTAGGAGCAGGCCACCATTGTTTCATTCTTCTTAATCTTTGGAATACCATGATATCTGCAATTTGACCGATAAGATATGCTGACAGTGATGCTAAGGTAATTCTGAATACAAAATATGAAAATGAACTTAAAGAAGCGATTCCTTGGAAAAGTCCATGCTCAAATAAAGAACCTATAAAATAGGAAAGAATGAGTCCTGGCATGGTTGCCATGAAGACAATTTTACGAGCTTTGTGCTGTCCAAATATTCTGACTGTAAGATCTGTAGACAGGAAAATAAAAGGATAGGTAAAAGTACCTAGAGTAGTGTTGATTCCAAAGATTGTTAAAGGGATCTGCACTGCATAGTTACTTATTACAAGTATAAAAACATGTATAAACCAAAGCTTTTTTAAAGGGAAAGAAAAATTATTCATAATATTTTCGTTTCAGGATAGTAAAAATAACAAGAGCCAAAGCAAGCGCAGTGGCTCACCTTTGTCAAAAGACAGTGTATTTTAGGTCTTTATGAGTTATTTTTCCATGTAAATTTTGGAGTAAGTTTTTTACAAAATGAGTGGAACTGATACAATGAGCTATCTACATTAGGAAGTTAATATCATGTCTGATTCTTTACCTTTAGTACTCGTTGACGGTTCTTCATTTCTTTACAGAGCTTTTTTCGGTTCAAAGCAGAATTTTACAAACTCAAAAGGAATTCCAACTGCTGCAGCTTTAATCATTACCAGAATGTTGCAGGGACTTTTAAAGAAGTTTGAAGGCTCAAAGTTTATTGTGGTCTTTGATGCTAAGGAAAAATCTTTCAGACATCAGTTGTACCCTGAGTACAAAGCAACTCGCTCCAAGATGCCAGAGGCATTGGTACAGCAAGTGCCTTATGTTCAAACTATCGTTAAGGCATTGGGATTTCCTTTACTGTCAGTAGGTGGAGTTGAAGCTGATGATGTTTTAGGTTCTTATGCAAAAGAAGCCTCAAGACGTGGAATTAAAACTGTGATTTGTACCGGTGATAAAGATTTGTCACAGGTAGTAGATGAAAATGTTATGCTCTACGACTCCATGAAAGATGTCTTTTATGATGCTAAAGCCGTTAAAGAAAAATTTGGAGTAGGGCCTGAACTTATTATTGACTACCTTGCTTTAAAGGGTGACGACTCTGATAACATTCCAGGTATGAAAGGTGCTGGTGAGAAAACAGCTATTTGTCTTTTAAACGAAATCGGTGGCGTTGAGGAGATCTTAAAGCACATAGATAAGATCGCTTCATTAGAGTTTAGAGGTGCTAAGACCTTCGCTCCTAAATATATTAATGCTATTGATAAAATCAGACTGTCATACAAGCTTGCAACAATTAAGACTGATGTAGAGTTGCCTTTAGCCATTGATGAGGTTCCTCTTCCACAAGAAAACACTGCTGAACTTGTAAAAGTTTTTACAGAACTTGAGTTTACTAAATTATTAGAACAGGCAAAGAAAAAGTTAATTGATCAAGGATTGACAGAGACTGGTGAAAAAGCAACAGAAGGTTCTTTAGAAGCTCTGTTCTCACAACATGATGCTGCAGAAGTAGATTTCAAATCTTTTGGAAGTGTATTCCATCTTATTACGGATATTCCGTCATTAGATACTTTGTGTCTTAAGATTCAAAAAGCAAAGCTCGTTGCAATCGACACAGAAACCACTTCTCTTCGTCCTGAGGAATGTGCAATTGTTGGTATGTCTTTGAGTGTATCCCCAAAAGAAGGCTACTACATTCCTTTTAATCATACCTATTTAGGTGTCCCAAATCAGTTAACTGTAGATGATGTAAAAGCAAAGCTCCAGCCAGTATTAAACCAGGATGAGGTAAAGATCGTTGGCCACAATATCAAGTTTGATCTTCTTGTCTTGCACTATCATGGCATGGATATTAAAAATGTCTATGCTGACACCATGGTTTTAGCTCATCTTTTAGATTCAGCAGATCCTGTAAATATGGATGATTTGGCTAAGAAGTACTTAGGCTATAAAACCATAACCTTCAAAGAAGTTACAGGTGATAAGAAAAAGATTCCAATCTGTGAAGTTCCTGTTGAAAGAGTTTGTGAGTATGCAGGAGAAGACGCTGAAGTAACTTTAAGACTATTCAATACTCTTTTTGAAAAGTTAAATGTTTCTGAAAAAGATAAGGAGATCTTCTTTGAAAAAGAGATGCCTTTCTTAAAAGTTCTCTATCAGATGGAACTTTTTGGAGTTTATGTAGATAAAGAAGAGCTTGAAAGACAGAATCAGAATTTAAAAATTGAGCTTTTGGATATTCAAAAGCAGATTTATGTTTCCTGTGGACAGGAATTTAATATCTCATCACCAAAGCAGTTAGGAAAAGTTCTCTTTGAGGATATGCAAATTCCTTACCCAAAGAAAGTAAAAGATGGTAAGTACTCAACCGCTGAAGAGATCTTAGAGCAGATTTCATATGATTATGATGTAGCCAATTTGGTTTTAAGATACCGCGAGTTATCAAAGTTAATCTCAACTTATACAGAAAAACTGCAAACTCTGATTAACCCTAAAACTCACAGAATTTATACCTCATTTAATCAGGCTGGTACTGTAACAGGACGTCTGTCATCATCTGATCCTAATTTACAGAATATTCCTGCTAGAACCCATGAGGGCAAACTCATCAGAAAAGCTTTTGAAGCTCCAGATGGGTATAGTCTAATTTCTGCAGATTACTCACAGATTGAATTAAGACTGATTGCTCATATTAGTCAGGATCCTAACTTGTTAAAGGCTTTCAGAGCAGGATACGATGTTCATAAGGCAACAGCAGCTGAGGTTTTAGGAAAAACAATAGATGAGGTAACTCCTCAGGAAAGAGCTCATGCCAAGGCTACAAACTTCGGTCTTATGTACGGTATGGGGGCTTTTGGTTTAAGAAAACAGACACATATGAGTATGTCTGAGGCCAAAGTTTACATTGAGCGTTACTTTGCACGTTATCCAAAAGTAAAAGACTATATGGAACAGACCAAAGACTTTGCTCATAAACATGGCTATGTAACTACCATTGAAGGCAGAAAAATCGCTGTAGCCAATATTAACAGCTCAAATGTGCTGTTACTAAAAGGAGCTGAGCGCGCAGCTATTAACGCACCTATGCAGGGAAGTGCTGCCGATGTGATTAAAAATGCCATGATAAAACTAATGGACTGGATTAAGTCACTTCCTGAAGATACTGTCAGAATGACAGTTCAGGTCCATGATGAATTGCTGTTTGAAGTAAAAGATTCCTTTATAGAAGAGGCTTTAAAGGTAATTAAAGATATTATGGAAAATGCAGCCCAAATAGATGTTCCTTTGGAAGTTGGAATTGGTTGCAGTTCAAACTGGGCTGATGCTCACTAGAAGTTCTTTTCCATCTGCCTTTGGACTAACTTTATTTCGCCACGGTCGATTTTTACATAGCTGTATTGTGACTTCCACATGCCTAGTCCCAATCTGTATGTGTCTTCTCCAAAAGCGTCATTTTGTCCGCCAAATATGTGAAAATGTCCGTGGATTAAGATCTTTGATCCTGTGGTAGCAAGAAAGTGCGCGCCTGCTTCTTTTACCATTGGATCGTTAAGAGAATTCTCTCTTTCTTTATCTCTTAAGATTTCTTGTTTTTGGCTCTTTTTTCTGATCTTTAAAGCGATCTTTTTTCTCCAAGATAAAGGTAATGCCATAAAGACAAATCTGATTATCTTGTTTTTAGACATAGTGCGAAACTTCTGATAAGACCTGTCATGTAGACAGAGTTGATCTCCATGAATTAGAAGCGCCTGTCCGTCAGGTGTAGGAATGATATAGAAATCTCCGATTAGTTTCATTCCAAAGTATTCAGCCATATCTTTATCCATTAGAAAATCTCTATTTCCACACTGGAATAAAGTCTGAATACCTCTTGCTTTGGCCTTTAAAATGATCTGTCTTATTCTTTGCTGAAATCTTGAGTTTCTATCAACACCTACAAAAAAATCGAACATATCTCCTGCGATAATCATCTTATCGTTGAGGTATAAGTTGTTGTCATAGAAATTGGCAAAAGCATTTGTCAAAATAGGCTTTGATTCACTTAAGTGTAGATCTGCAATTATATAGGTGGCCATGAGCGAAAATACCTAGGAAAATAAAAGGTGGCATAAGCCACCTTCTTGAGTTAGTCTATGCAAGCGTCTGTGATTTCGATAGTCTCAACAGGGACATCTTGATAGTAAGATACAGTAGTAGTCTTGGTCTTTTCGATTTTATCTACAACATCCATACCTTTTACAACTTTACCAAAAACGCAGTAGCCCCAACCTGAAAGGTCTTTTGATCTGAAGTTTAGGAAAGAGTTGTCTACTGTGTTGATAAAGAACTGAGCAGTTGCTGAATGAGGATCATTGGTTCTTGCCATTGCAATGGTACCTCTGTCATTCTTTAAACCGTTGTCAGCTTCGTTCTTAATAGGAGCTTCGGTTTCTTTTTGTGACATATCAGCGGTTAAACCACCACCTTGGATCATAAAGCCTTTGATAACTCTGTGGAAAATAGTGCCTTTGTAGAAACCTGATTTTACATAGTTCTCAAAGTTTTTTGCTGTTTCAGGAGCCTTTTCATAATCAAGCTCAATTACAATATCACCTAAGGTTGTTTTTAATGTGATCATATTGTTCTCTCTACAAATATATGTGAAATCTCTGAAGATATTTTAACAGTAAATATGTCTATCTTAAAATTCCAAATACATAAAATGTGAGTTTTAAAATGATACCAAGGGTAAGCTTTCAAAGGTGACTTTTACCTTTTCTCCTTGCACAAGAATAATTAGTTCAAAGAATAATGTGAATGAAGTCGAGCAATTTGGTATGATCTTTAGTAAATTGAGATTTACATTGTCAAATATCCTTTTAGAGACAAATATGCTAAAGATTTACAATACTCTGACAAAAAGCAAGCAAGAGTTCAAGCCAATTGAGCCGGGCAAAATCGGAATGTATGTATGCGGTGTGACTGTTTATGATCTATGTCATATCGGACATGCTAGAACATTCGTTAATTTTGATGTAATCGTTCGTTATTTACGCTATTCAGGATATGAAGTTAAGTATGTAAGAAATATCACTGATATCGACGATAAAATCATCAAGAGAGCTAATGAGCGCGGTATTGCAGCTAAAGATTTAGCAGAGCAGTTTATTGTTGAAATGCACAAAGACTTTGATGCATTGAACATCAAGCGCCCAGACATTGAGCCAAGAGCTACAGACAATATCAAAGAGATCATTTCTATTGTCCAAAAACTCATTGATAATAAAAATGCATACGTTTCTGACAACGGAGATGTAGTTTTTGATATCAATTCATTTAAAGAATATGGTCGCTTATCTGGTCAAAAATTAGATGAGCTTCAAGCTGGTGCCAGAATTGAAGTTGCAAAGAGCAAACACAATCCTATGGACTTTGTACTGTGGAAAATGTCAAAACCTGGTGAACCAGCTTGGGAATCTCCTTGGGGGAAAGGACGTCCTGGCTGGCATATCGAGTGTTCTGCTATGAACAACAGATATTTAGGTAAGGAATTTGATATCCACGGTGGTGGTTCAGACTTAATCTTCCCTCACCATGAAAATGAGATCGCACAAAGTTGCTGTGCAAACCACACTCCTTATGTTCATTACTGGATGCACTCTGGCATGGTAATGATTAACGAAGAGAAGATGTCAAAGTCTTTAAATAACTTTTTTACCATCAGAGATGTTTTAAAAACTTATGATGCTGAGACCATAAGATTCTTCTTGCTATCAGGTCAGTACAGAAGTCCTTTAAATTACTCTCAAGAAAACTTAGACAAGGCAAGAGCAGGTCTTAACAGACTTTATACAACTCTAAGAGATACTACTCCTGTTGAACCTACTGTCTCTGAAGATGAGTTTACTGCTAAGTTCAAAGAGTACATGGATGATGACTTTAATACACCAGGTGCAATATCTGTTTTATTTGATTTAACTAAACAAATTAACAAAGAAGAAGGCACTAAGGCCTCAGAGCTTGCAGGTAGATTAAAGCTGTTAGCTTCAGTTTTAGGTATCTTAGAGCAGGATCCAAATACCTTCTTAACAAGCGGTGCTAACAACGATGATAATGCAGAAATTGAGGCATTAGTAAAAGAGCGTAATGATGCTAGAAAAGCAAAAGATTGGGCTCGTGCCGATGCTGCAAGAGATAAGTTAAAAGCTATGCATATTGAACTTGAGGATACACCTCAAGGCACTGTTTGGCACAGAGTCTAAATAGACATCATTTTGAGAAAGGGCTGTGAGTTAAATCATGGCCTTTTTTTATTTTGCCTTTGCTAATTCGTATAAATAATCTAATCTTAAGGTAAGAGATGAATTAACGGCAATGACAGCCTAAGTTGGGCGTATGTATTTAGAAAGAGCAAAAGTTACTAACTTTCGTGGTATTAGACGATTATCGGTTGACTTTGAATCAGACAGCACTTTCCTGATTGGCGAAAACCAGTGGGGTAAAACTTCTCTGTTGAAAGTATTGTGGATGCTTTTGGGACAAGGAGAAGAACTCTGTCAATTTGACAAAAGTGATCTTTATGTTCCTATAAAAATTGAAAAAGCACAAAGTTTTCCAAAAGAAGATTTAGTAGAAAAAGTTTCTAACAGGAAGTCATTAAATTTTGATAAATCATACAGAGAAAAGTATCGAAAAGGTGAAATTGAATATAGCTGTGAGAATTGTGCAAATCCTGCTTGTGATGGAAGGGAGCCTTTTACTGAAAGAGGAGCTCAACACTGTTCTGACTACAGCATAAACTCATATGATGATGAAAACTCTGAATTAGACTTTAGTGATAATAAAAAAGCAGAAAATTTCATTAAGAAGTTAGATTCCTATATAGAAAACAATGATCCCTTATCTGATTTTGATAAAGAGGATGTATTCAATTCTGGTGATGGAAAAATCAGAGTTGATCTGTATTTTAAAGAGAGCGTGCCAAATTCAAAATCTGATACCTGTGATGAACTAAAACCATTTTGGAATTATTCAGAGGATGGATTTTATAGAATTCATTGGCAAGTTATCGGTAAATATGATGAAAATTCCAAAGAATTTGTAACTCATCATGCCTTAATTTTGAAAAAGCAACAAGATACAATTCCTTTTGAAACAGTCAAAAAGGCAATCTTTAAACTGATATCTCTTAATCCTGTATTCAGATTAAGAGATAGCAGAATGGAAAAGAACTCAAGTTTTGGGTCAATTTCTCAAGATAGAATTAAGACTATTTTAGATGTCATGTCAGAAGATTCTGCTGTTTCTGGTGACTCTGTAAAAATGTTTGCAGATACATTTGGATCTTTTCTAGATAAATATTTTTCTGAGTATGCGAATACAGAAATAGATAGAAATAAGCTTGTTTCAAGATCTAGAAACATTACAGATATCGTCAAAAGTCCAATTTCTCTAGAATCGATTTCTAATATAAAGCAGACTTTGACTACACCTGGTTTTAATAAGTCTAAAGCTTTACTCTCTTATATTGCGGCCACAATTTTGCTAAATAAGGGCAATAGAAAAATAGACCCTGATGGCAACCCAATTCTGATTTTGGAGGATATTGAGTCCCGTTTTCACCCCTCATTATTACTGTCGTTTTGGTCTTTATTGGCGATTACGGATGTTCAAAAAATAGTAACCACCAACAGTGGAGATTTGCTGTCTGCTGTAAGCTTAGAATCTTTAAGAAGACTTCAAAAGAAGCATTATGATACTAGGAGCTACAAGATTGATAGCTCCATGTTAAGTTATGAAGATCTACGCAAAATTGCCTTTCACATTAGAATCAATAGGCCAATGGTCTTATTTGCAAGATCATGGATCTTAGTTGAGGGTGAAACAGAGGTTTGGATCTTAACTCAAATAGCTTCAATCCTAGGAATTTCACTTGCATGTGAAGGTATAAGAATCATTGAATATGCTCAGTGTGGACTCAAGCCTTTAATTAAAATAGCCACTCAGCTTGGTATCAATTTTCATGTGTTATCTGATGGGGATGATGCTGGTAAGAAATATGCTGAGGTGACCATGTCTTTTCTTAATAAGAAAAGTAGAAATGTTCACTTAACGGTCCTACCTCAGAGGGATATTGAGCATTACCTTTATACACAGGGATATGCAAAGGACTTTAAGATAGCTGCGGGGTTATCTGGAAACAATCAGTTAAGAAAAGGCTTTGATATGGATAAAGTTATAGAACTTGCCATTAAGAAAAAAAGTAAACCTGGTCTTGCTTTGGTGCTTGTTGATGCAATTCAGAAACGAGGTATTGAAGGTGTTCCTTTTGTTTTTGCAGAACTGTTGCAAAAAGTCCGCTCTATGGATAGTGACAACTTTATGTAGTCTAGAGCGGACAAGTGAGAACAGTTATTCAATGTTTTGAACCTGTTCTCTCATCTGTTCAATTAAAACCTTTAATTCCACAGCCACTTTGGTGATATCTAAAGATGAGGCTTTAGAGGCTAATGTATTAGCTTCTCGATTAAATTCCTGCATCATAAAATCAAGTCTTTTACCGCAGATGCCCCCTGTTTGTAGAATAGATCTTACTTCTTTGATGTGGGCTTTTAATCTGTCATATTCCTCTCTAACATCTGCTTTTTGTGCTGCTAGTGTCACCTCTTGCTCAATACGATTAGGATCAATTTCGATTGATAATTCTGCAATTTTAGCTTTGATTTTCTCTCTTTCTTTAGATACTAATTCTGATAATGCCTTCTCAACTGGTAAAAGTTCCTTTTCTATACTTTCTAGTCGAGATTGAATAGCTAATTTTAATTTTTCACCTTCATGAGCTCTTGCTGTAACTAACTTGTTAATTGCTGTTTCTAGGCTGTTTAAGATAAACTCATCAATTTTAGATTGAACATTTTCATCTTGTACTTGAATGCCTGGATAATTAAGAATTTCAAGTGAATTTGTAGAAATTCCTCCAATACTCTTTTCTATAGTTTTTATGGCAATTGACAGCTGCTCTAAAGCACTTTTATCAACTTTAAGAGTACTTTTTAGGTTCTGAGATAATGTAATATAGCAGTCTACTTTTCCTCTTTTTAAGTGCTTTTGAAAAGCTTCTCTTAGTTTAGATTCAAGATGTCTTAAAGAGTCAGGCATTTTGAAATTCAATTCTAAAAATCTGCCATTTATTGAGGTGATATCAATATTAAGAGCTGCTATGTCGCTGCTTATGATGCAATTAGCAGAACCAGTCATGCTAAAAATCGGTTCCATATATTCTCCTTATTTGTTATGTAGTATAACAAGGATTGATGTGTATTTTTGTATTCACAGTGTAGAAACTATAAGGTAAAATTTACTGAAAATTTTTAGAGGTAGTTATGCAGGAATATCAGCGTAAATTTATTGAATTAGCCTTAAGTAAAGGCGTATTAAAGTTTGGTAGCTTTGTTTTGAAGTCAGGTCGTACCAGTCCTTACTTTTTTAATGCTGGCGGTTTTAATACAGGTGCAGATTTAGCTACTTTAGGAGAGTGTTATGCTCATGCTTTAGTAGATGCAAAGATTAGTTTTGATGTTTTATTTGGACCAGCATATAAAGGCATTCCTTTAGCATGTGCTACTGCTATGGCGTTAGCAAAGGATCACAATAAAAACGTTCCATGGTGTTTTAACCGCAAAGAGAAAAAAGATCATGGTGAGGGAGGTAATCTAGTAGGAGCTCCTTTAGAGGGAGACATTTTGTTAATTGATGATGTCATAACAGCTGGTACTGCTATCCGTGAATCTGAAGAAATTATCAAAGCAAACGGAGCTAACTTTAAGGCTGCTTTAATTGCATTGAACAGAATGGAAAAAGGCAAGGGCGAAAAGAGCGCTATTGCTGAAGCTGAGGAGCAAATTGGCATTAAGATCATTTCAATTGTTACTTTTGATGATTTATTAAAGTACATTGAAAATGATGACAAGTTAAAAGAGCACATTCCTGCAATGCTAGAGTACCGTAAACATTATGGTGCTTAATCCAATTAGGGGTTATTTTTTATAAGCGGTGTTATTTAAGCTGTACTGACAACCACAGTACAGCTGATTGTAGAACATAATTTCTTTTACAAGTTCATAACGGCGACCTACTAGACCTTCTTTTCGCCAATCCTGATCCCAGTATTTAATTCCTTCAACGATATCTTGAGAAGCTTTGCCAGCAGCATCAACTTGTTTTTTACTCTTCCATCTTGAGGTGCAGAGAGTTGTAGTAAAGGTGTTGATATTATTTTCTTTAGCAAATAATGCTGTAACCGTAAGCCTATGGGTAAAGCACTTTAAACAGCGATTTCCTCTTTCAGGCTCGTTTTCAAGACCTTTTATCATCTCCTGCCACTTTTTGTAATCGTAATCTCCTACAAAATAATCAAGTTCTAACAGCTCACAAAGATGGATCCATTCATCTCTTCTTTTTTCATATTCTTCTAGAGGGTAAATGTTTGGATTATAGAAGAACATAAGAGGTTTTATCTTATTGAAAATAAGACATTCAACAAGACTTGTAGAGCATGGAGCACAACAACAATGGACAACAAGTCCATTAGCACCTTCTGGAAGGGCAAGATCTTTTTTAGGAGAATCTTTAGCGAAGTTATTTGGAAGAGAAAAATCAAAAATCATAGAAAATCGCACCTTTGACTAAAGATGTCGTATTATATACAAAAATTTTTGTAAGAATAATTCATTATGACTAAGTCAAATTCAGATCTTTATAAATCAGTAGGTTATATTGTTTTAGCGCTAGCTATTACAATTATTCTGTATTATGTTAACGGTTTATCTTTACAGGATAATTTCGCTTTCACAACTTATTCATTATTAGGTTTATTTTGCTTATGTGGTAGTTTTAAGCTCTGTAAAAGCAAAAAATTTATTGTTGCACTTCTTGTTTTTGAAATTACATATTTAAGCGTTTACTTTTTATCAATTTTATTAAGTTTGAATACATCATTATTTGACTTTATAAAAGGTGTAGCTTTTTCTTTTGTAGTCTTTTCTCTTTTAGCCTGCATAAAGTATGTCTTTAATCGTATTACAAGCGGAGCAAACAGCTATATTTTAAAGAGCATCTTATCAATTCTTTACTTTGTATTTGTTTTTGTAGGTCTGTCCTTCCCTCTTTTAATGATTTGTTATTACGTGGCAACAGGCTCGTTGATTTCATCAGATATTATCCTTGCTCTAGCACAAACCAACAGTTCAGAAGGAAAGGAATTTTTTGTAAGTAACTTTAACTACAAGTGGGTTGTTTCTTTTGTAATCCTAGTTGTTATTGTTGCTGTAAATTATCTCTTGTTAAATAGAATCGGCGAAACATCTAATGTAAGTGATACCAAAGCAAATAAGTCTAATCTTAAATTTGCAATCTTTTCATTGTTTGTAATGATTGTATCTGTATTTCTTGCTCTGCCAAGAATGGATTATCTTCCATATGCAGTAGTTAAGGTTACTTCAAGACAGTTAGATAATTTTGAATCCTACAAAAAGCAAAAGGGTGCAAGACTTGAAAAACTAAAAGCACTAACGTCATTAAAGCTAGATAATAATTTAAATGATGATGGTAATCTATTTATTTTAGTCATCGGTGAATCAGAAACTCGTGACAGAATGGGAGCTTATGGTTTTAATAGAGACAACACTCCTAATCTAAGTAAAGAAAGTTCATCAAAAAACACTATTCTATTTAAAAATGCATATGCTTCTTGGCCACAGACTGTTCAAGTTCTGTCTTATGCGTTAACTCAAGCAAATCAATATTCTTCAATTGAGACTGTTGATGCCTTCTCCATTATGGAAATAGCAAAGGCTGCAGGATACACAACATATTGGCTCTCTAATCAAAGAAAATTTGGCGTCTATGAAACTCCAATTACAGTTGTAGCGTCAACTGCAGATCATGAAATATGGACTAATGGATCTGCAAAGATGGAAGGTGTGTTCTTTGATGAAGAGTTATTAAATCGTTTCCCTAGGATTGACCCTAAAAAGAATAACTTTATAGTAATTCATTTAATGGGATCTCACCAGAAATATGAAAAGCGTCTACCTTCAGAATATAAAGTGTTCCATGGTAATGACGAGATCAATGATTACTATGATGATACTGTGTTATATACAGATCATATAGTTTCAGAAATTTACAAGAAAGCAAAATCATATAGTAGCTTCATGGGAATGATGTACTTATCAGATCATGGTGAAGATCCTCACATTATAGGCGGTCACGACCCTGTAAATGTTAATGCACAGATGTTAAGGATCCCTGCAGTAGTTTACGTATCTGACAATTACATTAGCAGATGTAAAGATATTTATTCTAACTTAGAAGCAAATCGTGACAGGTATTGGTCAAATGATCTTTTGTATGAGTTAATGGTTTCATTATTGAGAATTGAAGGCGCCCCACATTTTAATTTGAACTTAGATATTGCCTCAAAAGAGTACAGCTTAGACAAAAATGATGTTTTGACTATGTACGGTAAAAAACATGTAACAGAGTACGAAAAATAACAAAAAAAAGTTGTACTTTTTAGAATTTTATGTATAATAGTTGCACTTTCGTTCTGCGCATAGAAACGCATGTAACGAGACCAGCCCTACTTCGTAATGATGCGGCTGAAGAGACTCTCCCTAACTTTGGGAGAAATTGGTAATAGTAGCACTTCCTCTTATTTTGAATAAAGATAAGAAGGCAGGTGTATACTTGTTCTTTTATTTATTATGGAGTCTGCAATGCAGAATCAAAGAATTAGGATCCGTCTTAAGGCATACGATCACAGATTGATTGATCACTCAACCGCTGAAATCGTTGAAACCGCTAAGCGCACAGGCGCTCAGGTACGTGGTCCAATCCCGCTCCCTACTCGCAAGGAGCGTTACACCATCCTTATTTCCCCACATGTAAACAAAGATGCTCGTGATCAGTACGAAATCCGTACTCACAAACGTTTAGTTGATATCGTGGAGCCAACTGAGAAGACTGTTGATGCTTTAATGCGTTTAGATCTTGCAGCTGGTGTGGATGTTCAGATCAGCCTTCGCTAATAGGGGAATAATACAATGTCAATCGGTTTAATTGGCCGCAAGCTTGGTATGACCCGTGTTTTCAACGAGAACGGCAAATCTGTTCCAGTAACAGTCATCCAGGTAGAAGCAAACCGCGTAACCCAGTTAAAGAATCTAGAGAATGACGGTTATACCGCTATTCAGGTAACAACTGGTGAGCGCAAAGCAAGTCGCATGACCAAGGCAGAAATTGGTCACTTCGCAAAGTCCGGTGTTCAAGCAGGCCGTGGCTTATGGGAGTTTCGTTTAAATGATGAAGAGCTAGCTTCATACAAAGTTGGCGACGAAATCAAAGTAGACGCATTCCAGGACGTTAAGAAAGTAGATGTAACCGGCCAGTCAAAAGGTAAGGGTACAGCAGGTACAATCAAGCGTTACCACTTCTTACATCAGGATTATACCCACGGTAACTCACGTTCACATCGTGTCCCAGGTTCTACAGGTCAGAATCAGACCCCAGGTAGAGTTTTCAAGGGCAAGAAGATGGTTGGTCATATGGGTTCTGAGAAGGTTACAGTATTGGGCCTTGACTTAGTTCGCATTGACGCAGAACGTAACTTACTTCTCGTAAAGGGCGCTGTTCCAGGTGCTAATAACGGGGATGTAATTGTAAGGCCAAGTCTTAAAGCTTAACCCGAGGTAATAGGATCATGGAATTAAAGTTAGTTGGCGCAGACAAACAGCTAGAAGTGTCAGAGAGCACCTTCGGCCGTGAGTTCAATGAGCCATTAGTGCACCAGGTAGTAGTTTCATACCTGAGCACTGCACGCGCCGGTACTAAAGCTCAGAAGACTCGTTCTGAGGTATCAGGTGGCGGTAAGAAACCTTTCCGTCAGAAGGGCACAGGTCGTGCACGTGCTGGTTCAACCCGTTCACCATTATGGCGTGCAGGTGGTACCATCTTCGCTGCAAAGCCACAGGATTGGACTCAGAAAGTTAACCGTAAGATGTATCGCGTAGCTATGAGCAGCATCTTATCAGAGTTAGTTCGTCAGGACCGCTTAGTTGTAGTTGACGACTTCAAAGTTGAAGACCACAAGACCAAGTCTTTAGTTGCAAAATTAAAGGATTTAGGCTTAAAGCAGGTTCTAATCGTTACTGATGCTTTCGAAGAGAATTTATTCTTAGCATCTCGTAATCTATACAGAGTAGAAGTATGTCAGCCAGGTACTGCTGAGTTTAACCCAGTAAACCTAGTAGGCTTTGACAAAGTATTAATTACTTCTGCAGCTGTTAAGAAAGTAGAGGAGTTGCTGAAATAATGTCAGAAGCACGTTTAATGAATATCTTACGCGCACCTGTAATCTCTGAGAAGAGCTCAGCTGCACAGCAGGATAAGAATACTTTAGTATTCAAGGTATTAAAGGACGCAACTAAGGACGAAATCAAGGCTGCAGTTGAGACTTTATTCAACGTTAAAGTTGAAGCTGTTCGCACCCTAAATTTCCAGGGCAAAGTACGTCGTACAGCTCGTGGTTTTGGCAAGCGTTCTGATTGGAAAAAGGCTTATGTTACTCTTCCTGAGGGTACTCAGTTAGACATTGAGGATGCCTCACAGCAGACTAACAAGGAGAGCAAGTAATGGCAATCATTAAGGCAAAGCCAACCTCCGCAGCCCGTCGTCATGTCGTACAGATCAAGACACCTGGCTTATGGAAAGGTGGTCCAGAGCGTTCTCTAACAGCAGAGAAGCGTAAGACTGGTGGTCGTGACAATTATGGTCACATTTCAACCCGTCACATTGGTGGTGGTCACAAGCAGCGCTATCGTTTAGTTGACTTTAAGCGTCAGAAGGATGGTATTGAGGCACGCGTTGAGCGTCTTGAGTACGATCCAAACCGTTCAGCTCACATTGCATTAGTTTGCTATGCTGATGGTGTACGCAGCTATATCTTAGCTCCTAAAGGCTTAAAGGAAGGCGACGTTGTTGTATCTGGTTCTGATGCTCCTATCAAGGTAGGTAATGCATTACCAATGCGCAACATCCCACTAGGTACAACAATTCACGCAGTAGAGTTAAACCCAGGTGCTGGTGCAGTATTTGCTCGTTCAGCTGGTTGCTACTGTGAATTAGTTGCTCGTGAAGGTGCTTATGTAACCTTACGTATGCGTTCAGGCGAAATGCGTAAAGTTTTAGCAGACGGTCGTGCAACAATCGGTGAGATTGGTAACGGCGAGCACATGCTAGCTCAGTTAGGTAAAGCTGGTGCTAAGCGTTGGCGTGGTGTACGTCCTACAGTTCGTGGTATGTCAATGAACCCTATCGATCACCCACATGGTGGTGGTGAGGGCCGTAATAAGGGCATTCAGCCACGTTCTCCATGGGGTACTCCATGTAAGGGTTATAAGACACGTAAGAACAAGCGTACTGATAAGTACATTGTTCATCACCGTTAATCGATTAGCGAGGATATAACATGCCACGTTCTTTAAAGAAAGGTCCATTTATTGATGCGTCCTTACTAAAGAAGGTACTGCAGGTCCAGCAGACTGGTGATAAGAAGCCAATCAAGACCTGGTCACGCCGTTCAGTTATCATTCCACAGATGATTGGAATGACCATCGCTGTTCATAACGGTCGTCAGCACGTACCTGTATTCGTTTCAGACGAAATGGTTGGTCACAAGTTAGGTGAGTTTGCACCTACTCGTACCTTTAAGGGTCACACCGTAGCAACTGATGCTAAGGCCTAATTGGAGTTTAATGTAATGGAAGTTAAAGCAATACACCGTTATGCTCGTTCTTCTGCACAGAGAACTCGCTTGGTCGCTGATCAAGTTCGCGGTTTACCTGTTCAGAAAGCTTTGGATTTATTACAGTTCAGCCCACGTAAGGCTGCTGCTATTATCCGTAAAGTACTGCTCTCAGCAATTGCTAATGCAGAGCACAACCAGTCTTTAGACATCGACGATTTAGTTGTTGCAAAGATTATGGTTGATGAGGGTCCTTCACTAAAGCGTATCATGCCACGTGCTAAAGGCCGTGCAGACCGCATTGTAAAGCGTACTTCTCATATCACTGTTGTTGTAGCAGATAGCGTTAGGGAGTAATTATGGGTCAGAAAATTAATCCAAACGGAGTCAGACTTGGTATCACTAGACCATACTCATCTGTTTGGTATGCATCTACTGCAAATTTCCCTGCTAACATCAAGAGCGACTCTGCAGTTCGTAAGTATTTAACCAACGAGTTAAAGAACGCATCTGTTTCAAAGATCGTTATTGATCGTCCTGCAAAGAGCATTCGTGTGACTATCTGCACAGCTCGTCCTGGTATCGTAATCGGTAAGAAGGGTGAGGATGTTGAGAAGTTACGTCAGAAGATCTCTGCAATCGCAGGTGTTCCAGCTCAGGTTAATATCAGCGAGATTCGCAAGCCTGATTTAGACGCTAAGTTAGTAGCAGATTCTATCGCTTCACAGTTA
>HF987953.1:18676-32698 GCA_000431835.1 Succinatimonas sp. CAG:777
GTAATGTTCCGTCGCGCTATGAAGAAAGCAATTCAGAACGCTATGCGCGCTGGTGCAAAGGGTATCAAGGTTGAAGTATCAGGTCGTTTAGGTGGTGCCGAAATCGCTCGTTCAGAGTGGTTACGTGAAGGTCGTGTACCTCTACACACACTACGTGCTGATATCGACTACGCTTTATCAGAAGCAGTAACAACCTATGGTGTAATCGGTGTTAAGGTTTGGATCTTCAAGGGTGAAGTTTTAGGTGGTTTACCACTAACTCAGGAAGAGACCGAAGACCGTAACAATGCAGCTGCTCCAGCAGGTCGTCGTGGCCGTCGTGATGACAACCAGGCTCGTAATGGTCGTGGCCGTCGCGGTGCTAAGAAGACCGAAGAAGCTCCAGCTTCAAAGGCTGCTGAGTAACGGAGGAAGTATAAGTGTTACAACCTAAACGTACAAAATATCGTAAGACTCAGAAAGGTCGTAATGAAGGCTTAGCATACGCAGGCTCAATCGTATCTTTCGGTGAGTTTGGTCTTAAGGCTACATCTCGCGGTCAGATTACTGCTCGTGAGATCGAAGCTGCACGTCGTGCGTTCACTCGTGAGATGAAGCGTGAAGGTAAAGTTTGGATCCGTGTGTTCCCAGACAAGCCAATCACTCAGAAAGCTCTTGGTGTTCGTATGGGTAAAGGTAAAGGTACTGTTGAGTACTGGGTTGCTCCAATTCAGCCTGGTCGTGTACTTTTCGAAATCGGTGGCATTAGTGAAGAAGTTGCTCGTGAGGCTTTCCGTCTTGCTTCAGCAAAATTATCTGTAACTACCACCTTCGTTCGTAAGCAGGTGATCTAATGCAAGCAAACGATTTACGCAATAAGTCAGTTGAAGACTTAAAGACTGAACTCTCAAATCTTCAGCGCGAGCAGTTCAACCTACGTTTTCAGTTAAAGACTGGTCAGTTACAGCAGACTGATAACGTTCGTAAAGTACGTCGCGATATCGCACGTATTAACACAATCCTTTCTGAGAAATTAAACTCAGAGAGCGCAAAGTAGAGGTAGAGTTAAATGTCAGAACTAAATGCAAAAGTAGCTCGCTCTCTTCGCGGTCGCGTTGTTAGCGATAAGATGCAGAAAGCTTGTGTAGTAGCAGTAGAGCGCCGTGTTGCTCATCCAGTATACGGTAAGATTATTACTCGTACTACCAAGTTCCACGTATCAGACGTCGAGAACGCTGCTCACGTAGGTGATGTTGTAGAGATTTGTGAATGCAAACCAGTTGCTAAGACTATTTCTTGGAAACTTGTTAGCGTTATCGAGAAGGCTCAGAACGCCTAATCTCTAACAAATGAGAGAGACCGCGAGAATATATGCTTGCGGTCTCATTTTTTTTATGGTATATTTTAGCGCCTTTCTAAATTAGTTTAGAGAGTTGTTTTTTTATATTTAACCGGAGCATTTGAAATGATCCAGATGCAAAGCATGCTTGACGTTGCCGATAATTCTGGCGCACGTGCAGTTCAGTGTATTAAGGTTTTAGGTGGTTCTCACCGCCGTTACGCTGGCATTGGCGACATTATTAAGGTGTCTGTTAAAGACGCAATTCCACGCGGCAAGGTTAAGAAGGGCGACGTACTAGACGCTGTTGTTGTTCGCACCAAGAAAGGTGTTCGCAGACCAGACGGTTCAGTAATTCGCTTTGACACTAACGCAGCAGTTTTATTAACTGCTCAGCATGAGCCTATCGGTACTCGTATCTTCGGACCAGTTACTCGTGAACTACGTTCAGAGCAATTTATGAAGATTGTATCTTTAGCTCCAGAAGTACTCTAATTTACAGGGAGTATTAAAAAAATGGCAGCGAAAATTCGCACCAACGATGAAGTAATCGTTATCACAGGTAAGGACAAGGGAAAAACTGGTAAAGTTACCCGTGTTTTAACTAGTGAGCACAAGGTGTTAGTTGAAGGCATTAATGTCAAGAAAAAACACCAGAAACCTAACCCAAATCTTGGCGTTCAGGGCGGTATTGTAGACATCGAGGCACCTATTGATGTTTCTAATGTTGCAATCTACAACCCAGATACTAAGAAGGCTGATCGTGTTGGCTTCAGAATCGAAGATGGTAAAAAGGTTCGTTTCTTCAAGTCAAATGACAAGATCATTTCTTCATCAGCCAAGTAAGCGTTAATTAAAGGAGAATAACGATGGCGAAACTGCATGATCTATACAAGCAGGAAGTAATCAAAGCCTTAACAGAAAAATTTGGTTACAAGACAATCATGCAAGTCCCTCGGATTGAGAAGATCACCCTGAATATGGGTGTTGGTGAAGCAGTTGCAGATAAGAAAGTTTTAGAGAATGCTGCACGCGATATGACCGCTATTGCTGGTCAGAAGCCTCTAATCACCAAAGTTCGCAAATCCGTAGCGGGCTTCCATATTCGTGAGGGCTATCCAATCGGCTGTAAAGTTACACTACGCGGTGAGCGTATGTGGGAGTTCCTCGAGCGTTTAATCGTGATCGCAATTCCACGTATCCGTGATTTCCGTGGTTTATCTGCTAAGTCATTCGATGGCAGAGGAAATTACTCAATGGGTGTACGTGAGCAGATCATTTTCCCTGAGATCGACTTTGATAAAGTTGATGCAGTTCGTGGTTTAGATATCACTATCACCACAACAGCTAAGACAGATGCAGAAGGTAGAGCTTTATTAGAGGCTTTTAACTTCCCATTCCGTACTCAGGCCCACAAGTAATTCGAGGACGAACTAATGGCTAAGACTTCAATGATTTACAGAGATCTTAAAAGAAAGCGTTTAGCAGAGCAGTATCGTGCAAAGCGCGCAGATCTCAAAAAGATTATTTCTAGCGTATCTGCTTCAGATGAAGAGCGTTTCGCAGCAGTGCAGGCTTTAGCTGCATTACCACGTGATTCAAGCCCTTCACGTCAGCGTAATCGCTGCAGTGAGACAGGTCGTCCACATGGTTACTTACGTAAGTTCGGTTTATGCCGTATTAAGCTACGTGAGCACATGATGCGTGGCGAAATCCCTGGTCTACACAAGGCTAGCTGGTAAGAGGAGAGATACAAATGATGCAAGATCCTATTGCGGATTTATTAACCCGCATTCGCAACGGCCAGGCATCTGGCAAAGTTTCAGTTACAATGCCTTCATCTAAGTTAAAGGTTGCTTTAGCTAATCTGCTATTAAAAGAAGGTTATGTATCTTCTGTTGCAGAGAATGGTGAAGTTAAGAAAGTTTTAGAAATTGGCCTAAAATATTACGAAGGCGCTCCTGTAATCGAAATGATCAAGCGTGTATCACGTCCTGGTCTTCGTATTTACAAGAGAAGCAGCGAACTACCTCGTATCATGAATGGTTTAGGTATTGCTGTAATTTCAACTTCTAAAGGCTTAATGACCGATCGTGCTGCCCGTAAGGACGGCTTGGGCGGCGAAGTTATTTGCTACGTCGCATAATTAGGGAGGCAACATGTCACGTATTGCTAAGGAACATATCGCAGTTCCTCAGGGCGTCGAAGTTTCTCTCGACGGTCAGAAGGTTACAATCAAGTCTAAGAAAGGCGAGATGACCTTAAATTTACATCCAACAGTTGGTGTTAAGTACGAGAATAACCAGTTATTAGTTGTTCAGAAGGAAGACACCACTGAGTCAAACATGCAGTCAGGTACTTCACGTGCTTTATTACACAACATGGTTGTTGGCTTAGATAAAGGTTTCGAGAAGGCTTTAAAGCTTGTTGGTGTTGGTTACCGTGCAGCTGTTAAGGGTAAGATCTTAAACCTAGTTTTAGGATATTCTCACCCAATCGACTACGAGTTACCT
Source organism: Succinatimonas sp. CAG:777 (assembly GCA_000431835.1). GTDB lineage: Bacteria > Pseudomonadota > Gammaproteobacteria > Enterobacterales > Succinivibrionaceae > Succinivibrio. Next base: position 22,508 of record HF987953.1, read on the forward strand.
GAAGGTGTTACCGCTGAGACTCCATCTCAGACAGACATTATCCTAAAGAGCTACGATAAGGCTTTATTAGGTCAGGTTGCTGCAAAGGTTCGCGCATTCCGTGCTCCAGAGCCATATAAGGGCAAAGGTGTTCGTTATGCAGACGAAATTATTCACATTAAAGAAGCTAAGAAGAAATAATAGGGTGGCATAACATGTTCGATAAGAAAGAAGCTCGCATTCGCCGCGCTACTAAATCTCGTGCAAAGATGCATGAGTTAGGTGTAACTCGTTTAGTTGTTACCCGTACTCCACGTCACATCTATGCTCAGATTATCAGCAATGATAACCGTGTTTTAGCTTCAGCTAGCACTTTAGATAAGGACCTTGTTAAGGGCCTTAAGTACACTGGTAACGTTGAAGCTGCCAAAGTTGTTGGTAAGGCTGTTGCCGAGCGTGCAATCGCAGCTAAGGTTGAAACCGTAGCTTTTGACAGATCAGGCTATCAGTATCATGGTCGCGTTGCAGCATTAGCTGACGCAGCTCGTGAAGCTGGCCTCAAGTTCTAGGAGTGTGAAAATGCAACACAAAGATGAAACTCAGGCTGGCGAGTTACAAGAAAAGTTAGTAGCTGTTAATCGTGTAGCTAAAGTTGTAAAAGGTGGTCGTATTTTCTCTTTCACCGCTTTAACAGTAGTTGGTGATGGTAACGGCCGTGTAGGTTATGGTTACGGTAAAGCAGGCGAAGTTCCAGCTGCAATTCAGAAGGCAATTGAGCAGGCTCGTCGTAACGTAAACAGCAACATCAGCCTAAACAATGGTACTTTGTACCACTCAGTAAAGGGTGAGCATTCAGGTTCAATGGTTTACATGCAGCCAGCATCAGAAGGTACCGGTATTATCGCTGGTGGTGCTATGCGTGCTGTTCTAGAAGTTGCTGGTGTTCGTAATGTTTTAGCTAAGGCTTATGGTTCTACCAACCCTATCAACGTTGTAAGAGCAACTGTTGCTGCTTTAGCTTCAATGCGTACTCCTGAGGCAATTGCTGCAAAGCGTGGCCTTTCAGTGAAGGAAATCATGGAGTAAAAAATGGCAGATAAGAAAACCGTTAAAGTTACTCTAATTAAGAGCACTATTGGTCGTCAGCCAAAGCATATTGCTACCGTCAAGGGTTTAGGCTTACGCCGCATTCGTCACACCGTTGAGTTAGAGGATACTCCTTCAGTTCGCGGTATGATCAATAAGGTTAGCTACTTGCTAAAGGTCGAGGAGTAAAACATGCGTTTAGATACTTTAAAGCCTGCAGAAGGCTCACGTAAAGCAGCTGTTCGCGTTGGTCGTGGTATTGGCTCTGGCTTAGGCAAGACCTGTGGTCGCGGTGTTAAAGGTGCTGGTGCTCGTAAGAGTGCTCACAAGCGTCCAGGTTTCGAAGGCGGTCAGATGCCAATGAAGATCCGTTTACCAAAGTTTGGTTTCTGGTCTCCAAAGGCTGACGTTACTGCTCAGGTTACCTTAAACGATTTAAATCGTATTGAGGGTGATGTTGTTGATATGGCAGCTTTATTAGCAGCTCGTTTAATCAACAAGAAAGTTAAGTACGTTAAGGTAGTATTATCACGCGTTCCTAACTTCACTAAGAAGATCACCTTAAAGGGAGTAGGCGTAACTAAGGGTGCTAAGGCAGCTATTGAAGCAGTTGGTGGCACCGTAGAAGTTGCTCAGTACATCACTGATGCTGCTGCTCGTTTAGAGAAGTCAAACGCTAAATCTGCTGCTAAGCAGAAGTCACGTCTTGAGGCTCTAGCTGCAGCTGGCAAGCAGAAGCCTGCTAAGAAAACTGCAGAGCAGAAAGCAGCAAAGAAGGCTGCTTCAGCTAAGTAATTAAAAGGGGGCCAAAATGGCCCCTTAATGAGGTTTTGCATGGCTAGAAAATCGCTATTTGAGAGAAGTCGTGAAATGGCTGCTCAGCAATCTAAGGGCACTGGTGAAATTCGTCAGCGTCTTTTGTTTGTTGTGATTGCTCTTATCATGTTCAGACTTGGTTCTTTTATCCCTGTTCCAGGTGTGAATGCTGACGTTCTTGAGCGTGTTTTCGATTCGCAAAGCGGAACCATTATTGGCATGTTTAATATGTTTTCTGGTGGCGCACTTGAGCGTGCATCAGTTTTAGCATTAGGTATCATGCCATATATTTCTGCATCTATTATCATCCAGTTACTTGCTGTGCTAAACAAAAATTTAGCAGAGCTTAAGAAAGAAGGTGAGTCTGGTCGTCGCAAGATTACTCAGTACACACGTGTTGCTACTGTATTTTTAGCAGCTCTTCAAGCTTTCGGTATGGCAACAGGTATTCCTAACATGATGCCTGGCTTAGTAGATAATCCTGGTTTTGGATTCTACTTTGTAACAACAGTAAGCTTAGTAACCGGTACAATGCTGTTGATGTGGTTAGGTGAGCAGATCACTGAACGTGGTATCGGAAATGGTATTTCATTGATCATTTTTGCTGGTATCGTTGCTGGTCTACCATCTGCTTTGGCAAGAACCTTCGAGCAGTCTCGTCAGGGTGACTTGTCAACAATTGCATTGCTGATTATTGGTGTAGTAGTGGTCCTAGTGACCTTCTTCGTGGTTTTCGTTGAGCGCGGTCAGCGTAAGATTGTTATCGAATACGCTAAACGCCAAATGGGTAATCGAATCTACTCTCAGCCACGCTCTAATTTACCATTAAAGATCAACTTATCAGGTGTTATTCCAGCAATTTTTGCTTCGTCAATTATTCTGTTCCCTGGTACTGTTGTATCTTGGTTCGGCCAAGGCGATAATGCAGTATCTAATGTTTTAGGTAGCATTTCTGTCTTTTTACAGCCAGGTCAGCCTCTATATGAATTATTGTATGCTGCAGCAATCATTTTCTTCACATTCTTCTATACTGCACTTGTGTTTAATCCACGTGAGATAGCTGATAATTTGAAGAAAGGTGGTGCTTTCATTCCAGGAATTCGTCCTGGTGAGCAAACTGCAAGATTCATTGATAAGGTAATGACTCGCTTAACCTTAAGTGGTTCTTTATACATGGTTTTAGTATGTTTAGTTCCTCAGATGTTAATGAACTGGTTTAATGTTCAGTTCTACTTTGGTGGTACATCATTACTAATTATCGTAGTTGTTTGTATGGACTTCGTATCACAGTTACAGAGTCACATGATGAATCAGCAATACGGTGATATCATGCGTAAGGCAAACTTAAGAAATTACGGTCGTTAATATTTAGTTAATTGGAGAATAAAAATGAAAGTTGGTGCTTCAGTTAAAAAAATGTGCCGCAACTGCAAAGTAGTTCGTCGTCACGGTGTAGTTCGCATTATCTGTGAGAATCCAAAGCATAAGCAGCGTCAGGGCTAATGCTTATTTAAATATGCAAGTTCTCTTGCATGTTTAAATTAAAATCTGTATAATCATACAGCTTAAGCACTAAGAGTAATATCTTGGTGCTTTTCTGACATGCCAAAGTGCACTATGAGCGGTTGTCGCGTATCCTAACGGGCTTTGCGACAGCCATTGTTTTTAACCGACCTATATTTAGGAGATCAATAGTGGCCCGTATAGCTGGCATCAATGTGCCTGATCAAAAGATCGCTGTGATTGCATTACAGTCAATCTATGGCATCGGCCCAACCCGCGCAAGCGAGATTCTTGCTAACGCAGGTGTTGAAGAGTCTGCAAGACTTAAAGATTTAGATGAGTCTGTTGTAGATAAAATCCGTGCCGAAGTGGCTAAGTTCACCGTTGAAGGTGATCTTCGTCGTGAAGTTTCAATGAACATCAAGCGCCTAATCGACCTTGGTACTTACCGTGGACTGCGTCACCGCAGAGGTTTACCAGTACGTGGTCAGCGTACTAAGACCAATGCACGTACTCGCAAGGGTCCTCGCAAGAGCATTAAGAAGTAGGAGAGCTTAGATGGCTGAAGAAATTAAAAAAGAACAGCAGGCAGCTTCTGCTACTGCTACACGTGCCCGTTCAGGCAAACGCTCTAAGAAGCAGGTTGCTGATGGCGTAGCACACATCCATGCATCTTTCAATAACACCATCGTGTCAATCTCAGACCGTCAGGGTAACGTTCTATCATGGGCAACTGCTGGTGGTTCAGGTTTCCGTGGTTCTCGTAAGTCAACTCCATACGCTGCTCAGGTTGCTGCAGAGCGTGCTGGTGAGGCTGCAAAAGAATTCGGTGTTAAGAATCTTGAAGTTTTGGTTAAGGGTCCAGGTCCTGGTCGTGAGTCTTCAATCCGTGCTTTAAATAATCAGGGTTACAAGATCACCAATATTACCGATGTTACCCCAATCCCTCATAACGGTTGTCGCCCACCTAAAAAGCGTCGCGTATAACCTAACGAGTTCAATTTCTGGAGAAAGATAAATGGCAAAATATACAGGTCCAGCCCTGAAATTAAGCCGCCGTGAGGGTGTTGACTTATTCTTAAAGTCAGGTGTTCGTGCAATTGACACCAAGTGCAAGTTAGACACAGCACCAGGTCAGCATGGCGCAAATAAAGCACGCCTTTCAGACTACGGCATGCAGTTACGTGAGAAGCAGAAAGTTCGTCGTATCTATGGCGTATTAGAGCGTCAGTTCCGTAACTACTACAAGAAAGCAACAAGAATGAACGGTAACACCGGTGAGAACCTGTTACAGCTTCTTGAGGCACGTCTGGATAACGTAGTTTATCGTATGGGTTTTGGTTCAACCCGTATGGAAGCTCGTCAGTTGGTAAGCCACAAGGCAATTACTGTTAACGATCATATCGTAAACATCCCTTCTTACCAGGTACAGCCTTCAGACGTTATTGCTGTTCGCGAAAAGGCAAAGAAGCAGTTACGTATTAAGGCCGCAATCGACTTATCAGGACAGCGTGCTACTAAGCCAACATGGATCGATGTTGATCACGATCATATGAAGGGTACTTATAAGAGCAATCCTGAACGTGCTGAGCTACCTTCCGATATTAAGGAACAGCTCATCGTCGAATTGTATTCTAAGTAATAACGGCAACATTGCCAGCACCGCTTTTATAATGTGGGGTATCTCTAGTGTCTGTTGTTGAACTACTAAAGCCAAAGCCAGTTGATTATACTGAAGTCAGCCCAAATCATGCACGTTTAGTGCTTGAGCCACTTGAGCGTGGTTTCGGTTATACATTAGGTGTAGCTTTAAGTGGAATTTTACTAAAGACCCTGTCTGGAACTGCTGTAGATGCTTTTCAGATGGCGGGCGTAAAGGACATTAACAGCTCAAAGGCTGATCTTGAGGAAACTTTATTTGACGTGGTAATGAACTTAAAGTCTCTTGCCATTTCAGCTCAGGAGCCAGTAAAAGAGCCTGTTTGGTTAACAATTGAGAGACGTGGCGAAGGTGAAGTTCATGCTTCTGATATCGTTTGCCCTGAAAATATTTCTTTTGTTGACCCTGAAGCCCGTATTTGCACTCTAAAAGGTGCCAAGGCTTCGTTGTCGATGAAAATCCGCATCACCTCTGGTCAGGGTTATGTGATGGCAACTTCTGATAAGCATATTCCTGCTGATTCAGATGAGACCATCTTAATTGATGCAAATTACTGCCCAGTACGTCGTTATGTCTACGAAGTAGAATCAGCACGTGTTGAGCAACGTACAGATTTAGATAGATTAGTTATTGATATTGAAACTAATGGAACAATTGCTCCAGAAGTTGCTTTAATGAATGGTTCTAATCTGATCTGTGACAGTATTTGCAACATTGTAGATAAGGAAGAGATCAGTGAGCGTGTAATGACACCTGCTGCTCCTCCAATGCCTGATCCAGTTTTAATGCAGTTAGTGGACGATTTAGAATTAACTGTTCGTTCTGCAAATTGCTTAAAGGCGGAGAATATCATTTACATCGGCGATTTGGTACAGAAGACCGAAGTAGAGTTGCTTAAGACACCTAACTTAGGTAAGAAATCTTTAAATGAAATTAAGGACGTTCTTGCTCAGAGAAATCTGTCTTTAGGTATGCGTGTGGCAAATTGGCCTCCTCCAGGACTTCGTGCACCAAACAAATAACTGTTTAGAAGGAATTAAAAATGCGTCATCGTTTAAGTGGCCGTCATTTAGGTCGTACAGCTGCACACCGTGCTGCATTGTACCGTAATTTAGCTAAGGCTTTATTAACCTTCGAAGTAATCAAGACTACTGTTCCTAAGGCTAAGGAATTACGTCGCTTCGTTGAGCCTTTAATCACTTTAGCTAAAGTTGATACCGTTGCAAACCGTCGTTTAGCTCAGTCTCGTCTACGTGACGAAGCAGTTGTTGCTAAGTTATTTAACGTTATCGGTAAGCTATCAGCTAATCGTAACGGCGGTTACACCCGTATCTTAAAGGCTGGTTTACGTTCAACTGATAAAGCTCCAGTAGCTTACATCATGTTAACAGATCGTCCTGAAGTTGCAGAAGAGTCAAAGGATTCTAAAGCAGCTGAATAATCCTATGGGCGCTTTGCTGCGCCCATTCAGATTTCTAGCTAACTAACTGTACTAAAAAACGAGGGTGAAACCTTGGATCAGATCATTGATTCTATTAAGCCAAATATTAAAGAAGTTACCGAGCTTTCACGTAATGTAAGCCGTGTAATTCTTGAGCCATTTGAGCCACATTTTGCTCAAATCGTAGGCACAGCACTCCGTCGTATTATGCTGTCCTCTATTCCTGGATATGCCATCACCGCAGTTGAAATTGATGGTGTAGTGCATGAATACAGTGCAGTAGAAGGCATTCAAGAAGATATTCTTCTTATACTTTTAAATTTAAAAGAAGTTGCTGTTGCTGCTGAAGGTTCTTTAAGAGACGAGCCTGTTCTTCAGTTAAAGAAGAAAGGCGTAGGTCCCGTTACAGCTGCTGACATTCTGTGTCCTGCTGGCATTGAGATTAAGAACCCAGAGCAAATTATTTGCCATTTAACAGACGAGAACAAAGAGTTAAATATGCATTTGCATGTAACTCGCGGTCGTGGTTACGTTCCTGCTGTAAATCGTCCATATGTTGAAGGTTCTGAAGAGCGTTTTATCGGTCACTTGCAGATTGATCCTTCATACTGCCCTGTGTTAAATGTTGCAGTTCATACAGCTCCTATAGCAGAAGAGAAAGAGCAGTTAATTCTTGATATCGAAACCAATGGTACTATCGATCCAAAAAATGCTGTAAGCATCGCTGCTACTATTTTTGCAGATCAGTTAAACTCATTTGTTGATATCAGAAATTCTGTAGCTCCTACAGAGGATTCTTCATTCAGACCTTTAATCGATCCTAAATTGATTTGTCCTGTTGAAGACCTTGAGTTAACAGTCCGTTCTGCAAATTGTCTGAAGACTGAAGGCATCAAGTATATTGGTGATCTTGTTCAGAAGACCGAAGTAGAGTTACTTAAGACTCCTAACCTAGGTAAGAAGTCATTGACTGAAATCAAGGATGTTCTTGCTGAAAGAGGTTTATCTTTAGGTATGCGTCTTGAGAACTGGCCTCCTGCAGATTTAGATAACTCTATCTAATTCTTAGATAAATAAGATAAAATAGAAGAGTCTCCTAGGAGGCTCTTTTTCTTTTTGTACACTATACCGAGGCACGTATGTATAAAAATATCGATAAAACTTTAGCTTATAGAGTATTTTCTGGAGGTCCACTTGTATGTATCTTTACCAAGAGCTCTAAAGATGTCCCTGATGGTATGACAGCTGCTTGGTCATGTCCTTTTGATCCTGATGTATTACTGTTAGTTTTAGATAAAGATCACACAACATCTGAGAACATCCGTCACACAAAGAAATTTGTAGTAGTTTTACCTAGTGAAGATCAAAAGAAAACAGCTTTGGATTTAGGTTCAGTACACGGGCGTGATGTAGGAAATAAACTACAAATTAAAGATGTGAAAACTGAGAAATCTCAAAAATTCGGTTTAGATGTAATGTCAGGTGCTTTAGCTTATTTTGAATGTGAGCTTCAGGATGAAATGTTATTTGAAGAAAAAGGCATATGCTTATCAAAAGTAGTTAACGTGTATGTAAAAGATGATAGTTGGGATGATAAGGAAGAGTGCTTTAACCCAGGATTTAAGAGAACCTTGCATCATGTAACTGGTTCAACATTCTGTTCAGGTGGAGAACTAGTTTAGTATGGTTGATTTTGATGAATTAACTGAAGAGCAGATGGATGATCTTACTCAGCAAGTTCTTGATCTGTACACAACCATTAGTGAAGAAGCTTTAAGCATAAACGATCCTGATGTTTATGCTAAAGTTCGTAAAATCACTAATGATGATGACTATTCAATGGAATGCAGATTTAGAAACTTATCTGACGATGATGATGTTGATACTTCAGAGTTTGAAATTAACAATTGGATTGTTGCAGAAGTATGGTTTACTGGTGCTCAAGAGCAATTAAAAAACGATGTTCACGTAGTGGACATCGTTTTTGAAGCTAATGGAGAATCTTCTAATGAAGCTTCAGCTAAATGGTTCCCAGATGACTAATTGGTGTTGGGAACTCTATTAGGGATTGATAGTAATCGGAGTTCCTACATCTACCATTGATAAAAATATATCCAAATCAGGGTTTAGCAGAGCAATACAACCATTAGTCCAATCTGTTCTCTGTACAGTTTCATTGTAACTGCTTCTTGAAGGAGGCTGTCCGTGTACCATGATCATGCCACCAGGTCGTCTTCCATAGCTTCTTGCAAACTCGATATCTTTCGAGTTTGGATATGAAATATGGAAAGCTTTATAGTAATTAGATCTTTTCTTTATGTAATCTAGAGTATAAGTGCCCTCAGGTGTTTTCTTATCTCCTTCAAACTGTTTCTTTCCATATGGTTTGTCTGATAAAGCAATCCAAAATTTTATAACCTCTAGACCATCTTTCATAAGAATCATCTGGTGGGCTGCTTTATTTACAACAACTCTATCGACTAACATTTTCTTTTGAACTTGTGACTCTTCAAGGGCACTGTTGCTCAATAAGTTAGAGGTTATACCAAGCTTTGTATAATCAAATTCTTCGTCATAGACAACTTCAGAACTTACTGCTTTTGCTAAAAGTTCGTTTGGGATATTGTGGAAAGTTTCTGCTTTAGCTTGTAGTGAAACTGTCGAAAATGAAATAACATATAGAGCAAAAATGTATTTTAAAATTTTCACTGTGGACATACCTGACAAAAAATATTCGTTCAGAAATAGCAATGCCTTGCCTAAAAGCAATGTAAAACAAGGTGATTTTATTATTGTTATAGAGTCACACAAAACTCACGGATTACATGGCTTTGTTGTGCATTTTTGATAAAATATACTGTAGCGAGAATATTATATACACAACTGCAAGGGTTGTGCGAGAAAAATTAAATGTCAGATCAAATTAATAAAAAATTTAGTCTCGAAGGAATTGAACCATTGCCTCTTCAGGAATTTGCCGAAGAAGCATATTTGAATTATTCCATGAACGTAATTCGAGACAGAGCATTGCCTTCTGTCACTGATGGTATGAAACCAGTACAGCGCAGAATTATCTATGCAATGTCAAAATTAGGCATCGATCCTAAAGCAAAACACTCAAAGTCAGCAAGAACCGTAGGTGAAGTTATCGGTAAATATCACCCTCACGGTGATAGTGCCTGCTATCAAGCTATGGTTATCATGGCACAGCCTTTTACATACCGTTATCCTTTAGTTGATGGTCAGGGTAATTGGGGTGATGTTGAAGATCCAAAGTCATTTGCAGCAATGCGTTATACTGAATCAAGACTTGCCCCATATTCAGATGTGTTATTAGCTGATATCAATACTGGTTGTGTAGATTGGCTTCCAAATTTTGATGGAACTGTGAATGAACCAAAGTTCTTGCCAGCAAGATTGCCTAATATACTTTTAAATGGTACTACAGGTATTGCTGTTGGTATGGCTACAGATATACCTTCACACAACCTAAATGAAGTTGCTAGCGCAGTTATTGCTCTTATGGATAAGCCTGAGTTAACTGTAGCAGATTTGATGAAGTACGTTCCTGGTCCAGACTATCCTTGTGGATGTGAAATCACTAATTCAGAACAAGAATTAAAAGACATCTACGAAACTGGTCGCGGTTTTGTGCGCCAGAGAGCTGTTTATTCAATTGAAAAGGATGAGATTGTGATCAACGCTC
>HF987953.1:32740-52194 GCA_000431835.1 Succinatimonas sp. CAG:777
TCTTCCTTTCCAAGTCTCAGGCGGTTCAATTGAGCGTCAGATTGCTGATTTGATGTCAAAGAAAAAGTTACCAATGGTAGCTGCTATTACCAATGCTTCAGATCACAGCTGTCCATGCAAAATCATCATTACACCAAGATCAAAGCGTGTTGATTTAGATGAGCTCATGGAGCACTTATACGCTGTTACTGATCTTGAGAAGAGATATAAAGTAAATCTAAATATTTTAGGCATTGATGGCAAACCTGCTATTAAAGACTTAAAAACAATTCTTTCTGAGTGGTTAACTTTCAGAATTAATACTGTAAGACGTCGTTTAAATAGTCGTCTTGAGATTGTTAAGAAAAGATTACACCTCTTAGAGGGTTTCTTGCTGATTGTTTTAAATATTGACGAAGTAATTGATATTATCCGTCATGAAGAAAATCCTAAGCAGAAACTTATTGAGAGATTTAACTTATCTGATGCTCAGGTTGAGTATATTCTTGAAACAAAGTTAAGACAGTTAGCTCGATTAGAAGAAATAAAACTTACAGCAGAAAGAGATAAACTAGTTGAAGAGCAGAAGAAACTTGAGGCTCTTTTAGGCTCTGAGACTAAGCTCAAGACTTTCATCAAGAAAGAAATTCAGTCCGATGTTAAGTTATACGGTGACGAGAGAAAGTGCCGTATTGTTCAAAAAGAAGTTGCTAAAGCAATAAGCGAGGATGAACTAGTACCAAGCACTCCTGCAACCGTAATTCTTTCAAAAATGGGCTGGGTAAGAGCTGCAAGTGGCGCTGATATCGATGCAGAGAGCATGTCTTACAGATCAGGTGATGCATTCAAGTCTAAAGCTTCAGGTAAGACAAATGACAAGGCCTGCTTTATTACCAATAAGGGTAGAGTATATGCCGTGGATGTTAAAGATTTACCATCTGCCCGTGGACAAGGTGAACCTTTATCAGCCAAGGCCAATTTACAGCCAGGCGAGAGTGCATACCATGTTGTAATCGGTCACAACAATGAGCACTTTATCATTGCTTCAGATAAAGCCTATGGCTTTATGGTTAAGGCTGAAGATCTGCAGACAAGAAATAAAGCTGGTAAGGCTCTGATTACAATTGAAGAAGATGCAACTATTTTAAAACCTTTGTTAGTTGGCAATAAGGATACTGATTTATTAGCTGTAGCAAGTAAGACAGGACGTCTGTTAATTTATAAGGTAAATGAGTTACCAGAACTCTCACAAGGAAAGGGTAACAAACTTATCGGTATTAACGGAGCTAAGTTAGCAATCGGTGCTGATGGTATTGCAACCATGGAAATTGTTCCAGAAAAAGCTTCAATGATTATTCATTGTGGAAAGAGAACCATCAACTTATCATCAAAAGAAATTGAAGAGAGAATTAGTTCTAGAAGCAAGGCTGGTGATCTATTACCAAGAGGCTTCCAAAAGATAGATTTTCTTGAAGTAATTGTTCCAAAATCAGAAGAAGATGAAGTTCAGACTCCCCCAATTGAGGAAACTGAATTTACACTTGAATAAAAGAAAACCGGCGTAAAGCCGGTTTTTATGTCTTGCTTTAGCAAATATACCAAAGTATTCCGAAAAGCTTTCCAAACATGGTGTTAAGCGCAAATAGCGCAATCATGACGATCATGAGAGATAAATCAATCATGCCAATTGGAGGAATTAGTTTTTGCACAGGACTTACAATTGGATATGTGATCTGAGCAAAGGTCATGCTTAAATAACGAGTGTTAGGTAACCATGAAGTTAAAGCTTGAGCTAAGAGTAAAAAGATTAAAAGATAGCCAAAGCTTTTAATTGTCAAAATGATTGAAAAAAGAGCAATCAATAAGATATCAAAAGATGACAAACTTACTAATACAGTAAAGAAAACTACAGCGATTACAAAAGATACAATAAAACCACAGTAATAGAATCCCTTGAAATGTATGTTCCTAATAGGAAGTCTGCCTAATAAAGGTTCTGTAAGCTTTACTACTGCTTGTGTAAAAGGATGGTAGTAGTCAATACTTGATGACTGCATTAGCGCTCTCAACTCAAAGAGCATTACTACTGCAGTTGCAAACATAATTAAATAATGAATTGCCATGTTTAATCCTTGATTGAAAATCTATTAGAACATCTTCTCAAATTCGTAAGTTCTGTCAAGACTTGCTTGGATTGTATTCTGCATAATCTGCTCAAAGTTACCTTCAGTCATCTTGCATAGACCTGCAAAGGTAGTACCGCCTTTGGATGTTACAGCCTCTCTTAGAGCTGCAATCGAAGTGTCCTGATTTTTAATTACCATAGATGCTGAACCAAATACAGTCTGTTCAACCATCTTTCTAGCATCATTTGGAGCAATTCCATTTCTTAGAGCTTCGCTAATTAGTGATTCCATGAATCTGTATACAAAAGCAGGACCGCAACCACAGATTGCACCAATTACGTTTAGACTCTGTTCATCGCCTTCGATACACTCCCCCATGTGAGATAACATTTTCTTACATAAGTCTTTTTCGCTATCAGTTACGGCTGAATCATAGCTTACAGCAATTACACCAAGCCCAAGTTTTGCTGGGGTATTTGGCATGATGCGAATTAAATTGTGAGTCTCTAGTTTTGCGTAAATTGATGACAATTTATAACCAGCTGCCATAGAGATAAATAACTTGCCGTCTAACGAGATTTTTGAGTTCTTAATTTCTTCTAAAACTGAAGTTAAGATCTGAGGTTTAACACCTAAGAAAATTACTTGAGCATCTTCAACGGTCTTTAAGTTATCTGTAGTGATAAGCGAACCGTGAGCTTTGAACTTTTCTAATTTCTCTAAATGAGGTCCACTTACAGTAACATTCTTTGCGTCATAATTTTTGATAATGCTGTCATAGATACAGCTAGACATATTGCCGCCACCAATGAAAGCTATTTTTATATCGTTCATAGTTTTATTTTTGTACTCTCTAGCACCGAAAATAGCAGTTCCAATTCGAACTTCAGTAGAACCTTGCGCTATTGCAAGATCCAAGTCATGGGTCATACCAATAGACAGTATGTCAAAATCATCAATGCTTGTCTTGTACTTGTCAAAGAGGTTCTTTAATTGTGCAAATTCTTCTGTGATTTCATCACGGTTATCTGTATCTTTACCAATACCCATAAAACCACGTAGCTTTAGTTTTTTTAAGCTTTGAATTTCTTTTATAAGTTCATCGATATCAGCAATTGCACAGCCTGACTTTTGAGATTCATCTGAGATATTTACCTGAATTAAAACTTCAAGAGGTTTTAGATTATCAGGACGCTGTTCGTCTAATCTTTTGGCTACGATTACTCTATCTACGCTTTCGACGATGTCAAAGTGAGTAGCGATAAGCTTAGTTTTATTTTTCTGAATAGGACCAATAAAATGCCAAACAATATCGTTGTAGCCTAATTCTTTTAATTGCTCAATTTTCTCAGATGCTTCTACGGCATATGATTCACCAAAGTGTCTTTCACCAACATTGTAAGCTTCAATAACCATCTCTTTAGGCTTGGTTTTGCTTACGCATAACAGCTTTACGCTATTCTCTTCTCTCTTACTGTTAGTAACAGCGCTATTGATAGATGAGTGAATGTGATTTAAATTTTCAGTGATGCTATTCATAAATTGCCTTTTTATCTAAACCGATTAAATGTTATTATAACGTTTTAAATAAAACTGTAACAATTTAAAGGTGTACCAATGTTTGTTATCAATAATGAGATTTGTTCTCAGTGCGGTGAATGTCAGGATATCTGTCCTTGTGGCGCCATAGAGCAACAGCCTGATGACAGTTTTAAGATCGATGCAGAGATGTGTTCTGATTGTGCAGCTTGTCAGTCTGTATGCCCATTTGAGGCAATTGAAGAAAAAGAAGACGATAAATAGTCTTAAGAATTCTTTGTTTGCTTTTGCAAACAACTAAAAGGGGAAGCTAAAGCTTCCCCTACGTGTCTTATAGGAAGATCCTCTCCCCCAACTTTTAATTTATGCCTTTGCAGTTTCTAACTTTTGGTTAGAAGCCTTTCAGAAGAGTCGTTCTCAAGCTTTTCTGCAAGTTGTGAATCGTCTTTCTTGTTGAATAGACCATTTCTTAACTGCTTAATAAACTCGTCTTTTTCTAAGGTCTTTACATGAAGATCTAACTGATCGAAAGGAATTTCGATGTTGTTCTTTGCAAATACACTTAAGGTCTCACGGCTTAAATAATCCATGGTGAGTTTTCTGTCGCCGATGTTGGTTACATAGACTTCAGCACTGATATTTACAGAGCTTGCAGCCAACTCTTTAATGTAGATTAAAGAAGCATGCTCTTTTGAAATATAGCGACATCTGTTAACAATTGAGAGTAACAGACTCTTAGCTCTTTCAACATCAGCATCGTAAGCTACACCTACAATGAACTCTAACTTGGTTACTGTGCTAGTTAAAGACCAGTTAGTAAGAGCTGAGGTGATGAACTCTTTGTTAGGGATCATAACTTCTTTGTTTTCAAAAGACATTACTGTAGTAGAACGAATTCTGATCTTGTTAACAGTACCAGATAGTCCGTTTAGAGTAATGATATCTCCTACTCTAGTCTGTCTTTCAAACAGCAGAATAATACCAGAGACGAAATTAGCGAAGATTTCCTGAAGACCGAAGCCTAAGCCTACAGATAAGGCTGCAACTAACCACTGTAGATTTTCCCATCTAATTCCCACAGATCCAGCCGCACAAATAATACCAAAGCCTGTGATGAGGTATGAGGTGATTACCTTTACTGTATAGCCGGTACTCTTCTGATTGATACCTTTCTTAATTAGCAATAACTTTTCTAAGATAGAAGGTAAGTTCTTATTAAGAACACTTGTCACAATCAGAATAAAGATTGCTAAAAGTATGTTAGCAAGTGACAGATAGTCAGTTACCACAGGAGTTCCATTGACTAATTCTGTCTTGGTCCAAATCTGAATAGTATCTAAATATCTTAAAACAGAAGCCAGATCGTTCCACTGAATGTACATAAAGAAAGCGGTAACAGTAAGCAGAGCTGTATTTACAATCTTGAATGCTTTTGAACATAAATGAGATGGGCTCATGTTCAGCATTGCAATAAAGTTCTGTGAAGTGATTTCCTCACTGTTTTTATCTTCTTGTTCATGTTTTTTCTTTAAAGAAGCTTTAAAGATATATACATGCATCATACGATGGATGGTTTGACTTACAAGGTAGTAGCCCAAAATGATATAGCAGGTAAATGCCAGTCTGTTAGTTAAAGTTACGATTGAATATAAGTAACCAGAAGCTACAAATAGAACAGCCATCAAGCAAACGATAATAGCAATGAAGCTTCCAATAACAGCTGTTGCTGATGAGTTTGCAAAATCAGTGAGGTTTCTTATAAAGATCCTAATTGAGATCACTAAAAGAGCTGCACATGAGAGTAATACCACAATAAATGAAGTGATATCAGCGTAAATGAAGTTTGAGTCAGTCTCAGCTACGTTAGCGAAAATCAGCAATGGAAGGGAGAAGATCCATACCTGATTTAAGATGTTTCTATACTGTCTTAATTTGTATGGCTGAACACTAAAATGTCTTTGTACCAATGCATTAGGCTTAATAATTTGTAAGAAGAATACAAAGACAAAGATATGCAGAACCATGATAAGAATGATTTGATACTGCAAGTTTGTTGTTGCCAAAGAAAGACAGATGACTATAGATCCTATAACCACCATCCAGGACAGTCTTGGTACCATCATAATCATATTGTTAATGATGGCTGCTGGAGTTACAAAAATAGAGTCATTTCGTCTGTCTAAGCGTAAAGCAAGCTCGTTGTTGTATTTTTGAATTCTGCTGTTAAAGGAAATAACGATTAAAGCAAGAATGATAAATGGTAATACCACCAAAAAGGCAGTCTTAGTGGTATGAACTTTGAATTTTTCACTAGTAAGTTTATTTAAGAGATCGCTAAACTCATACTTAACAGTTGGCACTAAAGTATATAAAAATTCAGAACCCAGAGATTGGTTAGATTTAACCCAGAACAGCTGCTCTGAGATATCTGATTTGATCTTAGTTCTAATGTTGTTGTAGCTTGTGTACTTTAGTTTTAGCTCAATAGTTGTACTTAATTCATTTGCTAGAATTTGGTACAACTCACTTAGAATACGCCTTCTTTGAGAATAGAGTGAGGTTAGATCATTTCTGTATTTCTCTAAAGAAGGATCCTTTTTAATATCTTGATTAACAATAAGTTCAATGTCCAGTAACTTATCTGTCTGTTCTCTTAATTCATAAATATAGATATTAAGATTTGCAATTACCTCATCTAGATCATAGCTTAATTGAACCTTAGGCAACAAGGATAATTGCTTGTTTAAGAGTCTTGATAGAACCAGGCTCTTACCTAACTCTTTAATCTGGTTATCAAGATCTTTTTGCATTTGATCAACTTTGGTTAAAGCTGAATCAACCTCCTGATAGTCATGCTGATAGAGAGCATTCTTTTGGCGATGTTTTAAAAGATAACTGTTAATTTTCTTGATGGTATCAACCATCTTAGCTAGCTGTGGAGCTTTTTTACTAATGACCTTGTTTTGCTTTTCCTCATCATCAACAGAATAGTCTAAGTTCTTTTTTAAACTTAAGGTCTTTACGTCTTTATCTAATCTGTTGTACTTGATGTTTGCAATCTTTTGTTCGTAGTTTGCTAAATCCTGCAAGATAGATAAGTTAGCAAGTTTATTTTTAAATAAAGAATTCTCTAAATTGGCTTTACAAATTAACAGTGCATAAATACGATTCTTGAAAAGATCTGGATTGGCGTTTTTATCTATAGCTGACAGAAGATCTTTAATTTTGTCATTGTTTTGAGTAACTGTATTCTGTGCTTTTTCAGGGAGAGTTTGTACTTTATTATGAGCATCGGACGCATTGTTAAGCTCTATCTGAGCTGTTACAAGATCTCGTTGAGCTTTTTCTAACCTAGCATCTAACTCGCTGTCAGATATATTTTTAATATCATCACTAGTTAAATCTTGGATCTTCTGCTGATTGGTGTAATCAGTTGCTAATCTTAAAAGTTTTCTATTTGCATCTTTCAAGTATTTATCTAGATCTTTTTGTTGTGCTGTTAAAGCACTAATCTGATCTAGTGTATCTAAACCTGTTTTATACAGCGTTCCAAGTGTTTTTTTATCATCATTAGATAAAGAAGCATCGGAGGCAAGAGAATCAATTTGCTCATTGATTTCTTTTGCTGTAGGAATGGAGATATCTCCAATTTTGGTTTGTAATGTTGTAGCTAAAGCGCTTCCTTGTAAAAGCAAAGCACAAAAAACTGATGCAAATAATCTTTTCATAATTTTGTAAAAGTATCTATTCAGAGAAAATTTTTTTACAGTTTATCACGAAAAAAAAGGAAGAGAATTTACTCTTCCTTTTTTGCACGATCCTTAATCTATGGGAGCTATAGGATTATCAATCTCTTGGGAGTGTTAAACTTTAGGATTGATGATAGTAGGACCTGAATGTTCGTCAGTCTGAGGGTAGTCTAGGTTATAGTGAAGACCACGTGACTCTTTTCTTGCCATAGCAGAACGAACAATTAGTTCAGCAACATCAAGTAAATTACGAAGCTCTAATAAGTTTCTTGAAACTCTGAAGTTTGAATAGTACTCATGAACTTCTCTCTTTAACATCTCGATTCTGTGCATTGCTCTTTCCAGACGTTTGTTAGTTCTTACGATACCAACGTAATCCCACATTGTCAGTCTTAACTCATGCCAATTATGGGTAATGATAACTTCCTCATCAGAGTTTGTAACCTGACTTTCGTCCCAATCAGGGATCTCTGCAATATCGTAGTTATCATCAGGTAGATGCTTTAGGATATCAGTTGCAGCTGCTTTACCGTAAACCACACACTCAAGTAATGAGTTTGAAGCTAGACGGTTTGCGCCGTGAAGACCTGTATATGAACATTCACCTACAGCATACAGACCATCAAGATCAGTTCGCGATTTTCTATCTACCATAACACCACCGCAGGTAAAGTGAGCTGCAGGCACAATTGGAATTGGTTGTTTGGTAATATCAATACCAACCTTTAAACATCTCTCATAAATGGTAGGGAAGTGTTTCTTTAAGAACTCTGGTTCTTTAAATGAGATATCAAGGTACATGCAATGAGCACCTAGTTTCTTCATCTCATGGTCAATAGCTCTTGCAACGATATCACGAGGAGCTAATTCAAGTCTCTTATCGTAATCCTGCATAAAGCGAGTGCCATCAGGGCGCTTTAGCTGAGCACCTTCACCTCTTAGAGCCTCTGTTAATAAGAAGTTTCTATCTGCATCGCAGTAAAGAGTTGTAGGATGGAACTGGTTGAACTCCATATTTGCTACACGGCAACCTGCTCTGTAAGCCATTGCAATGCCATCACCAGAGCTTACCTCTGGGTTGCAGGTATATTGATAAACCTTAGATGCACCACCTGTGCACAATGCAATGAATTTTGCTCTAATAGTTTCTACGTGGTTGGTTTCAGTGTTTAGTACATAAGCACCTAAAACTCTGTTACCTGCCATGCCTAACTTTTTGGTAGTTACAAGATCAATTGCATTGTGGTTCTCTAAAACAGTAATGTTCTTATGAGCTCTTGCCTTTGCAATTAGGGTTTCCTGAATTGATTTACCTGTATGATCTTCAGCGTGGAAAATTCTTCTGTGAGAGTGACCGCCTTCTCTGTGTAAGTGGTAAGGTGATTGTGCTTCAGTAGGCTCAGTTTCTTTCATATCAAAAGGAACACCAGTGTCAATTAACCACTGAATAGCGTCATGAGCATTCTTTGCTACAAACTCAACAGTCTTTTCGTCGCAAAGGAAGCCACCAGCTATGCAGGTATCTTTGATATGAGCCTGAATACTGTCATCATCATCTTTGATGTTGTATACGCCAGCAATACCGCCCTGAGCGTAATTAGTAGAACCTGCGCAGGCACCTTCTTTAGAGAGAACGATAACCTTTGCTTTATCAGCGATGCCCAAAGCAAGAGTAAGACCTGCTGCACCACTACCAATGATTAAACAATCTGTTGTGTAGTTCATTTTTTAATCCTGTATAGCACAAAGTGAATTGATCAGTTTCTGATTAATCTGTACTAAATATCTAAAACTTCCAACGAATAATTTTACATCCAAATTACCCAAATGAAACATTTTTACATTTTTTCTCATTTTTAAGCTCGATATTAGTGAATAAGTTGAAAGGAAAAGAACTTTTGAGAAGTAATTGTTCTTGATATATACCAATGTAATGACTTGCGATCTCATAATTAGAAGGCTGTAAGTTCACGCTGTTTTCAAATTAATACCATTAATATATAATTGATAGATTCTGATCAGACAGTACTTATCTAATCGGTCTTAAAAAAAATTATTGAACTTTTTTAATCAACCCTCAGTCTAATTTTCAAAAGGTGTTAAAAGGATGTCATCCGTGAACGAAAATTTGCAAGCTTCAAGTGATGAAGCAATCGTAAAACGGGTGCAGGAAGGCGATGTTAATGCCTACAACATTCTGGTAATCAAATATCAGCACCGTGTAGCTCAGATAATTTCAAAATTTCTGAACAGCAGTGATGATGTCAGTGATGTTGCACAGGAAGCTTTTATTAAAGCTTACAAAGCAATTAACAGTTTTCGTGGAGAAAGTTCCTTTTATACATGGTTGTATAGAATTGTTGTGAATGCGGCAAAATCATACATTGAGTCGAATTCAAAGCATAAACACAGTGTTGATGTTGATTCTGAAGAATTTCAGTCGATTGATGAACAGGGTGTTTTAGCAAGCAAAGATACACCAGATAGAATAATAGAATCGCAAGAATTGCAGCAAGTTATTGTCAATGCGATGAATGCTCTTCCTGAAGAATTAAGACGAGCAATTACCTTAAGGGAAGTTGAAGGAATGTCATATGATGACATTTCGCTTGTCGAGAAAGTTCCAGTAGGAACAGTTCGTTCAAGAATATTCAGAGCTAGACAGTTTATTGAAGAGAAGATGGACAAATTTGCTGTAAAGTAACGGTTGTGTAGGAGTTTGTGTATGTTGAAATCAGAGCAGTTATACAGAGATTTAGAGAATGAATCAGCTCTTTTTGATGGTGAGAATACCACCACACAGAAAGGATCAGAAGAGTCTCTGTCTCACATGCAAAACTGGTCACTAATCGGTGCTGCATTGAGAAATGAACTGCCATCTAAAGTCAACATGTCTTTAGCTGATAATGTAATGGCTCAGATTAAGAATGAGAACATTAAGCCAGAACCAGCTAAGATTAAAGAAATTTCATTACCTTCATTCAAGATTGCCTTCAAGAAGTTCTCTTTTGGTATCGCTCAGGTAGCACTAGCTGCATCTGTTGCAGCAATTACCATCATCGGTTGGCAAACATACAATGCTGATGAAGGTATCACTGGCGATAAGACTACTGCTCCTTTAGGTTCTGTTGAAGGGGTAAATCTTGCAAGCTACCAGACAGCTCACAATGACAAGACTTTAAAATTCAACGACAAGTCAAATCAGACTCGGAATCAGAATGAAGATAAAGTTAACAGTGCTGAACTCAAAAAACAACAAAGTCTTGAAGTTGAGCGTATTAACAATTACATTAGAGGCTATGTTTTTGATACTGCCTCAAATTAAAAAGTTTTTATGATTAAAAGTTTTATAAAGACCGTCGGGGCTGTTACTCTGACGGTTTTATTTTTTTCAGAACAGGCAATAGCTGATAATTCAAATCAGTGTATGGCTCTGTATAACTCTGTAAAGAGCGCCTATACAGATAGTGATTTTGAAGCTACTGTTATTGATAATGATCAGGCACAAATGCAGTTATATGCATTAGCTCATTTCAATAAGAATTCTGTATCTTATACCACATGGAAATCTCTAAATAATGAGATTGCAGGTTATGCCTTACGTCAGGATAAAGGTTTTGATTACAATCACAACCGCTCTTATATAGGACCACTATCCTGGCATCAGACTCAGATTTGGGACAGAATTTTTTCAAAAAACAGGAAACTTACAGGTTATGACTGTACTATTGTGGGAAGAACAAGATTAGCAGGTAGAAAAGTAACTGTGATTAGAATGTCTCCAGTTGATGATGTAAGATACAGTTATGTCATTTCAAAAGATGATGACACCTCTTTACCTGTTGAGTTTGTAGTTCTGTCACCAGCTCAGATTGTAGCTTCAAAGTTTACTGTATCAGCTGTTCACTCAGCATCATCTGAGAACTTGTCTTTTCCTGATGAAACTTTTGATAGAGTAGAAAAACTATCAAATAAAAAGAAGCAAAATGATTTAACTATATGGCCTGAATTGACCATACCTAAGCCATTTACAATTGAGAGTGCGGGAATTCAAAAACAGGCAGATGGTACCGAGCTTGAGTACCAGTCATTTACAGACGGCATGGTTGAATTTAAGGTTTACAAGAATTCTGTAAGTTCACTTAATATTCAGTCAGCAACAGACGGAACTTTAACTGTTCTGCGCAGAAACTCAGTTAAAAACGAGTATGCTGTGGTAGGTGAAATTCCTTTAGAGCTAAGTGCTATTGTCCTTTCAAAAATTACACCTTTGCGCTAGTCAAGAATGAATTGCAACTGCGCAAAAAGTTATTCTTAATCAGTCTGCAACCTGTTAAAATAGCTAGTTTAAATGTTTAAATTAGTTCAGGCTGCAACTGTGGCCTCTGATAACCTTTTGGAATAAATAATGGCAGAAATTTACGATCGCAGTTTAGTAAGAAACTTTTCTGTAATAGCACATATCGATCATGGTAAGTCTACCTTATCAGACAGATTTATTCAGCTGTGTGGCGGGTTGAGCGCACGTGAAATGACCTCTCAGGTTCTAGATAACATGGACATCGAGAGAGAGCGTGGTATTACTATTAAAGCCCAGGCAGTAACCTTAAAGTACAAAGCAAAAGACGGAAAAACCTACGAGTTGAACTTTATTGATACACCAGGCCACGTGGATTTCTCATACGAAGTATCTCGTTCTTTATTTGCCTGTGAAGGCGCACTATTAGTTGTGGATGCTAGTCAGGGTGTAGAAGCTCAGACTTTGGCTAACTGCTATCAGGCTGTAAATTTAGATCTAGAAGTTATTCCTGTATTAAACAAGATTGATTTACCTTCAGCTGATCCTCAAAGAGCAATTGATGAAATTGAAGATTTGATTGGCATTGAAGCTCAAGATGCTTGTAAATGTTCTGCTAAAACTGGAGTGGGTGTACAGGATGTTTTAGAGAGAATTGTAACTGCAATTCCTGCTCCATCAGGTGATCCTGACGGTCCTCTACAGGCTTTAATTATCGATTCATATTTTGATGACTATTTAGGTGTTGTAGCTTTAGTTCGTGTTAAGAACGGTACCTTACGTCGAGGTGACAAGATTAAAGTTATGTCTCAGGGCGTAGCTTGGGAAGTTGATGGCTTAGGTATTTCAACTCCTAAGAGAGTAAAAGTCGAAATTTTACATTGTGGTGAAGTAGGTTGGGTTGTATGTGATATTAAGTCAGTTCACGCAGCTCCTGTAGGTGATACCATCACTCATGTAAAGAATGCGGCTACTGAGCCACTACCAGGCTTTAAGAAAGTAAAACCTCAGGTATATGCAGGTATGTTCCCTGTAGATACTGAAGATTACAATGCCTTTAGAGATGCTCTTGAAAAGTTATCTTTGAATGATGCTTCATTATTCTTTGAACCTGAAAATTCAAAGGCTTTAGGTTTCGGTTTCAGATGTGGCTTCTTAGGAATGCTGCATATGGAAATCATTCAGGAAAGACTTGAAAGAGAGTACAACCTAAACCTGATCACTACAGCTCCTACTGTAGTTTACGAAATTCTACAAACAGACGGTGAGATCTTACATATTGATTCACCAGCAGCTCTGCCTCCAATCTCTAATATTGCAGAAATCAGAGAGCCTATTGCTGAATGTCGCATGCTGATGCCTTCAGAATACGTAGGTGCCATCATGAAGATCTGTCAGGAAAAGAGAGGCATTCAGACTGGTCTTGTTTACCACGGTGAGCAGGTTGCTTTAACTTATGAAATTCCAATGTCTGAGGTTGTGTTAGATTTCTTTGACAGAATCAAATCAGCTTCAAGAGGTTATGCTTCATTAGACTATGGTTTCAAACGTTTTAACTGCGATGATCTGGTAAGAATGGATATCTTAATTGCAGGTGAAAGAGTTGATGCTTTAGCTGTGATCTTACATCGTTCAGTAGCTCAATCACGTGGTAGAGCTATTGTTGAAAAAATGAAGGAAGTAATTCCAAGACAGATGTTCGATATTGCAATTCAGGCAGCTATCGGCTCACAGATTATTGCTCGTTGTACTGTAAAAGCATTACGTAAAGACGTGCTGGCAAAATGTTATGGTGGTGATATTACTCGTAAGAGAAAGCTACTTGAAAAACAGAAAGCCGGTAAGAAACGTATGAAACAGTTAGGTCGAGTAGAAGTACCTCAGGATGCATTCCTTGCAATCTTGAAGGTTGGTAAGGAATAAACTTACAAAGGGATAATTATGATAAGTTTGATTTCACAAAATTTATTTGCATTCGTGCTGTTCATTGCAACTGTTGTTTCAGGAATAGCATGGGGCTATGACTATAAGTTTGAGCGGCCAAAGAGAAAGGCTCGTTTAGAAGAGTCTAATGCTAACAGCAAGCTTTCATCTAAGGAGCGTAAAGCTCTGTTAGAGCCTAAGAATATTGTAGGTCAGGTAGGATCATTATTCTTTATCCTCTTGGTAGTATTTTTATTCAGATCATTCCTTTATGAGCCATTTAGAATTCCTTCAGGCTCAATGTTACCTACTCTGCAGGACGGTGATTTCATCGCTGTAAGTAAGTGGGAGTATGGAATTAAGAATCCTTTAACTAACAATGTACTTTTCAAAACCACAGAGCCTAAAAGAGGCGACATCATTGTATTTAAGTACCCTGAAGACAAGAACGTAGACTTCATCAAGAGAATCGTCGGTGAGCCTGGCGACACCATTATTTATCAGGATAAGCATTTATATGTGTTAAAGCATGATGCTCCTGAAGGCTCTGTCCCTGAACTTATCTCCACAAAGATGGTTGAGTCTGTTGAAGATGAAGTTATGGGCTTTAATGAGACTTTTGATGTATTTGAAGAGTCTTTCTATGATGGTGAGTCTCACACTATAAGAGTAGCTCCTAACGCTCCTATAATGTCAAGATACTATTATGTACAGACAGGTCGTCCCGTTGGTATGTGGAAAGTTCCTGAGAACAACTACTTTGTAATGGGTGATAACCGTGACAACAGTAAGGACAGTCGTTTCTGGGGATTTGTCCCATATGAGAATATTGTAGGTAAGACTACTGCAATTTGGTTATCTTTTGATTTTAAACGTAAGAGCGACAGTGCACTTCCTGCATGGGTGCCTACAGCCGTAAGATTTGACAGAATTGGTGGCATCAAATAATAAAAATGTCAGAGAAGATAAACGTTATTGAGTTACAGAATTTAGAATTAAAACTTGGTTATTCTTTTCAGAACCTAAGCCTATTAAATCAGGCTTTAACTCACAGAAGCTTTGGTAGTATTCACAATGAGCGCCTAGAGTATTTAGGTGATTCAATTTTAGGAATGATCATTGCAAAAGATCTTTATGATCGCTTTCCTAAATGCCCTGAAGGCGACCTTACACGTATGCGCTCAACTTTAGTAAGAGAAACTACTTTAGCACAGTTAGCTCGTGAATTCGGTATCGGAAATTGCTTAAGATTAGGTCCTGGTGAATTAAAAACCGGTGGCTTCAGACGTGATTCTTTGATTGCTGATGCAGTAGAGTCAATCATTGGTGCAATGTTTATTGATACCAATGAGGATTTTCCTCGCGTAAGACAGGTCGTTTTGTCATGGTTTGCAAGCAGACTTCAAACAATTAAACCTGATGTAAACCAAAAAGATCACAAATCAACTTTGCAGGAACTTTTGCAGTCAATGCATAAACCACTGCCAATCTATAAAGTTGAAGCAATCAAAGGCACTGACAATGATCAGGTCTTTGTGGTATCAGCAACCGTTGATGGTGTTCCTGTACAGACCGGTGAAGGTTCTTCTCGTAGAAGAGCAGAACAGGAAGCAGCTGGTCTTGTGTTAGATTATTTTGAAAAGAATAGCAAAAAGTAATGCTTTTTGAAGGATAGTTAATGTCATATTTTGGTTTTGTAGCAATTATCGGCAGGCCTAATGTAGGTAAGTCAACACTGATGAACCACTTAATCGGTCAGAAGATTTCTATTACCTCAAGAAAGCCTCAGACAACTCGTAACCGTATCATGGGCATTGACACTGAAGGCGAGTATCAGGTGGTATATGTTGATACTCCTGGTCTGCACCGTGAAGAGAAAAAGGCAATCAATCACTTAATGAACAGAGCTGCTGAAAGCTCATTAGGTGATGTTGAACTGATCTTAATGGTAATTGATCCTGCACACTGGACTGATGATGATGAAATGGCTTTTGCTAGAGTAAAGCAGGCAAAGGTTCCTGTAGTTTTAGTTATCAACAAGGTAGATACAGTAGCAGATAAAGAAACTCTACTACCTTTAATTGATAAGCTAAGTAAGACTATATCCTTTAAAGATATTGTGCCTGTATCTGCATTACGTGGCACTAATTTACATATCTTAAAAGATTTGATTAAGCAGTCTCTGCCAGAAGGAGATCACCTCTTCCCTGATGACAGTATCACTGATCGTTCTTCAAGATTCTTAGCAGCTGAAATTGTAAGAGAGAAGTTAATGCGTCAGATGGGCGATGAACTTCCATACAGTTCAACTGTTGAAGTTGAAGAGTTCCGTGATGACAATGGTCTATTAAGGATCAGTGCTGCTATCTTAGTTGAGCGCGATGGTCAGAAGAAGATGGTCGTAGGTGCCGGTGGTTCAAGAATTAAGATGATCGGTACTGAAGCTCGTAAAGATATGGAAAAGCTTTTTGACAGCAAAGTGTTCTTAAAACTCTTTGTGAAGGTAAAGGCAGGATGGTCTGATGATGCTCGAGCTCTAAAGAGCTTAGGCTATGACGATTTTGAACGCTAGTACGAGTAGTTTTATCGAGAAAAAGTAAATGCTCTCTTTAGATGGTGAGCCTGGCTTCATTCTTCATACAAGGCCCTACAAGGAACATAGTCTTCTTGTAGAGCTTTTTACTTTAAATTATGGCAGATTAAGCGCTGTAGCAAGACTGTCAAATAAAGTTGCATCAAGAAGTGCCGGTATCTATCAGCCTTTAATTCCCCTCAAAATGACATTAAAACAATCAAGGGGATCATTGTGGACTTTATCTGATGCCTTTATGCAAAGGGGGGCCTACAAAATAGAGGTACCAACTTTGTTTTGTGCAATCTATGTCAATGAGCTTATCTATAATTTAGTAAAAACTCATGAGAGTATGCCTAAGTTATTTGCTCAATATTTAAAGACCTTAGAAGATCTTGAAGCGGGAAAGGACAGTTCCTTAACGTTAAGAACTTTTGAGACAACTCTGTTAGAGAACTTAGGATATGGCATTGATTTTTCTCAATCAGATAAAGGTGAGATAAAGGATGATTTGTGTTACCACTTTGATTTAAACAGTGGTTTCCTGCTCTCATCTGCATCTGAGGATTATTCTTACAGAGGATATGATCTAATCAACATAAGACATAATGACATGAGGGCTAAAAGCACTCGTGATGTGTTAAAAAAGTTAAATAAATGCGTAATTGATTCTCTTTTAGAAGGAAGAAAGCTTAAAAGTAGAGAACTTTATGCACAGTTTTTAATGGTGAAATAATGGTTACTTTTTACAAACCACAGAAAAAAGAAGTTGAAAAAAAAGCTATCAAAGTAAATTGTACTGATCTTGATTTGCAAGGTCGTGGTGTAGCAAGAGATGACAAGTATGTCTATTTCGTAGAAGGTCTGATGCCAGGCGACAGTGCAAATGTCTTAATCTCAAATGTAAAAGGTAAGATTGCAACCGGCAAAATCACCAAGATCATAAAACAATCAGAGAAGAGATTAAAAAAAGACTGTGCTCTAATTGGTACCTGTGGAGGATGCTCATTACAGCATATTCCATCAGATATGCTCATTGAGTCAAAAGTAAAAGGTATCGAAAAGTTATTTGCCAAAACTCTTCCTAATCCATTAGGTGACCCTGCATTTGTGCATCAGGGTAAAAACACTGAATACAGAAGAGCCTGTCGATTTGCTATCCGTGGCGATCATGGCAAATTGCATTTAGGTTTTAGAGAAGAAAAATCTCACAACCTCGTAAAAATCATTGATTGTCTGTGCCTCTCAGAGCGCATGAACAATGCGATTGAGCCTTTAAATAAAGTTATTAACAGCATGAAGCAAAAGTCTTCATTAGGTCATGTTGAGTTCTTAGACTCAGATGGTGCTTTAGGTGTGCTTCTACGCATGACTAAGACTCTATCAGATGAAGATGCTGCTCTTCTATGTGAGTACGGTAAAACAGTAAATGCTGTTATCAGCGTAGTAGAGCCTTATAAAGATCCAATGAGAATTTCAAAGGTAGAAACTACTCGTGAAAGATTTATCTATGGATCAAAGGAAGACCTCTTTATTACATCTCATGGTGTTAAGTTAAAGTGCAAACCATCATCATTTGTGCAAATCAATAAAGAGATGAACGAAAAGATGATTGATACTGTACTATCAATGCTAGATGTCAAAGATGATAGTAAGATCATTGATTTGTTCTGTGGTTTAGGTAACTTTACCATGCCAATAGCTGCAACTGGTGCTAAAGTTGTAGGTGTGGATATCGTCTCAAAGATGATTGAAGATGCTCGCGAAAATGCTAAAGAATTAGGTTTTGAAAAGGCATCTTTTGAAGTTGCCGATCTTGAAGAGTTATTTGAAAACCAGTCTTGGGCAAAAGATAACTATGATGCTGTAGTATTAGATCCAGGTCGTCAGGGAGCTAAAAGAGCGGTGCTCTTTTTAGCTAAGAAAAAGGTTCCAAAGATTGTCATGATTTCATGCAATCCTCTTGCAGCCTCAAGAGATTCCCTTGAATTAGTAAAGGCTGGATATAAAATAAAACAGTGGGGCGTATGTGATATGTTCCCTAGAACTTCTCATGTTGAGATGATTTTGGAGTTTTCTTTATAAGATGTAGCTAGAAGTAATAGCAAAGCTTTGTTCTTATAAAGACGATTGGTAGAAATTTACAGGTGGAAAAATGGTTGCGATAAGACAGACTCACAGTTCTACTTTTGATTTTGCAAAATGGGTTGATGAATTAGCTCTACAGCCAGATCAGAAAGATGCCATCCACAAAACCAATGAGTTTGTTTTACGCTGTATCAGAAAAAGTGAGGTTGCAGAAGATTTCGTAAGCCCTGATGACTTAGTTGCCCGCTTTAACCATATCTCATCAGAAATTGTGGGCATTCTGATGACACTAAATATGGATCTGCCTTCATTACAGGTGTCCATACTGTATCCAGCCTATGAGAACAGCTTTATTTCAATTGATGCTGTAAATGATGTCTTTGGTCCAAAGATTTCATCTTTATTGCTTGCAGTAAAAGATATGGAAGCTATCCGTTCTTTACAGACACTAAACTCAGACAATGTAACCGAAGAGCAGGTAGATAGAGTTCGTCGCATGATCCTCGCAATGGTTAAAGACGTACGAGCTGTGGTTATCAAACTAGCTGAAAGAATTGCGGTTATCAGAAATTCAGATAGAGAAGACGAGAGTGCTAGAACATTAATCGCTAAAGAGATCTCTAATATCTACGCTCCACTTGCTAATAGATTAGGTATCGGACAGTTAAAGTGGGAACTAGAAGATTTAGCCTTTAAGTTCTTACATCATGACACCTATATGGAAATTGCCCATGATTTAGGTGAAAGACGTCTAGAAAGAGAAAGCTATATTGATAACTTTGTAAAGAATTTAGCAGCTCTTTTAAAAGAAGAAGGTATCGAAGCTACTGTATATGGTCGTCCAAAACATATTTACAGTATCTACAGAAAGATGCAGAAAAAGCATCTGAAGTTCAATCAGCTCTTTGATATCAGAGCTGTTAGAGTTGTGGTTAATACAGTAGAAGAGTGTTATGCAACACTAGGTATTATTCATACCAACTTTGAACATATCGCTAAAGAATTTGATGACTACATTGCTAATCCAAAGCCAAATGGCTATCAGTCTATTCATACTGTAGTTTATGGTGAAGGTCACAAGGTTGTAGAAGTTCAGATTAGAACTGAAAAAATGCACCAACTAGCAGAACTGGGTGTGGCAGCTCACTGGAAGTACAAAGAAGGTAATGGTCAGAGCCAGG
>HF987953.1:52272-70021 GCA_000431835.1 Succinatimonas sp. CAG:777
CATGGCGCGATGATATGGTCGAGTCAGGCTCCTTGCAAGAAGAGTTTAAAAAGCAGGTCTTTGAGAACCGAGTTTATGTCTTCACTCCAAATGGTGAGGTTATCGATTTGCCAAATGGAGCTACACCGCTGGACTTTGCTTATCAGGTTCATACCATGATTGGTCACCGTTGTATCGGTGCAAAAGTTGATGGCAGAATCGTACCTTATACCTATAAGCTCAAGACCGGTGAACAGGTTGAGATTATTACTCAAAAGAATCCTAATCCATCAAGGGACTGGTTAAAGGTTGAAAAAGGATTCTTACATACCAATAAAGCTAGAAACAAAGTTCAGTCCTGGTTTAGAAAAGTTGATTTTGAAAAGAATAAAGAAGCAGGAGAAGAGCTCTTAGAAAAAGAGCTTTCAAAGTCTGATTTAAATCTAAATAAAGATCAGGTGGCTTCTATTCTAAAAGAGAAACTCTCTAAATTTAATTTAAAGACTGTTGATGATTTGTTAGCTAATGTTGGTGCAGGTGATATCGGTATCAACATTATCATGGGAATTCTCAATGATAGAGTTGAGAAGGAAACTCCTGTACAGACTGACAATAAAGAAATCATCGAAGACATCATCAACAGGAAGCCTGCTGAAGAGATCTTAAAGAAAACCAAACACCG
Source organism: Succinatimonas sp. CAG:777 (assembly GCA_000431835.1). GTDB lineage: Bacteria > Pseudomonadota > Gammaproteobacteria > Enterobacterales > Succinivibrionaceae > Succinivibrio. The sequence continues at coordinate 52,934 of HF987953.1, forward strand.
TAGCGGTATCGTGGTCGAAGGTGTTGGTGACTTAATGACACATATGGCAAAGTGCTGTCAGCCAATTCCTGGGGACGAGATCATAGGTTTCGTAACTCAAGGCAGAGGCATCTCTGTTCACAGAAAAGACTGTGAAAAATTCAAGAGAATGACTATGTTATTCCCTGAGCGCGTTGTAGATGCAACCTGGGGCGATAATGTAGTTGATTCTGGTCGAGGTTATACCGTAACCATAAGAGTGGTAGGCTCAGACTATTCTGGTTTCTTAAGAGATGTAACTACAGTTATTGCTAATGAGAAGATGAATGTCATTGGTGTTCGCTCTCATGTGGATAAGACAAAAGATCTTTCTTTAATTGATATCGATCTTTTAGTTGTAAGTATACCTGTACTTACTAGAACTCTAGCTAAACTAAATGACCTGCCTACGGTTACAGAAGCTAAGAGACTGTAGTAAACAGCTTGAAGGAAACTTCCTTTCCTTTAACAATACTATCAATTTTCTTCTAAAGACTGACAGAACATAGGCTTTTATGAACTGTCGGTCTGTATGTTTTTTTTAACGTATCATAGTGCGTTGAGTGTGGTATAATTCATCGCTTATAAGTTAACAATTTTGGAGTTTTTATGTCCTCATCTCCTAAGATTATTTTTGTTACCGGTGGTGTAGTATCTTCATTAGGTAAAGGTATTGCCGGTGCATCTTTAGCTGCAGTACTTGAAGCACGCGGATTAAAGGTAACCATTATGAAACTGGATCCATATATCAACGTTGATCCAGGCACCATGAGCCCAATTCAGCATGGTGAGGTTTTTGTAACAGAGGATGGTGCAGAAACCGATCTTGATTTAGGACACTATGAGCGTTTTATCAACGCTAAGATGTCTAAAAAGAATAACTTCACAACAGGTAGAATCTATTCAGACGTTATCAGAAAGGAACGTCGTGGTGATTACTTAGGCGCTACTATTCAGGTTATTCCACACATCACTAACGCTATCAAAGAGAGAATTTTACAGGGTTGCGAAGGCAATGATGTAACCTTAGTTGAAATCGGTGGTACCGTAGGTGATATCGAGTCATTACCATTCTTAGAGGCTATTCGTCAGTTAGCAGTTGATATTGGTAGAGAGAATGCTCTATTCATGCACCTGACCTTAGTTCCATATTTAAAGACTTCAGGCGAAGTTAAGACCAAGCCTACACAGCACTCTGTAAAAGAGTTACTGTCAATCGGTATTCAGCCTGATATCTTAATCTGCCGTTCAGAGATGGGCATCCCAGCTCATGAGCGTCATAAGATTGCAATGTTCTGTAACGTATCAGAGAACGCTGTAATCAACATGAAGGATGTAGATTCAATCTACAAGATCCCTGCTTTATTAAAGAGCCAGTACTTAGATCAGTTAGTTGTTGATAGATTCCACTTTGATGTTCCAGAAGCTGACTTATCAGATTGGGAGCAGGTTCTATATCAGCAGGCTAACACCACTGGTGAAGTTACCATTGGTATGGTAGGTAAGTATGTTGAATTACATGATGCCTACAAGTCAGTTAACGAGGCTTTAAAACACGGTGGATTAAAGAACCGTTTACAGGTTCATATCAAATACATCGATTCTGAGGATGTAGAAGTAAAGGGCACTGATGTATTAGCAGGTCTTGATGCAATCTTAGTTCCAGGCGGTTTTGGTAAGCGTGGTATTGAAGGTAAGATCGCAGCTGCAAAATATGCTCGTGAAAATGGTATCCCTTACTTAGGCATCTGCTTAGGTATGCAGGTTGCTTTAATCGAGTACGCAAGAGATGTTGCTGGTATGGCTGGTGCAAACTCAACAGAGTTTGATCCTGATACTAAGTACCCAGTAGTAGCTCTAATCACTGAGTGGAAGGATGAGTCAGGTAAGGTTGAGAAACGTTCTGACAAATCTGATCTTGGTGGTACTATGAGATTAGGTGGTCAGTTATGCCACTTACAGCCAGGTTCTAAGGTAAGAGAGCTTTACGGTCAGGACGACATCGTTGAGCGTCACCGTCACCGTTATGAGGTAAACAACAATCTAATTAAGCAGATCACTGACAAGGGCTTAAAGATTGCTGGTTTATCAACAGATAACAAGCTCGTTGAAATTATCGAGAACCCTAACCACCCATGGTTTATTGGTGTTCAGTTCCATCCTGAATTTACCTCTAACCCAAGAAAGGGTCATCCTCTATTCTCTGGCTTCATTAAAGCTGCTAAAGAATACCAGGATAAACACAGCAGATAACAGTAGACTATGAAAGTACTTGCTCTATTTCTTATAGCTTTGATTGGCTACTTGGGTTATGACATTTGGTTTGGTCGTAACGGAGTAGAGCAGTATGAGTCTATGTCAAAACAGTATGAAGAAGCTTCGAAGACTTCGAAGCTTCTCGAACAGCGAAATCAAGCCTTAGAAGATGAAATCTCTGATCTTAAACAAGGCAACCTCGTTGTTGAAGAATTAGCTCGCTCTGAGCTAGGCATGGTAAAGAAATCAGAAACTTTTTACCGTGTAATCGACAAGGATAACGTTCAAAACAACCGCAGATAGGAGTGCTTTTTGTGGAAAGCTCTCGAATAGATGTAGTCGTTCCTGCTGCAGGCGTTGGCAAACGCATGCATCTTAACATTCCCAAGCAATACGCTCTTCTTTCAAACAAAACCGTTCTAGAACACACAGTTTACGCTTTACTTAATTGCCCATATGTAGGCAATGTTATTGTAGGTGTAAGTGATGAAGATGAATATTTTGATACCTTAGAGATTAGTCATAATCCTAGAGTTATCAAAGGAAAAGGCGGTAAAGAGCGATCTGACACTGTAAGATTGAATCTTGAGACTGTTGCAACTGAATATGTCATGGTGCATGATGCAGCCAGACCTTTAATTAGTCAGGATGATCTTAAAAAATTGGCCGTTCTTACTAAAGATGACGTTAACGGCGCCATCTTAGCTTGCAAAATATCTGATACTTTAAAAATGGTTTCAAACGAAAAAATAATAAAAACCGTTCCTCGAGAGAATATGTATCGAGCATATACTCCACAAATGTTTAAAACAAAATTATTAAAACAAGCTTTAGAACACGCAGACAAAAATCATTTGGCTATCACTGATGATGCCTCAGCTATGGAAGTTTTAGGTTATGAGGTTTTGATTGTAGAAGGTGATTCAGGTAATTTTAAATTAACCACACCTGACGATCTAAAATTAGCAAAATTGATGATAGAAAAAGGAAACAATTAAGATGTTTAGAATCGGTCATGGCTTTGATGTTCATAAATTTGGTGGTGTTGGTCCTTGCACTTTAGGCGGTGTAAAAGTTCCTTATGAACAAGGCCTTATAGCCCACTCTGATGGTGATGTAGTCTTACATGCTATCTCCGATGCCCTTTTAGGAGCACTGGCATTAGGTGATATAGGTCACTTCTATCCAGATAATGACGACAGATTTTTAAATATAGACAGCAGAATTCTTTTGCGTGACGTGGTAGATAAAATTCATTCATTAGGGTATAAAGTGGTTAATGTTGATACCACTATCATGGCTCAGGCACCAAGGATGGCTGCATATGAGTCGGAGATGATTAAGAATGTAGCATCCGATCTTAAAGTCGATGTAAGCTGTGTCAGCATTAAGGCAACTACAACCGAAAAATTAGGTTTTACAGGCAGAAAAGAGGGCATAGCAGTAGAATCTGTAGCACTTCTGCAAAAGACAGAGTAATTTTATGAGAATCTTTACATATCTTTATGCTTTATTTGAAGGCTTATCAAGGCATAAATTAGCAGTTTATATCATGTGTATAAACTCTTTTGCCGAATCTGTATTCTGGCCAATTCCACCAGATGTAATGCTGATCCCTATGTGTTTATATCACAGAAGACGTGCTTACTATTATGCTTTTTTAACTGTTCTATTCTCAGTCTTAGGTGCGATTGTAGGTTACAGCTTGGGCTATTATGTTTACGACCCATATATAGCAGATTTCATTAGCTTTATGCACTATGACCAGGCTCTAGAAGTGGTTCGTTCATGGCTTACTCAAGAATACGGTATCTTAATGATCTTTGTAGGAGCATTTACTCCTATTCCTTATAAGGTAATTGCAGTAGGTACAGGCTTAGTGGCAGCCGAGAGTGTGATGAACACAGGCGCTTCAGGAATGTTAAACATCTTTAACTTCGTTTTAGTGTCATTAGTTGGTCGTGGTCTGCGTTTCTTTATTGAAGCAATCTTGATATCCCTTGGTGGAGACAAGATGGAAAAGACAGTTAAGCATTATATTGATGTAATTGGATGGGCTTGCGTAGCACTGATTGCAATCTTTATTCTGTATAAAGTCTTTGCTTAATTAAAATTACAATTTTACCTGAGGAAAAAAACTCCTCAGGTAAGCCCTTAAAATGAGCAGAAAGTAGTATTTCTGCTGTCTAATCTCTTAATTTTGTAAAAAATTTTTCTGTTTTTACAAATTCTGTGTAACAATGTTTTTAGCAGTATATTCTTAGAACATTGTAGAAAACAAAGATAATAACTGTTAACTAAAAAACAGTCTGAGACTAATTTTTTTAACATAGATTATTTGAACAGATTACGAAAAGTTTTTTTAGTGTAAAGGCAAGTTAAAGAAAGATTTCCTTTATACAAAATGAAATAGTTAAATGAAGATCAAATTTTTTTCTGCTTTTTTAGCCTGTGCTTTTTTATCTGTAGTTACAGTATCTACCGTAGGTTGTGCCTCAGATAAGAACAATTCAGGCAATCAGGCGATAGTTGAGTATTCAAAGCCGGTTCATGTAAGCAGAAGTGTAAAAAGTCAGCGTGTCTATGCTGCTTCTGCAAATGAGAAAACAAGAGCAGGAGTCATTAAGCCTTATTCTACAAATACCTCTAGTGTAAAAAGTGGTGTTGTAAAGCCATATTCAAATTCATCAAATAATGTAAATTATCAGAATAATCAGGCTATACAAGTAATTCCTAGTGCTCTTCCTTTTGGCAATATTTATCAGGTAAAGCCTGGTGATACTCTGTATTCTATTGCTTTTAGATATGGTAGAGATTACCGTGATCTGGCATCAGATAATGGAATTGCAGCGCCTTACAATATTACAGTAGGCCAAAACATTAGACTTACACCAGCTACTGCTACAGTTCTGCCAGCAAGTCAAACTTCAGTTACTGATAATCCACAAGCTCAAAGTTCAGTAAAGAGTACCGTAACAACAAATATTTCAAATAAGGCTGATGCAGCACCAACTAAAGATAAGATCACAGGTGATTTTTATACTGTAAAATCAGGTGATTCTTTGATGTCTATTTCACGTAAGAGTGGAGTTAGCTATTCAAATCTAATTAGGATAAATCACCTTCAAAAGCCATATGGCATTTATACTGGTCAGCGAATTTACTTAAAGTCTAATTCAAGCAGTGAAAGTTTAGCTGACAGAATACCTCAGAAGGTAGTGCCTGTAGCTGGTGGAAATACACAGGCTACTGCAAATTCGACAGCAGTCCCTGCGTCAGTTGCAACTGCTCCTACAAAGGTCGTATCCGGTAAAAGCCGTGCTGTATCTGGTGTGTCTTGGATGTGGCCTGCTCGCGGTACTGTAATTAGAAACTTCTCTTCAACCAATAAGGGAATTGATATTGCAGGATCTCGTGGTCAGAATGTAAACGCAGCTGCTTCAGGTCAGGTAGTATATTCAGGTAATGCTCTTCGAGGCTATGGTAATCTGATTATTATCAATCACGACAATGAATATCTGTCAGCATATGCTCATAACGATATGTTATTAGTAAAAGAAGGTCAGAGAGTCAAGAAAGGTCAAGTCATTGCAAAAATGGGCTCTACAGATGCTTCAAGAGTAATGTTGCATTTTGAAATCAGATATCGAGGAAACTCTGTAAATCCTCGTAAGTATTTACCATGAATAACGACAACAATACAAACAAACGATAATTAAATAAGGATCTCCATGGATAAGTTAAAAGAAGACGCTGACGATTTTGCAGATAAGGTTCTGCAGAATTTAGCTGATGTTGAATCAGATAGTGGCAATGACAGAAAATCAGGTGCAGATAAGGCTTCTAAAGCAGACTCCTCAGATCTTTTGTCAAACTATTTCTCATCAATCAGACGTTACCCATTACTGTCATCAGAGCAGGAAAACTCTATCGGCAGAAAGGCTAAAGAAGGTGACAAACGTTCTATTGATATGATGATCACCTCTAATCTACGCTTAGTAGTTAAGATTGCTAAAAACTACCGAGCAAGAGGTATTCCTTTATTAGATTTAATTGAGGAAGGAAATTTAGGTCTTATTCATGCTGTGCAAAAGTTCGAACCTGATAGAGGTTTCCGTTTCTCAACTTATGCTACCTGGTGGATTAGACAGAGTATTGAACAGGCTATTATGTGCCAGTCCAGAATGGTAAGATTGCCTGTACATATAATTAAAGATATCAACATTGTCTTAAAAGCTAAAAGAGCCTTACAGGAGGCTGATATCTCAAAGCCTGTATCAATTCAGCAGATTGCTGATAAAACAGGCAAAAACATTGATGAGGTAAGTTCCTTACTGGCAATGCTAGAAGGTACTACCCCGCTTGATATGAGCGTAAAAGGCTCTGATGACAAGGAAGTATCATTACTTGATATTGTGCCTGATACTAAGGCAGAATCTCCTTTTGATCATGTAGATAAGCGTGAAATTGTTGAGATTGTAAGAAACTGGTTTAATGATTTACCTGAAAAGCAGCAGATGGTAGTTTTATACCGCTTTGGTTTGAATGATGAAGATGTATTAACCCTAGAAGAAGTAGGCGCTAAGATTGGGCTTACCCGTGAGCGCGTACGTCAAATCCAGAGTGAAGTTTTAAAGAGTTTGAGAAAGACTTTTGAAGCTTACGGAATTGATAAAAATTCTATTGGTGTACCTTCAGGAGACAACCACTAACTAAATAGAAAAGCAGGTGTAAACCTGCTTTCTTGCAACCATTTTGTTTTCTAAATTTTATTTTTTAACTCAAAGAGCAGATTTAAGGCTGCAATTGGAGTTAAGGTATTTAAATCTATCTTTCTTAGATCGTCTAAAACTTCAGGTTCTTTATAAACAATCTTCTCTTTTACGGTAACACTTGGAGTGTCGCTTGTGCTTGCACTGTTGGTGTCTATTGTTGAGTTTTGATTATTCAGAGTCTTTCCTTGCTCTTTATTTTCAATAGTCTTTTTAGCATAAGAGATAACTTCACTAGGCAGACCTGCTAGTTTTCCAACTTCTATTGCATAAGAGTAATTCTGAGAGCCTTCATTTGCTTTGTATAAGAAGACAATTGAGCCATCAAACTCAGTTGCTTTAAAACAGATATTTTTAACATTTGAATAAGTGTCAGCTAATGATGCAATCTCAGGGTAATGAGTTGAAAATAAGGTAAAGCAGTTAACTTTTGAACATAGATATTGTGCAATAGATAAAGCTAAGGCACTGCCTTCATAAGTACTGGTTCCCCTACCAATTTCATCCATTAGAACTAAGCTGTTTACAGTTGCGTTGTTAATGATGGATGAGGCCTCCTCCATTTCTACCATGAAAGTTGATCTGCCAGATGAGAGATCGTCTGAAGCTCCAATTCTTGTAAAGATCCTGTCGATATTTCCTATATGTGCTTCATTTGCTGGAACAAAGCAACCAATTCTAGCCATAATGGTAATAAGAGCAGTTTGTCTCATATAAGTAGACTTACCACCCATATTAGGACCAGTGATGACGAGCATATGCTTGTCTTTTAGCTCGATAGAATTGCTTACAAATGGTTTATCAGTAATTTTTTCAATTACAGGATGTCTGCCATCTACGATTTTAATGATATGTTCATTTGATAATTGAGGTCTTACATAGTTGCCTGATTTTGATACCACAGCAAAGCCGTTTAAAACATCAATTAGTGACAGTATCTGAGATAGTCGTGTGAGTTCAGGAAGTTTTTGTTGTAACTCATGCTCTACAGCGTGGAATAACTCATCTTCAAGTTCTAGTGAGCGCTCTTTTGCAGAGACTGCCTTTTGCTCTAACTCTTTTAACTCTGGGGTGATATAACGTTCATTGTTTTTTAAAGTCTGACGTCTGATATAGTACTCAGGGACTTTTTCTGACTGAGCTTTTGAAACCTCAATATAGAAACCGTGAACGGAATTGAAGTTTACTTTTAAAGTAGTGATACCGGTTTTTTCTCTTTCTTCCTGCTCAATCTTTAATAAGAGCTCTTGAGAACCACTCATGAGTTCACGTAATGAATCAAGCTCTTCATTATAACCTTGTGCAATCACATCACCGTCACGTAGGAATGTGGAAGGAAAATCTTTAATTGCACTGGTTAGCAAAGCTACTACGTCAAAGAGTGGATCAACTTTTTCATTTAAAGAGATAAGTGTCTGTTGTCCCGACTTTAAAAGGAAGTTCTTTAAATCAGGAATTAGTTTTAATGAATCACGTAAAACAGCAAGATCTTTTGGTTTACTTGAAGACAGTCCGATTCTGGCAACAATTCTTTCGATATCACCTATTCTCTCTAAGGTTTGAGATAAGATCTCGTTATCTGAATTACATAAAGCTTCTACGATGTCTAATCTCTGATTTACAGTCTCGTTGTTGCGAAGAGGCTCTACAAGCATGCGTCTTGTCAGTCTTTGTCCCATTGGAGTTAAGGCATTATCAAGTACACTTAATAATGATCCCTGTTTTTCTCCCTTTAAGTTTGACAAGATCTCCAAGTTTCTTTGAGCGCAATGATCTAAGAGTACAAACTCTGAATTATCGTCTCTTGAAATTGATTTAATGTGCTCTAAAGGCACATTCTGAGTATTCTTTACATAGGCAAGCAGAGCACCTGCTGCACAGATGCCATCTTCAAGATTTTCAATATCAAAACCAAATAAGCTATTAGTACCAAATTGAGAGCATAAAAGCTTATAGCAGGTTTCTAGTTTAAAGTTCCAAGGAGCTAAAGCTTTTCTTGAATGAATCTCCTGGAAGAGGTCAATCTCTTTGAAATTTTCTTCATAAACAATTTCAATAGGGGAGATTTTTTCAATATAAAGTTTTAATTCAGATTTAGTAGGACAGATTGTTGTTTTAAATAGTCCTGAACCTAACGAGATATAGGCTAGTCCGTAATAGTGTTTGCCTTTGTAAATACAAGCTGTGAATACATCCTGTCTGTCTGGGGCAATACCTTCTTCGGTTACAGTTCCAGGAGTAATGATCTTAGATACTTTTCTTACCATGGTTTTCTGCGCACCAGGAGTTCCCTGCTGTTCGCAGATGACGCATGACTCGCCTAATTTAATCAGTCTTGCAATATAGTTATCTACAGCATGGAAAGGCACACCCGCCATTGGTATAGGATCACCATTATTGGAGCCTCTTCTTGTTAAGGTAAGATCTAAAAGTTTTGCTACCTTTTTAGCATCTTCATAGAAGAGTTCATAGAAATCACCCAGTCTGTAAAGAACTAGTGTATTTGGATATTGGGATTTAATTTCCAAGTACTGACGCATCATTGGCGTAGCGTTTTGCATTAGTTCTTCCATAATTATGATTTCACTTATTTAAAAATTGCAAAAAATGACAGTAAAAGTCAAAGTATCAAAAAATCAAACTGTATTATAATCTAATCTTAGGTTACTTGATAAACGGTAAAATTGTTATCTATTGAATGTGAATTTTGTATAAATATAAAAAATAGATTGACATATAAGATACTATTAAATAATATATCTATAAATTTAGTTTGTGGAGAAAAAATTACATGGCAAGCTCTAAGTCTTCAGATACAGCATCTTCAAAGTTAGTAGCTAATATCACTAAAGATCCTAAAAAGCAGAAGGCTCTTGAAGCTGCAATGGATCAGATTGAGCGTCAGTTTGGTAAGGGCGCAATTATGCGTTTAGGCCAAAATGAGCTGATGGACATTGAAGCAATTCCTACAGGTTCACTATCTTTGGATATCGCATTGGGTATTGGCGGTTTGCCAATGGGCCGTATCATTGAGATTTATGGTCCTGAATCATCTGGTAAAACAACTTTGACTTTAGAGTTGATTGCTCAGGCTCAGAAAAAAGGTAAGATTTGTGCCTTCATTGATGCTGAGCATGCCTTAGATCCTGTATATGCTAAAAAATTAGGCGTAAATGTTGAGGATGTATTTATTTCTCAGCCAGATACCGGTGAGCAGGCTTTAGAGATTTGTGAAACTCTAGTGCGTTCAGGCGGTATTGATGTTGTGGTTATCGACTCTGTAGCAGCATTAGTTCCAAAGGCTGAAATTGAAGGTGAGATGGGTGATAACCATGTCGGTCTGCAGGCAAGATTGATGTCTCAGGCATTACGTAAATTAACCGGTATCGTAAAGCAGGCTAACTGTATGGTTGTCTTCATTAACCAGTTACGTATGAAGATTGGTGTAATGTTTGGTAACCCTGAGACTACCACTGGTGGTAACGCCTTAAAGTACTACGCATCAGTTCGTTTGGATATTAGAAAGAGTACTGCTTTGAAGAATAAAGAAGAGGTTATCGGTAACGAGACTAAGGTTAAGGTGGTTAAGAATAAGGTTGCTCCTCCATTTAAGACCGCTAACTTCCAGATCCTCTTTAACTACGGTATTGCTAAAAACGGTGAGTTAATCGATCTAGGTGTGAATGCAAAGATTGTTCAAAAGACAGGTGCATGGTTTGCCTATAACGGCCAGAAGATTGGTCAGGGTAAAGTAAATGCCATGAAGTTCTTAGATGATAATCCTGCTGTAGCAGATGAGATTGAGCAGAAGATCAGAGAGTACTATAAGAACAATAATGACTATGATGATACAGCATCAATCGGTTCATCAGAGGCAGAGAATGCAGATAGTGCTGATCTTGATGGATTAGGTCCTGATGTAGATACCGATGATCTCATCACTCCAATTCCTGATGATCTATAAAGAACACGAATTTTGGTGATAATGCTCCTTGTCACCAAAAACGACTGTTAAAAGTAGCACTTAAGATGTTTAGAAGTTCTACTGTAAAGAAAAAAGATGAAGATCCAGCGCATGCGCTAAACGCTGCGTTGCGTCTTCTTACACGCCGAGAATATTCCATCCTTGAGCTTTATACGAAGCTTTCTCAAAAGTATACAAAAGAAGCTGTAAAAGACGCTTTAAAAAAATGTATTGATAACAGCTGGCAGTCAGAACAGCGTTATATGGAAATGCTCTTTAATCATCTAAAAAATCAGTGTTATGGTCCTAGAAAAGTAGTGATGGAAGCCTCAAAGAAAGGAGTTAAATCAGAGTACTATCAGCAGTATTTAGATGAAACAGACTGGATTGAGATTGCTTTGACTTTTCTAAATAAAAAGATCCCAAATGATTTAGAACTTACCTTTGAGAATAAACAAAAGTATTTAGCCTCTTTAGCAAGACGTGGTTTTTCAACTTCTGATTGCTTAGAGGCAATGGAAAGGTACGAGTCTGACCGTTTTTTATCCAACTAGCACTAGCACAAATTATGTTAAAAATATGACGTCAGATAATTACATGATTGAATAATTCAACATATCACTAGATATGCCTAATAATAAAGTAATGAACAAATTATAACCGATAAAATCAAACAAGAGATATTTGTAACTTTTTTCCTAAGCCTTTAGCTAGTTTTAACAGAGTGTTCAGCGAAGGATTTGCATTTCCATTTTCAATTTTTGACAAATCAGCTTGTGTAATGCCTGTTAATTGAGATAATTCTATTTGTGTAAGATTCTTTTCTGGCAAGAATAATACTTTCTATTAATGCGTATTTTGCTTCCAACGCATCATATTCTTTTTTTACTTTTGGATCTTTCAGTTGTTCATTAAGAAAATCTTCAAATTTGTTACTCATTTTCTTGTTCCTTTTCAAGAAGTCATCACGGTATGATTTTGCTTTTTCTATTTCTTTTTTGGGAGTTTTTTGTGTTTTCTTAACAAAGCCATTGGTTAATACGGCTTTCTTTCCAATGCAAAAGAAATAAAGAACTCTTGTAAGATTAGTCCCTACTATTGTTCTTATTTCAAAATTTCGTCATCTAATTTTGATGATTCTGGTCCTCTAAGAACAGTTCCTACCTTAGCTAATAAATTAATGTTTCATAAAGTCTTTGCCCTTAGTTTTTCGTCGAGACTTAATATAAAATCCTTAGCAGACATACTGCCATCTATTTTTTTTTTCGAAAAAATAATTGAAATTTCAGCTTTTTTATCTGTTTCTTTGAAAATACCTTTTTATATTTAATCTTATAATTGTGTTAACTAAAAAGTCGCCATTTATCAGCAAACAAATCAAAGAATTGGCAGATTAATAAAGATAGCTGAAACAAAATTAAAAGGCCAATTTCCTTTTTTATTTGTAAATTGACCTTTAAGTTTAAAATAAAATTTGAAAATAGCTCTGAACTAAATACTGATGTTTTTTAACAAAGACAGTATTTTTTATAAGCAATTAAGCATCAGCCCAAACTTCTTTAGCAATTTCTACTACTAGTCTAATCTTAGCCCACTGTTGTTCGTGTGAAAGAACGTTACCTTCTTCAGTTGAAGAGAAACCACACTGAGTAGATAAGCATAAGTGCTCTAGAGGTACATACTCTGAAGCTTCCTTAATTCTAGCTTTTACAGTTTCTTTATCTTCTAACTCTGGGAACTTAGAAGTGATTAAACCTAAAACTACAGTCTGATCCTTAATGAATCTTAATGGCTTGAAATCGCCTGCTCTATCAGAATCATACTCTAAGAAGAATCCATCAACGTTGCAGTGACCGAAGAGTAACTCTGCTACAGGCTCATAACCACCTGAACTGAACCAAGTTGAACGGAAGTTTCCACGACAGATGTGCATTGTTAAGGTTAAATCTTTAGGTTTAGCAGCTGCGATCTTATTGATTACTTTTACGTATTCTTCTTGAACTTTCTTAAGATCTCTACCGTAGCCTGAGTATAGAGCAGTCTTTTCAGTTGAGCAGAACTCACCCCATGAGGTGTCGTCGATCTGTAAGTATCTACAACCGTGCTTGTAAAGAATGTTTGCGCAGTCAATCCAAGCCTGGGCAATATCATTGAATAACTGCTCATCGTTATTCTTGTAGAGCTCAATTGGCTCATAATCTTTAGTTCTTACAACGCAGATTTGGTATAACATTGAAGGTGATGGAATAGTGTATTTAACTAAAGTATCACCAGCAATCTTCTTAATTCTGTCAAAAGCTTCAACAAAAGGATGTGACTCTGAGAAGCCCACTTTACCAGCAATACGAACAGTCTCAGCTTTAGGCTGAACGCCTTCAAAGTGAGTTGACCAGTTCTTAGCACCAATGTGCTCAATACCGTCTAAACCTGCTAAAAAGTCCAGGTGCCAGTACGCACGACGGAACTCACCATCGGTAACTGCTTTAAGACCATTTTTCTTTTCTGCTTCGACTAGAAGAGCAATTTCTTCATCTTCAATCTTAGTTAACTCTTCTTTTGAGATTAGATTCTTATTGAATAGGTTTCTTGCGTTAGCAATTTTTTCGGTTCTTAAAAATGAGCCTACATGATCTGCTCTGAATGGAGGAAGAATATGTGCCATTTAATTTGTCCTTACCTAGTAGATTATTGTTTTGTTAATTTGTATTAAGAGTAGTTAATGATTACATTCTGTAACATCTTCAGATAATTTTCTAATACTTTTTTCTGATGATTAGATATAGACAAAAACTATAAAATTACAGATAAGAATATGAAAGTGATTAAGAAAAGCATAAAATGAGAAAAAAAGCTCATTTACTTAGTTCAAGCTTTTAAACAAATGAAATTTTTACGCTAAAACTAATGTATAATTTGCGTGTTTTAAATCACATTTTAGGATCCATTTAAATGTACATGACAACTGATCAGATACGTACAGCGTATTTGAAATTCTTTGAGGATCACGGACACACCATCGTCCGCTCTAGCTCACTAGTTCCATACAATGATCCTACCTTGCTGTTCACTAACGCAGGTATGAATCAGTTCAAGGATATTTATTTAGGTAAAGAGAAGCGCTCTTATGTACGCGCTACTACCGCCCAGAAATGTGTTCGCGCTGGCGGTAAGCAGAATGATTTAGATAACGTAGGTTACACCGCACGTCACCACACTTTCTTCGAGATGTTAGGTAACTTCAGTTTCGGTGACTACTTCAAGAAAGAAGCAATTACATTTGCTTGGACTCTTTTAACTGAGGTTTATAAGTTACCTAAAGAGTCTTTAATGGTTACTGTATACGAGAAAGATGATGAAGCTTATGACATTTGGAATAAGCAGATTGGTCTTCCTCCTGAGAAGATTGTTCGTATTGGCGATAACAAAGGTGGTCTATACGAGTCAGACAACTTCTGGCAGATGGGCGATACCGGTCCTTGCGGTCCTTGCTCAGAAATCTTCTACGATCACGGTGAAGACGTACAGGGAGGACCTCCAGGATCACCTGATGAAGACGGTGACAGATTCATTGAGATCTGGAACATTGTGTTCATGCAGTACAACCGTAAGATCGATGGCTCCTTTGAGAAATTAGCAAAGCCTATGATCGATAACGGTCTAGGTCTAGAGCGTATCGCTGCTGTGTTACAGGGCGTTCACTCAAACTATGATATCGACTTGTTCGTATCATTAGAAAAAGAAGCTGCTAATGTTTTAGGCGTAACTGACTTAAGCTCTAAGTCTTTACGTGTTATCGCAGACCACATCCGTTCATGCTCATTCTTAATCGCTGATGGAGTTTTACCTTCAAACGAAGGTCGTGGCTACGTATTACGTCGTATTATTCGTCGTGCTGTTCGTCATGGCAGACTGTTAGGCGCTAAGGATGTATTCTTCTACAAGTTAGTAGGTAAGCTCTGCGAGTTAATGGGCAATGCATACCCAGAGTTAATCGAGCAGCGTGCTTTAATCGAGCGTACCTTAAAGAAAGAAGAAGAGCAGTTCTTAAATACTCTTGATAGAGGTCTAGCTCTATTAGAGAACGAGTTAGCTAAGTTAGGTGACAGCAAGAACTTCCCTGGCGACATCGCCTTCAAGTTATACGATACCTACGGCTTCCCAGCAGACTTAACTCAGGACGTTGTACGTGACCGTGGTTACGTTGTTGATATGGCTGGCTTTGATAAGTGCATGGCTGAGCAAAAAGCTCGTGCAAAGTCAGCATCAACTTTCGGTATTGACTACAACAAAGAATTAAAGATCACTGAGAACACTGTATTTACAGGTTACGATTCTCTGTCTTCAGAAGGCAAGATCACTCACATCTTCAAGGATGGTGCTGAGGTTGATTCAATTGCAACTGATGAGAATGCTGTTATCGTATTAGATAAGACTCCATTCTACGGTGAGATGGGTGGTCAGGTAGGCGATAAGGGTGTTATCACTATTGGAGAGAATGCTCGTTTTATCGTTGAAGATACCAAGCATGTTGCAAAAGCTACAATCCATGTAGGTCGTGTCGATATCGGTGAGTTCGATAAGAACGCTACTGTAAATGCAACTGTAGACGCTAAGGTAAGAGCTGAAATTGCAAAGCATCACAGTGCAACCCACTTATTAGATGCTGCATTACGCCAGGTAATTTGCGATAGCGTAGCTCAGAAGGGGTCATATGTTGATGATACCAAGTTACGTTTTGACTACTCACACTCACAGCCATTAACTGCAACAGAAAAGCAGCAGGTAGCTGATCTTGTAAATAGCAAGATCCAGCAGAACCTAAAGGTTAAGACTGCTGTAATGGATCTTGAAGAGGCTAAGAAATCAGGCGCTATTGCTCTGTTCGATGAGAAGTATGAAGACAAAGTTCGCGTAGTTTCAATGGGGGATTTCTCAAAGGAATTATGCGGTGGTACTCATACTGTAGCAACAGGTGATTTAGGCGTATTCGTACTGTTATCTGACGAGTCTATTGCTTCAGGCATCCGCCGTATTGAAGCCTTAGTAGGTCAGGCTGCAGTTGACTACTTAGATGGTATGTTTGCTGAAGTATCAAAGGCAAAGGCTCTGTTAAAGGTTGGTGGCAATGCTTCAATTGCTACAAAGGCTGAACAGGTACTTGATCACTCTAAGAGCTTAGAGAAAGAGAATGAGCAGTTAAAAGAGAAGATTGTAGCCCTAGAGTGTGCTGCATTAGTCTCAAGTGCTCATGAAGTTAAGGGCGTTAAGGTAATTGCAACTAAGATTGATAATTACTCAGCTAAAGAACTTCGTGTTGCAGTAGATGATTTAAAAGTACGTCTACCAAGCTCAATTATCGTTTTAGGCTCTGTAACAGAAGACAATAAGGTAAACTTAATTGCTGCTGTTTCAAAGGATTTAACTGCTAAAGTTAAGGCTGGCGATTTAATTCGTGAAGTTGCATCATATGTCGGTGGCAAGGGCGGTGGTCGTCCTGATATGGCACAGGCTGGTGGTACACAGCCTGAGGGTTTGAACAAGGCTCTGTCTGCAGTTGACTCATTAGTAAGTGAGCGTATTTAATACACTATGTTGGTAATATCACAGAAAACTGGTGACAAAATACAGCTTGGCGGTGGTATTACCATTAGCGTATTAGAGGTAAAGGCTGGCAAAGTTCGTTTAGGCATAGATGCTCCTCGTGAAGTTTCTGTTAAGCGTCTTGGCCAGACTGAAAAAGATCCTTTCACTAAAACAGATAAAAAAGGCAATCAATAGTCTGTAGGGGCTAAAGATAGAAAAAAGTTCTTGACATTGAGTCTGTAAAAGCAGATACTATGTCACGCTTAATTTTTCAGCGGATAGATGACCGAGAGGCTGAAGGTACTCCCCTGCTAAGGGAGCATACGACTTTAAGGGTTGTATCGAGGGTTCGAATCCCTCTCTATCCGCCACGCACTCAAGGTATGTTAAGATTTTGTAATTGAATTCTTGAAAATCTTTAATTGAGTGTTATAATTCTGCGAAAATTTTGTCAATCAATTTGATTGCACCCGTAGCTCAGCTGGATAGAGTAAT
>HF987954.1 GCA_000431835.1 Succinatimonas sp. CAG:777
GTAGAACAGATTAAAACACGAGACTATGGCAATATTGTGCCTAATAAAACAGAGCTTTTAAGAATAGCTGCCGTGTTCAATGCTGATCCTAAAGTAAGAGCTTTTACTGAGTATCAGGAAGTTTAAGCTTACAATGAATTTTAAGTGCAAAGCTTAACTGAATAATACCTACGGATCCTAAGCGCCACATAAAAACTATCCTGTGGTGCTAATTTTAACAAGTAGTAGATAATACTAAGATCTTCCAGCTAGATTGAATATAAGAACAGCAGACCCATTCAGTGCAATGAGAGCCACTAGCTATAGTTACTAATCTTTACTTGCAACAGATAAAACAGAGCACTGCACATATCTTGAATATAAGAACAGCAGACCCATTCAGTGCAACGAGTGCCACTAGCTCTGATTTTGAAAAAAATACCTTTCTAAAATCCTCTCAAATTTGGCAACAATTATCCCTGATTAGGTCAAAACAGGAGCTTTTCAATATATAATCTCAGATGTAGGTTATGGAGATAAA
>HF987955.1 GCA_000431835.1 Succinatimonas sp. CAG:777
TTTATCTCCATAACCTACATCTGAGATTATATATTGAAAAGCTCTTCTTTTCCCTTTATCAGCGGCATTTTCTACAAATATCAGTTATTTTTCTGTCAAATTTCTCAAAAGATCTAACAATTGTTTTATCGTTACTAGTCAGCAGTACTCAGCTATTCGATCTTTTGGCTTATATTTGAATCAGTCAATTAGTCTCGTATCTTTTGACAATAGAACTTATCAATTCAAAAACTTACCCGTAATACTCTCTTTTGAGTTTTTAATATCATCAACAGTACCTATAGCTACGATCCTGCCGCCTGCAATACCGCCATAAGGCCCCATATCAATGATATAGTCAGCATTTCTTATCACATCAAGATCATGCTCAATTACTATGACTGTAGCACCACTCTCAATTAGAGTCTGGAAAACATCTAATAGTGTTGCTACATCCTGTGGATGTAAACCGATGGTAGGCTCATCAAAGACAAAGACAGAATCGTCCTGACTGTGACCTATTTCTGAGGCAAGTTTTAATCTTTGGGCTTCACCTCCTGATAAGCTTGGAGTTTGCTCTCCTAAGGTTAAATAACCTAAGCCTAGTGACTCTAGAATTTTTAGACGGGATGAAACTAGCTTTACATCTTTTAAAGCCTCAATAGCCTCTGTTACATCCATATCCATAAGCTCTGGTAATGAATACTCTTTACCATCTCTGGCTTTGTAATGAATTTCATGAGCTTCATTAGAGTAACGTGAGCCGTGGCACTTAGTGCAAGGAATTTCAACATCAGGTAAAAACTGCACATCAAGGGTGATTTCACCTGTACCATCACAGACTGGACAGCGCAGTTTACCTGTATTGTATGAAAAGTCGCCTGCCTTATAGCCTTTCTCTTTAGCTTCTTTGGATTTAGCAAAGAGCTTTCTTAACTCATCATGAACATTTGCATAAGTGGCTACAGTAGAGCGTACATTGATACCAATAGGTGTTGCATCAATGAGCTTTATCTGTGATATACCCTCACATTTAACCTCTTTTATATGCTCTGGCAGCTTGGTGTTATTGATAGAAGCCGTAAGTGCTGGAATTAAACTTTCTAACACCAAGGTAGTTTTACCAGATCCTGAAACACCGGTGACAACTGTTAATCTGCCTTTTGGTATCTGTACATCTAAAGCTTTTACAGTATGAATTGGAGCTGTCTTTAAATAGATAGTCCCCTTTTCAAAGAGCTTAGCTATTAAATTACTGTGAGCTTCTTCTATAGTAGAACTCTCATGAGCTTCGTTTACTTTAGCATCTTTATCTTTGTTTTCACTGTTAGCGCTAATAACAGGTCTTCTGCGTGTTTTATAATCACCTTTTAAATAAGGACCTATTACTGATTTGTCGTTTTTCTCAATATCCAGGACACTGCCTTTTGCTAGAACATGCCCGCCTTTAGCTCCAGCTACAGGTCCCATTTCAATGATGCAGTCACTTTCTTTTAGAATTTGGGTATCATGATCGACTAAGAGTACGGAGTTACCATCAGAAATGAGATCATGCATTACATCATTAAGACCTTTAATGTTCTGAGGATGCAGTCCAATTGAAGGTTCATCCAGAACATATAACACTCCTGTAGTGCGGTTACGCACTGCACGAGCTAGCTGCATGCGCTGTCTTTCACCTGTAGATAAGGTTGAAGAAGCTCTATCCAAGGTAAGATAGCCTAATCCAAGATCAACTAATCTTCTGGCGACTTCTAAAAAGGACTGACAGATACTCTCTGCCATTTTGTGCATTTCTTGAGGTAATGAAGATGGGACATCCTTTACCCATAAGATGACATCATCTAAGGTCATCGAGCAGACCTCATCTAAACTCATGCCTTTAATTTTAGGAGCTCTGGCTCTGTCGTTTAATCTGGTACCATGACATTTTGGACAGATATCTTCACGTAAGAACTTTTCAACTCTCTTCATACCCTTTTCGTCTTTTACCTTAGATAAGGCATTTAAGACTGTGTATTTGGCATTAAAGTAGGTAAAATCCATCTCACCTGAGGCACCGTTAGTCTTATTCTGATAGACCATATGCTTTTTAATGGCAGGGCCATTAAAAACAATATCGCGCTCTTTTTGTGTAAGCTCTTTAAAAGGGACATCAGTTCTTACCCCAAGATCACGGGCGATATCCTTCATTAAAGACCACATCAGGGTCTGCCATGGCAGCACCGCACCTTCATCAATAGTTTTACTCTCATCAGGGACTAAGGTTGATTCATCTACAGTTCTTACAAAGCCTGTGCCTGAGCACTCAGGACATGCTCCCTGTGAATTAAAAGCAAGTTCTTCAGCTGATGGTGGATAGACTGCTTTATGACAATGTGGGCAAATGATTTCTTTTTCTGCTGCCACATTAAGTGTTGGCTCTAAATAATGACCACAGTTCTCACAGCGATGAGAAGCAAGACGTGAGAACATTAAACGCAATGAATTTAAAAGCTCAGTTCCTGTACCAAAGGTACTGCGAATACCAGGAACACCTGGTCTCTGGTGCAAAGCAAGCGCTGCCGGCACATATAAAACCTCATCAACATCAGCTTTAGCAGCTGAGGTCATACGACGACGGGTATAGGTTGATAATGAGTCTAAATAACGACGGGAACCTTCAGCATAGATGACTCCTAAGGCTAATGACGATTTACCTGAGCCAGAGACACCGGCAATACCCACGATCTGATGTAATGGAACATCGATATCAATGTTTTTAAGATTATGAACCCTGGCGCCTTTGATGACGATATTTTCAGGTTGCCCTTTATCTAAATGGTTATCTTCAATCATGGTAAAAGTCTGTCATTATAAAAAGCTCGGTTATTTCTTTAGTAAAAGCATAGCCTTTAGACTCTATTCTTAAGTTTTATCCTGAGCGAACTTTACCTAGGATGTCTATGCTGTTTCTAAATAATGCAGTGACTGTTCCTTGTCACCACATTATCTTTGAGTCTGGTAGCGCCATTTTAGCTTCGGCTAAGTAATGCCTTAGACCTTTTATGATGCCTTGAATTTTAAAGTAAATACCAGGTCTTTATATACCTAAAAGCGTCAACACCTTGCTAAAAATCGCCTCAAGATTAAAACTCTACAAAAGCTTATACGCTTTTAGAGCTTTAATTACAATATCCTCATAAAGCTTTTCCTGCTCTAAACGATTTAACTTTGTATCAGGACTAGATGTAGTAGCAAGTTCTGCATTTGAACCGTCGTTTTTTAGCCCCTGTAAAAAGGCTAAGGTTTCTTTTTCAGCAGAAGTCAAAAACTCTACTTTTACCTCAGTACTCTTATCCTCATGGACAATACGCTCTGTATGAGAGGTTCTCTCTAATACAGCTTTATCCATAAGCAGAGAGGTAACAGAGCATTGCGAGTTTTCACGGAACTCACATAACATCTCAAAGCCCCATGAGTCTAGCCCCAGTAAAAGATCTGCTTTTTATGTTTTAACCAGGATGCTTTTGACCATGACAAGTTTCTGCCACAGCCAAAGATAACTGAGGTGTTCTTTAATTTTGGTAGCATCAGTCCTGATTGAACATTCTCTACTACGATTTTGAGAACTCTCTAATTTCTCATCAGAGTTTTGATGGTTTTGTTCTTGCTTAAGGCTGTTCTTTAAGGCATCAGAGTTTGCCTTATTTTTATGACCTGTCTTTTCAAGACTGTTGATTAGCGCATCGATATTATCATTTACAAAGTCAGACATGGTTATACTCCAATATTTCTTACAAGCTGACTTGTAAGCACAATCTTTGGTAATTTTACTTTTAATTCTTTAAAGCCGTTTTGAGCAGGAACTTTTACAATGATTTCTTCAGATTCATTAACCTCGGCTTTATTCATTTCCCTTGCTACTCGTACAAAGGCTACAATTTCCTCAAGACCATAACGTAAATTTACTTTCTTGATGATCTCACCAACGCTCATTTGAGAGGTCTTGCCAATTAGAGAGCGAATGGTAGCTCTTACATCAGACAGTCTTACAGTATCTAACTGTTTTAAGATATCAGAGCTGATAGTATTAGAATTCTCATGCTCTTCTAGTGAACCTAGTGTTACTTCCTTATCAGGTACCTTTAAAGCCTGACCTATGGATTCTACTGATGAAACCTTTACGCCTGCTTTATCTAAGCTTAAATTCATTTCCTTAGTATAGAGATTGAAATCCTGATTTTTAAACTTCACAGCCTCTTGTTCTAGTTTTGAGATTAAAGAAGTTACAATCTGATTTTCTCGATAATCAGCACTCTCAAGATAAGATCTTAAGTTCTCATCAATTCTGTTTCTGATTTTTCGAACTCTGTCGCACTCGGTTACTAAAACTTCTGTTAAAGAGTGCAGAAAGTTCTGTTGCTTTTTATCAAGATACTGAGCAATAGGTTTTGAGAGGATAAAGTCAATTTGCTTCTTGAAGTTCTTATAAATGTTATCCTCACAGATAAGAGCAAAGAAGCCTTCATAAGCAGCTCCATACTCAGTTTTACGCTGGATGTTCTCCTGTTCTAGAACATCAGATAAGAGTTGCCCTTTAGTTTGAGAATCCTCAATCATCTGAACTCTGATCTTTCTTGCAATATCAACAGTTTCTTCTTCTAGTTTTCTAAAATCAGAAGGCAACCTGCTTGCCATATCATAAACAGCTTTGATTTTTTCCTGTTTTTGATATTCGTTAAGCTATGTAAACTTATTTTCACGGATACGGCGCTTTTCTGCTTGAAGTTCTTTAATTTTGGAATTTAATTCTCTAAGACTTAGCACCTTATTCTCAGGCTACCTGAATATAGAGTTTTTGAACTTCCTGCTGCAGGATTTCCAAATGAGTTGCAGAGGTTGATACCACTTTGTTTTCTAATCTGGCACAAAAGTCAATTGCCTTTTGAGCAGCATCAGTCATAAAAAGCTTATTATCAAGCTCTCTTAACCAGCCTCTGTCCATCCATTCACGCAGGTAATCCTTTGCTGACTGTTTTCTGTCTTCAGGAGACAGTTTGTTTACAAGATCATCTAAAAATTCCTTTAAATTGGCTCTTGCGTATTCATAGGGAACTTCACGATCTTTTGAGAAGATATTTTTAAGAAAAGATATAACAAAAGGTGCACTTTTAGCTCTTAAAAGTTTCCAGGTGTTATTGATTTCCAGAATAGAACTGTATTTTGAGAAATCAGAAATAAAATTCATTGATGTTTGATGCCGAAATTTAAGTTCTTGGTGATTTTGGTGACTTTACAACCTTGTAATAAAATTATTTTAGTAAATCATTATCAAATGATTAAATGTGAAAAACTTAAAAACTGATAATTTTAATTTCATTAAGACAGATTTGTATCAGCTGTACTGCATATAAAATCCAACTGTAATGATGATAAATAAAGCTGAAAGTAGTTTTAAGTCAGGCTCATGAAATCATGCAGTCAGACTTATCAACTGCATGATAGAACTGAATATTTTGAATATAAATTTAATGAATTGTATTGTTTTATATGTGTCTTTAGATCAGACCTTCTGTCTCATTAAAACCATAATAAAGATTTAATACCTGAACGGCCTGAGCTGATGCACCTTTGAGCAGGTTGTCAATACATGAGCAGATCACAATATAATTGTCTTTCATGGCAAAGCCGATATCACAGAATGGGAGGTACTGAACATCCTGTAACTTTGGCATTCCAGCCTTTACTCTTACCAAAGGCTTGCTGTCATAGCATGAATAGGCTTTAGCTACCTGCTCATAAGTTACACCGTCTTTTAACTTTGCGTTAATGGTGGCATGAATACCGCGCTTAAAATCACCAAGGTGCGGAGTAAAGATAACCTCTGTTCCCAGGTGTTCGGCAATCTCAGGCTGGTGACGGTGAGTAAATACACCATAGGCATTTAAACTTACCTCACAGAAAGAGTTTGTAAGCTTAGCCTTTCGTCCTGCACCTGATACACCTGACACTGCATTGATGGATGGTCGGTAGTTCAAATCAAGTAGACCATTGTCAATTAAAGGCTTTAAGGCGAGCTGTGAAGCTGTAGGGTAACAGCCAGGAAGAGAGATCATTTTAGTGTTCTGCAATGCCTTTACATCAACAAACTCGGCTAATGCATATACAGCTTTCTTTAAAAGATCCTTGTGCTCATGGGCAAATCCGTATGCCTTTTCAAATACATCAGTATCTGAAATTCTAAAAGCACCTGACAAATCAAATACAGCGATGCCAGCCTCCACTAGAGCTGGTGCAATATCATGACTTACCTTATGATCTGTTGCCAAAAATACAGCGTCTGCTTTTCCGATAATATCATCTGCACCTGTTAAAGGCTGTAATTCCTTGTCGCAGATACCATTAAGCTCACCGTAAAGGTCTGATATTCTTTTACCCTTATCAAGGGAATTCTCAGATACAAATAAAGCTGCAAGTTCTAACTTTTCATGTCTTGAAATAATTCTGCACAGCTGTGCTCCGGCATAACCACTAGCACCGACTACGGCTACCTTTACCATGTTTTTCTCCGTTTTTATAAGAGCCAAATTGAATTTTCAAACTACAATACAGCTAGTTTACCTTATGTAGCAAAAATGTAGATATTTCACTCTGATTCTTTGGTTTTGCACCATTTTCAACAGTCTTACTGTTTTATTCCTGATGGTTTAACAGCATTCTTAAACAGCCCTTATGGAGTTATGCACAACAACAATGTTGAAGAGAAATTCCGTGAGATTGACATACTGCGTAACAGCATGATGGCAAGTGATACGTGTAAAGGAGCTGAGGATCTAACGGTTCTGTATTCTCTGTATAAAACCTGTATCGTGAACAGCACTGATTTTAAATTCTATATGAAGAAAATCATTGAAACAATGACACTTCATATGAATGAGATTGAATTTGAAAAAGACAAAAGAGGAACCATCACTGACTTTAAGAGCCACAATATTTCCTCTGATGTCCTAGATAAACTTATGCCATGGAATATGGCTTAATTTTGAACAAAGTAATTGGTTATTTCTTACCAATTACTTTTTTTAGAAAAATCATAATCAGCAAGATTGATAGACCACCAACAACAAATGCATAGTCTTGTACATGGTTATCCATGCCTATATGACGTTGCATGTCTTGCGCTTGCTGTACAGCAGTAATAGCCTGTTGAGTAGACATGTTAGCATTAGCTATTTGTTCTCTAGCTAAGTCACTAATTAAAGGTCCTTTAACAGGAGCAGGTGATGTAGAATTGGAAGGATTATTAGATAGGGAATTTACTAAATTATCAAAAGAAGCCATAGTATCCTCATAATAAAAAGCTGTATAAAATCAGCACAAATTTACATGCAGAAATCTCTGCTTAAAACAGTTAAAACTGGCTTAAACACGTATGTGATTAAGATTAGATCGTATTGTCGCCATACTTATAATTCCACTAATTGCTTCACCCAAACTTCTATATGTAAACTTTTGCCCGTAATCTGCATATTCGTCATTTGATGAAAGCAACACTGTACTGCATCTCGCTTTAACTCCTGCAAGCACATCATTTTCTCCATCACCAACCATCCACGATTGTGACAAATCGATATTATATTCCTCAGCTGCCTGTAGCAGCATGCCTGACTTAGGTTTTCTGCTGTGGCATTCAATCTTCAGCTCAGGTATTTCACCTTCATATCCTTTGTGTGGATGATGCGGACAATAATATAAAGCATCTCTACTTTCCACGGTTAAAATTTAACTATAGACCGCATTCTACTGCGGTTGTGTTCTTTAACAAACGATAAGATACAATGAGAGATAAATTTGAGAGAAAATGTAG
Organism: Succinatimonas sp. CAG:777; assembly: GCA_000431835.1. Taxonomy (GTDB): domain Bacteria; phylum Pseudomonadota; class Gammaproteobacteria; order Enterobacterales; family Succinivibrionaceae; genus Succinivibrio. Next base: position 7,829 of record HF987955.1, read on the forward strand.
TAAAATCAATAGATTAGCTTGATTTGGTAGCATTTTTTTGTTATAATTCAAGGTGTTAACAAAAGCGAATCATAAACAGAAAAACGCCATGGATATGGTATCAGCTAAAGGTAGAGAATTACTACAGTTTAACCTAGGAAAATTTGCTAAGGAGGCTTTAAACCTTAACTGGAACGCATACAGATGCAGACTTCCTAAGTCAGGCTCTATTTCTTCCAAATACAAGTCTCAGACCATTAGTGCCGGAGAGATGTTGTCTGGAGTTATCAACTCCTGTCTTCTGGGAAACAATTTCTCTCAGTCCTGTTCATCCTTTGCTTCTACTCTCCTTCCTGCTAAAAAGAGTGCCATGTATGAATTTATGAGTTCTCCAAAGGCAAACTGGAACAGGATGACTATGTTGACAGCATGGGAAGCACATAAGCAAATTGCATCTTTAACCAATCATAAAGAACACTGTCTTATCATCGATGATTCTGTACTTGAACATTCAAGAGCCAAAAGGATGGAGAATGTAACAAGAACATATGATCATAACCTCGGCTCTACAGTAAAAGGATTTACATGTCTGCAGTTATGATGGACCGATGGTCGCAGTTGCTTTACCATTGACTCAAAGCTTGTAGCCTCAGATGAAAGCAAAGCTAAGTCTAAAGCCTGTCCTAAACAGAAGAACAAGTGTTTTGACCATCGTCTTCATGGTGGTGTTATACGTAATGATGCTTACATATCAAAACCTGAACTTTTAAAGAAGATGGTCTTAAATGCTCAGAGACAGGGATTTGACTTTGCATATGTACTTATGGACTCCTGGTTTACCTATGAGGTACTTCTGAAGTGGTTCAAAACCCAGAGAAGCATCGACATCATTGGTATGTTAAAGATGGATCGCAGAAAGTATCACCGTAAGGACAGACTTGGACGTTCAGTTTGTTGCTCTCCACTTGATGAGCTATGGAAGTCTTTTAAACATAAACGTAACAAAGATAACTCCTCCATTGCCGGATGTGAGATTGTCAGAGCCTGTACAGGTAAAGAGAAGTTTGAAAACGGTATTGATTTGAAAATCGTTTATCTCCGCAGCTACAGCGATCCTAATAAAATTCTGGTACTTGCTTCTACTGATTTAAACCTCAGCCCTGAAAAGATAGTCAGGATGTATGCCTGTCGCTGGATGATTGAAACAGGATTTTTCAATCAGAAGGAGTTCTTTGGACTTGGCAAAGAAACACGCTCTGTTGATTTTGACAATCAGAATGCCTTTATGTGTCTTTCAGCCTTAAGAGCCACGATACTGGAGTTTCACAGACGCCTGCATGGAGATGTTCGTACCATGGGAGAAATAGCCCGCAACTGTCAGGAGACAATGAGACTAATTCCTTTGGCAGAAGCAGTAAAAGAACTGTTCGACAGATTGATGGAATTCCCTGATAAGCTTGATGCAAAAGGATGCATCGTTAAAGAAAAACTGAGAACTGTAAATCACATGCTGAAAATGCTTCTCTGTAACTGGTATCACGATATGATTGACTATGTAAAAGCCATATTTGATTTCTGCCCAAAACAAATACAGAGCACAGGTTCACAGAAGAAAGTGCTTACTTAAGCCTATCACATTGTATTTAATCGGTTGTTAAAGAGCACAACCGCAGTAGAATGCGGTTTATAGTTAAATTTTAGTCGTGGAAAGTAGAGATATTAGTGAGATGAGGCGAATAATGCTCTGCACTGAGCCGGCATAACTCTCTTCTTTTTAACCTGAGGTTTACCTTTCTTGGCTGGTTTTTGAGCGTATTTATGAGGATAGAGCCAGGAATCAAGTTCCTGACCGCAGCCATCACCCTTAGGTGGCTTTGACTGATTTACACACAGTGGGCTGTCTAAAGGACAGGCTAGTCTTACGTGCATATGACCGCGGTGTCCGAACCATGGGCGCAGTTTTTGAAGCCAGCTCCTGTCATGTCCCTCATAAACCTGACACAGTGTCTTTTTAATTCCCGGTGCCACAAAAATTCTTTCTACACGACTGTCCGAGGCTGCAAGATAAATCAGTGCCACACGTCTTTTATCAAAGTTTTTCGTCACTCTGTTATGTGTATCCACAAGATATACATCAACAGGATGAGAGAGTTCATAGAATGATTTCTTTGGAGTTGAAAAGTCAAAGGAAATATCCACATCAAGGCCTGACTGGTGAGAGCCGTGACTTGAACCACCGCCAAAAGAACCTCCCTGTCGTTTTGACAGATCACCTATCAGAAGATCTGGTAAGTTGTAGTGTTTGGCTTTTAATACCAGTTTCTGAATGTAATCAATAAGCTCAGGGTGTCCGTAATTTCTGCCCTGTCCCCAAATCTGCACCTGGTAATTGGTACCGTTTTTTAAGGGCACAGCACCTTTAATGCAGCCATTAGCGTATTCTCCTATAACCTGAGCTGCAGATGCTGTATTTACCTGAAGATTTGTACAAAATAATAAAGCTGCCGTAAATACAGCAGCTCTTGCAGAATTAAAAATCATTGCTAAACTTTCTTCTTTATAAGAACAAACACGCTATGCAGTATCACCTGCATACGATTTTTATTCAAAACTGAAAAGTCGTCTAAAGAACCCAACCTTGGCTGCAGAGATAATTTCAACTTCTATGGAAATACCCTGGAAGCTGAACTGAAAAGGAGGAATTTCAATATTGTCATCCTGCATTGCAGCAAAAATATTTTTGAGCTCATTATACAGTTTTACAAGATACTCATAGGCACATCTTTCAAGGATGTAGTGAAGAGAGTTTCTGACATCAACTAGTTCTGTTGCATCATTTGATCTTACTGTCCTTACAATTTCGGCTATATTGCAGCCCGTGATAAACTGTATCCACAGTTTTAAAGAAGGTGTAAGCCAGATATCAGAGAACACATTACGGGCATCATCGTACAGTCGGTTTAAATTTCTTAAAACCAGATCTTTGGCAGCAGCTCTCTCCTTACCTCTGCCTTTTACCTCATAGCGTCTGTAAATAGTGCGTCCAGAGGCATCACGAATTTCCTTATAGCAGTTCTTAAGATTTGTTCCTGGTGCATTGTCAGTAAAATAAAGTTTCTGCACATCACTGCGACGATTTGCATACTGCTTTTGTAAAGCTTCAAAATCGAAATGCTCAAAACGAACAGCACCGTTAGAATCAAAAGACTGTTTTACAAGAGATGCCAGAAGTTTTTGTTTCTGTTCACCTGACAGAAATACATCAAGATTTTCGATTATGAAGTTTGAAAAGTTCTCTAACTGAGCACTCTTTAAACGACGAACTTCCCCCCTGTCTAAGGCAATCTGACGTGCTACTTCTAATCTGTGATTGTAAATTGAGTAATAGATTAGAACCCAAACCTGCATCTTGAAGTTTAAAACGTTTTTAAAGATGAACTCTGCCATCTCATTGCGACCTTCAAGATCTTCAGTTCCTCGGTTCTTTTGACGATGATATACCCAGTCACAGGCATACATACTCATCTCAAACCAGTCGATTCTGTCAGCTAGGGTGCCACTGAAGAACTCTTTAATCTCATCATCAGTTAAATCTTTAAATGAGTTTACATCGCGCTCAAACCACTTATCTTTGGTTTTAGGTAAAGGCCAGATAAAATTAAACTGCATACCACCAGCGCCCATAGAACGCTTGGACTTAGGGTGTTTTGCCATTTCTTCTAGCAGGAACCATAAAGCAGCCATCTGATGCAGGCGCTTTAAAAGAGGAGTGTAATTGGTATTCTCTTTGTCATCTGGCAACATACCAATAAAATCACACATTTTTGAAAGCGATGTACACAAAAGAGCCTTTTCATTGTCTGCAAAAAGATCATTCCATAGCTGTACAATTGAGACTACAGCAGAACTGTTTGATAGCAGAGAGTAGAAAGGTTCAACTGTTGCATCAAAGCAGACTACTGATCTGCCTTTTAAGTAGTCAGCCTCAATCATATCCTCGATAGTAGGAAGATCACGATTATTCTCAATGAAATCTCGTGAGATCTTCATATCGACTGATGCATTAGACCAGCGAACTCGATTAGGAGTGGTTGCTGGTTTTAAAAATGAATGAACATAAACCTCTGGTCTGTCATTTTTATTGCTAGACCAGCGGAGAACGCCATATTCAAGACACAGCCCCATCTCACCTTCATTTGGAGTATATGCATCCACAAAAAAGATTGCAGGGCTTTTAGATCTTTGAGCCATATTACTTTCTAATTAGAAACTTTGAGCCGGTGCACTTGGAGCTAACAAATCAGTGTCATCTTCAAGTACAGCGCCACCATTATCAACATCAGACTGAACTTCATTAGCCATTGATGATGAGCTTCTGGTAGTTGTAGCCGGTGTTACAGTTAATGATTGTGCATTTGATGAATTATCTGATACTACAGGAGTACTATCTGATGAGTTTGGAGTACCTGAGGCATCCATATAGTCAAAGATTGGGTGGATCTTCTTGATACCGCCAACTTTTCTTGTCTGGTTGATTGCTCTTTGACCTTCATCACGAGTAATGTATCCTAACAGATATACTACGCTATCTTCGGTATAAACCTTAAATCTGCCAGAGCTAATCTTTGAACCAAATAACAGTGCACTCTTAACCTTTGAGGTAATAAATGCATCATGTGCAATTACACTTGCCTTAATAGGATCTTTATTGGATACACAGTTGAAAATTCTCTTTACGTTAGGAACTTTCTTGATATAGCCTAAAGCCCAGTTCATGTATTCTGTATCACGAGTCTGACCTACTAACAGCACATTACCGTTTACTGATACACAGTCAACTCTAAAGACTTTAGAATCAGATCTCATACGATCATTCTTTAGAATTCTGGCTACCTGGTTTTCAATCTTCTGATCATCTACCTGAACATCAACTGTACGGCTATCTGAACCAATAAAAGCCCCCGCACCAGCTGCGGTTGCACCAACTAAAGCAGTAACGCAACCATTACAAATCAACATTGATGAAGCTGATACAGCTAAAACTAGAGTTAATTTCTTAAAATCTGATACAAAAGACATCCTTTGTTCTCCACTCTCAACAAAATAAATAATGTCGATGCTTTCATAGTTATTTTTATTATATAAGCTGATTATTGTAACAAAAAAACATCGTGTGTTCAGAGTGTTAAACAATAAAGTGAGATGCTCATTTAAAAAATATGAAGTAGCCCTTATAAAGCAAAAGCTATAAACAAGATTGACGAATGAAGTTTAATTCTGATATTTGATTGAAGATATGTTCTATCTAGAGGATTAGAGACTAGAAAATCCAAAGAAAACAAGAAGAACGAAAAGTTAATTACCCTGAAAAGAAAAATCCCCTGAATACAATGATCATTCAGGGGACAACAATCAAACAAACATAAGGAGTACGTGAACTATATCACATTTTTTCATTTGTGATCACTTTCTCAAAAAATATTTTTTAAGAATTTTTATGAATTCTTATAAATCAACAAGTTAATAAAAATTAAAATTTAAAAAATTTTTATCGCATAGTTCAGTTTTACAAAATTCAATGAAAATTCCCCCGTTTTAAGCAAAATTTGCCTCAATTTTTCAGATTTAGATCTTTTAAGTAAATTCTGATCTCAATTTATATATATATTATTGATTTTTAATAATTATTTAGTCCGCATTTTAGATGTCAGTTTACTTTAGTAGATACTGATGGTTAATTTAGTTGATACGGAATTTAAATTTGCTTTACATTTTTATGTGATTCACCTTGCACTTATTTTGAAAATTCAAAATTAGCTCTTAGTTTTTTTGTTAAGTCAGTTATATTTGTATTTTACTTAAGGCAAATATAACTGAGTTATAGAATAAAATTAAAAAATTGAGGATAGAAAAGATAACAATTCATAAAGCTGATATTTATCTTATTTTCAAAAAATTTTCACTTACTTTTTGAGCTATTTGAAGGTGAAGTAAATTGAAATTCCTGAAAAATTTTTGAAAAAAGAATCGAAAAAAAATTGACAACAGCTTTGTCTATTCTTATAATGCTTTCCGTTCGGTGATTAGCGCAGCCCGGTAGCGCATCTGGTTTGGGACCAGAGGGTCGTAGGTTCGAACCCTACATCACCGACCATCTAAACTTCTCTCTTTTATCCCCGTAAATTTTTTGGAAAAGTAAAAACATTTGATGTAATTTTTCTTTTCTGTTCTTATTGTCTGCTTTAGTTTTTACATAATTTTGTAGAACCGCATATTTTCTTATTTCTTAATAAAAGAATATATGGCTTTATTACTCAACGTTAGATCATAAATAACATAATTTTGCAATTTTTTTGTCTTATGATGTAGTCTACTTTCAACGTAACTAGGTATATCTACTTTTACTAAATTCCTATGGCTGATTACATTCAAATTAAAACTTCTATTATAAGGTGGGCATGTAACCGCATAGGATCTTTATACTCTGAATTGTCAGCGTCTAAAGACTTTAAGCGACTATCTAATGAAAAGGGTGGTGCAGTATCTCTAACTTTAAAACAAGCTGAGAAATTAGCTAAGGTATTGAGATATCCTTTTGTTTTTTTGCTTTTAGATTCTCCTGTAACTGATATTGATAAACTTCCAATCGCAGATTTTAGATCTATTGAAGGAAAAGAAAGTCCACATTCCTGATGTGTGTAATGCAATGGGTGTTCAATACACATCAATCTATGAAATCATGAGAAAAGAAAAGGATTATCACATGATATTTAACTCCAAATAAATAAGTTATTACAAGAATTCTGTTTATCTCCTCACATTTTTTCAACCTCCAAATTAGCAATTTACTTTAAAAACTCAAGTTCAGCTTCATTTTCAGGATTTCATATTACCTTACTGATTGCTAAATCAGTTATACAGTTTAACTATAACGAGGTATAAATAATTAGTATTTTACATATACCTAAAGCGTCTATATACTTTCAATAAAGCTTAAGACATAGCAACCGAATGTTGGACGGTTGTTTAGTTTAAGCCCCAATCAGTTTAATACTGTTTTGGATTTTTAAGATTTATCTTACCTTTGGTCCAGTGCCATTTGGCACTGGATTTTTTTATTTTGATTGTCTCAAATTTAGAGGTAAGCTTTATTGTCTTATTAACTTTTTGACTTTCTTAAAAAGAGGAAGCCGCTATTGATAACTGTTTTATAGCTTCTTTAGTTTTAGCCTCATTCGGATCTTCATCAAAGACATATAAACCTACAGGGATCTCGTAAACTAGAGTAGTAATACCTAATAAGTTTGCCTTTTTATCAGCACCAAATCCGTTTAGATTTACTGTAGCTAAAAACAAAGCATATGAGTCAGATGCTGACTGCAGCTTATACCCAAGATTTGATACAGTAGCTCCAAATGGAGCAATTCTTCTGTTAACAGAGTTTTCTACCCTGTCTAAAGGAGCTGACTTGAAGGCTTTAGCCAAATTTACATACACAAAACGACCTAACTTAAAATAGCCATAGTTGCCATCTATGCCTATTTGAGTAAAAGCAATATAGTGACTTAATCTACTGATAATTCCCTCTTCTAGAGCTTTAGTATCCATGCAGGGAGCTGCAATAAAACCAAATTTTACAGAATTGCCAAAGGCTGCTTTTGTGAACTTGTAGTAGTTAGTATCCTGATTTAGAGTACAGTAGTTCTCAGGAAGATTTATCTTAAAAGTATTATTTAAAAAAGTAGTTTCTACAGCCTCTGCTTTAAAACAGAGTAACAGCATAAAGGCTGCAATTAACTTTGATGCAATTAACTTTTTCATGACTTTTTATCCTTAGCTAATCTTATAGCTTTTGCTTTACATCTTTTTTGCAAATACAATTTAATAAAGTTAAAAACTTACGCAATTTTTGTTGAAGCTTAAGCTTATTTACTTTGCAATAACTTAGATTAGCAAAATCTTATTGCAGTCTTAAACATGTTGCTTTTTTAAAAATTAAAAAAGCTCTTAAAGCGTTGTAGCCTAAGAGCTTTGCAGAGCTTAAGATAACTCTTTTACAAAATTGATTGTAACCGAAACTTACCTTTAATTTTTACTTACAGACTTTAAGTTATTAAAGTAGGTTGGGAAGGTCTTATTGATACACTCAGGATCATTGATGACAATGTCTCTGTCAAAAGCTATTAGTGACATACACATTGCCATACGGTGATCATTGTAGGTATCAAAGGTTGGGGTTACATCATTGCGTGTTGAAGCATCAATGCTGATATAGTCCTCACCAGATTCTACCTTAACACCTAACTTTGACATTTCCTTGACCATAGCTTCAATTCTGTCAGTCTCTTTAACTCTCCAGCTGGCAATATTTCTAATAGTTATAGGACCGTCTGTATATAAGGCTAATGGCACTAAAGTCATGGCGGCATCAGGCATTGCATTCATATCAATATCAATACCGTGAAGCTTTGACTTCTTGATAATTACAGAGCTTTCTGTTTTCTTAATCTTAGCACCCATTTGAGCTAATACATCCAAAAACTTAATATCGCCCTGTACAGAATCCTCAGGTAAACCGTAGAGTTCTAACTCACCACCAATGGCTGCAGCTGCTGCAAAGTAAGTAGCACCAGTTGCATCCCCCTCAATGAGGTAAGAGCCAGGTGAGGTATAACCTGTGCCTTCTACAGTAAACTCTGAATAACCGTTACGACTTACCACTGCGCCAAATTTTTCTATGAGTTTTACAGTCAGATCAACATAAGGTTTTGAAATTAAGTCGCCCTTAATCTTAATTTTTAGTCCGCCACAGACAGGAGCTGCCATAAGCAGAGCTGTAATAAACTGACTTGAGGTCGAACCTGAAATAGTTACCTCATGAAACTTAGGTACAGCACCACGAATACGTACTGGTGGAAAACCATCATTATTCAAGTATTCAATGTTAATACCTAATGAGCGTAAAGCCTCAGTTAATGGACCAATAGGTCTTTCCATCATGCGGGGTTCACCTGTAAGCGTGAACACACCTGTTGATACAGCTAAAGCTGCACATAATGGTCGCATTGCAGTACCTGCATTGCCTAAATACAGCTCTACAGAGTTCAGTCCTTCATTAAAGACACCGCCCATACCTGTTACATCAACAGAACTTACGTTAACCTTGAGCTTTACCTTTAAAGTCTGTAAAGCCTCAATCATACGAGAGGTATCATCAGACTTTAAAACATTTAATAACTTGGTATTACCTTTAGCTAAAGCTGAAATTAACAGAGCTCTGTTAGTAAGGCTCTTAGATCCAGGCAAAATAACCTTGCCTTCTACGGACTTTATCTTTTTTAAATTAAGGGCGTTTTTCAATTATTTCATTTCCTTTAAGATCTTATCTAGGGCATTGAACAGTCTATCATTCTCTGAAGGCTTACCGATAGATATTCTTAGAATATCCTGTAACTTGTAACCTAGAAGAGGACGCACAATGATGCCTTGATGTAATAGCTTATCAGCAATTGCCTGAGCATCATAGCCATTAAAATCAACTGCTACAAAGTTAGCCTTTGAAGGGATCATAAACAGGTTATGATCTTTGCAGAAAGCAGCATATCTTTCGCGCTCTTTTGAGTTGTTCTCAACTGTCTTCTTTAAGAATTCAGTATCATCTAAAGCTGCAACAGCAGCTGCAAGAGCTACGATATTTACGTTAAATGGAGCTCTTAAACGGTTTAATAAAGAGGTGATCTCTTTATTAGCTACCATGTAACCTACACGCAGACCAGCAAGACCATAAGCTTTTGAGAAGGTACGAGATACAACTAAGTTTTCAAACTCTTCAGTCCATAAAGCGGTATCCTCAAAAGTATCATCTCCGCTGTTGAACTCGTTGTAAGCCTCATCGATAACAACTAATGTAGTCTTTGGAACCTTTTTAATAAATTCCTTCATAGACTTAGAGCTTATTGCTGTACCGATAGGATTTGAAGGATTAGCAAAAGCTACAATACGTGTATCCTTGTCAATAGCTTGAGCAATTGCATCTAAATCAGCATTGTAGTTTTTTAGAGGGATCACTTTAGCTTTAGCGCCGTTTACAGTAGTTTCCATTGGATAAACAACAAATGAGTACTCTGGAAAAACTACATTAACCTTATCATTTACAAAAGCTGCGAATAATAAGTTGATAAGCTCATTTGAGCCTGCGCCTAAAGTTAGCTTTTCAGGATCATAACCGAACTTATCATGTAACTTGTGCTTTAAGTAGTAACCGTTTGAATCTGGGTAAATATTACCCTGCTCTACACACTTTAAAGCAGCTTCTTTAGCTTTAGGTCCCATACCAAATGGGTTCTCATTAGAAGCTAACTTGATGACATTTTCTAAACCTAACTGGCGCTGCACCTCTTCAATTGGCTTACCAGCTTGATATGGTTTGATTAAAGTAATTCCGCCGTTTGCAAGTTCACTATAATTTGTCATTTTTCATATCCTTAGTTTTCAATATCATCATTGTAGAGTCTTTTATAAAAAATTCATCTAAGATCAAATTACAAAGCCTGATTAGAGCATTCCTTCTAATTCCTGCTGATGCTGTTTACGCTGAGCCTTCTGGCCATACATCAACTGATCAGCCGCTGCGATGAACTCATCTGGAGTTATGTATTTCTCTGAATACTGTACATGACCTATAGATAAAGAAATAGTCATAGCATAGTCTCCTGAGTTATTACACTTGTTAAGCTCTTCTTCTAAAGTATTAATATAGTTCTGAGCGGTCTCTGTAGTAGATTCTTTTAAGACTACAGTAAACTCGTCACCTGCGTATCTGCAGATAAAGCAGTTCTTTTTAAATGCTGCCTTTTTAAGGCATGAAGCAACTGTTAGTAAAGCCTTATCGCCCTGATTATGGCCATAGGTGTCATTGATACCTTTAAAATCGTTAATATCAATAAAGATAAGACCTAGGTTTTGGTCTAGTTCATCAGTCTTTTCAAATAATCTGCCAAGATATCTCATGAGCTCTTTACGGTTGTTTAAACCTGTCAAGAAATCTACAGATACTGCTCTGTCCTGAGAGATTAACTGCATTACAAAGACCATGCAGACTAAAATTCCGAGCATGCATGGTAAGGTAAAATACCAGCCTAACGGGATCAGTATAAATGGACCACCTACAAAGACAATTCTTAAAAAGAGTGATGCTCTTTTTGAAACAATAGATCCTTCACAAAGATCTTTTAAGAACCTGTTAAGATCTTTGGCTGCTAACATGAAAAAGCTTAACTTGACAATCGGAATAAATACTAAAAAGATCCAGTCAGAATCAGAAAAAGTCATACCATGATCGCGAGAGAACGCATAGATAATATGGGTTGCTTTATATACATAGATAAATGAAGTTAAGACAAAGGCAAAATAGATAAAGTGCCTTAGTTTATCATTCATAAAGTGCGTGCCGTATGCATGAACTTTTAGCAGGACAAACAGGATAAAAGGTGTGGCATAAGACACATATCCAAAGATGAAACCAACTGAGGCATAGACAATATCAAAGCCCATCTGATTGGAAAAGACTGTTTTTTCTTTAAAGAAATCTAAAAGCGCAAAGATACCTACTAATACTGCCTGAACCATTAAAAAAACAGAAAAATTAAAAGTAATTTTTGAATTTGAAGATACTTCTAATGACTGATTTTTTAATATGGTACACAGAATAAAAATCGATGCGACTGCAAAATAGAACATCGAAGTTGAATTGATGCTAATAGTCCCCATTTACAGCTCCCTGATTCTTATTTTGCTTATCTAAGTACATAAGCTTATCTGCTTTTGCAATCAGCTCCTTAATATTCTTTGAACCTGGAGCTACAGGAACATAACCACAGCTTACAGACAAATCATACTGTTTATTTGAAAAGATAAGTCTTTCTTCTAGTTCATAGGTAATGTTCTGTATGATCCTTTTGACTTTGTTTTCATCAGAACCATTAACAACTAAGACGAACTCGTCACCACCCATTCTAGCAACAAAGGAATTAGTCTCACCGGCAATACTCTTTAAGGTCTTACCTACTAAAGAAATGGCCTCATCCCCTTCAATATGACCATAGGTATCATTAATATGTTTGAACTTATCAATATCAATAAAGACAATAAAAGCTGCTCCATGCTCACGTGAGACGAAGACATTATTGATGAACTTATTAAAACTTACACGATTGTTAACACCTGAGAGTGCATCCTGAGAAATTAAAGTCTTAGAATGAGTCATGATGTTAAACATAAGAAAAGTGGTAATTGAGGTTGCAAAATCTATATAACCAAAGATTAGCTGCTGTAAGAACAGCACTGTGCACAGGATTAAATAGAAAAAGAAATGATTTCTTGCTACATACTTGATATCAAAATCAAGATTATAAACATAGGTTTTATAGCAAAGCCATGAACCAATGAGGATATAGAAGTTGATGATGAAATATAAACTGATACCAGTAGCAGTTGAGATTAAAGAAACATCAGTAGCACTAAAGGCGCTGATATTAAAGAACACTAATAAAGATGCTTCAAAGATGGCTGGTACTACATAAGCCCAATCTGATTTTAAGTCGTTTCTCTGATACTTTTCTTTTAATTCATTTAAAACAAGGTAGAACACTGAGACTATAGACAGCAGTAAGGATAACTGCCACATTAAAGTTAACAAATATGAATTTAAAAAGAGTGAATCACGGTAGCTAGATACTGTTACAGCAATATCAGTTGCCTGTGTCACAAACACAGTCAAAATAGAAATGACATGAATATTGGCAAATCTTTTTTCTGTTTTTATAACAGAATAAAGCATTGGTAACAAAATCATGGAATTAAATATAACTAACCAGATTTTGCCTAAAATAACGTCCAAAACACACCTATTATTGTTCTTGTTATGCTGTACTAAAAACTTTCAAAAAAAATTCTCTCAGAAAGCAATAAGCTTCTGATGCAATAAATATAAATAAGTATTCTGCTATATTTTTCTGATAATAATTAGCTGTATTGTTTATTAGTCATTATGTAAATAACTTTTTTACAGTTTCTTATAATTTCTTTTCTTGTAGAAAAGCTAAAACGTGATAACAAAATCTTGAATAATTCTAAGGCTATTGAGCTCTTATTGGCAATGAAAAACGAAAATGAACTAGATCTTTTTGTGTGATCTGTGATGATAATAGACAAATCTGCCAGTTGCCTGGCAGATAGGATATAGCTTAGCTCTTATGCACGAACTTCTTTGCTGTCAGCATCAAAGTCATGATCAAGGCCCTGGATCTGAGGTTTGCCCTCTTTCCAGTATGGAGAGAGTTTACGTAAGGTACTGATGATGCCTGGTAATACCTCAATTGTCTTATCAATTTCAGCTTCTGTGGTGAATCTTGATAAAGAGAAACGGATGGTACCGTGAGCTGCTGAGAATGGAACATTCATAGCTCTCATCACATGGCTAGGCTCTAGCGATTCTGATGAACAGGCTGAACCTGAGGATGCTGCAATACCATACTCATTTAACATCAATAGAATTGCCTCACCTTCTACGAACTTGAAAGCTACGTTTAAGGTATTGTCAGTTCTTCTTGACTCATCACCGGTTACAAAGCAGTCTGGAATTGCCTTTAAGATACCCTGCTCTAGTTTATCTCTTAGAGCTTTTACTCTTGAAGATACAACTGACAGGTTCTTTTTAGCTAATTCACATGCTACACCTAAACCTACGATATATGGCACGTTCTCAGTACCTGCTCTTCTACCGCGCTCCTGATGACCGCCCTTCATGAATGGGATAAATCTGGTACCACGTCTTACATATAAAACACCGATACCCTTTGGAGCATGGATCTTATGACCTGAGAATGAGAGCATATTGATCTTGGTATCTTTTAAAGAAATAGGCACTTTTGCTACAGCCTGAACTGCATCGGTGTGGAACATTACACCATGCTTGTAAGCAATCTCTGCTAGCTCTGGAACTGGGTAAATGTTACCAGTCTCGTTATTAGCCCACATAACTGATGCTAGTGCTGTATTTGGAGTTAATAAGTTTTCAAACTCTTTTAAATCAAGATCTCCATGGTTTGAAACTTTTAAATATTTGATGGTAGCACCATGTGAGGATAAGAAATCACAAGTCTGCATGATAGCAGGATGCTCAACTGGAGTTGTTACAATCTCAGTCTTACCCTTTTGTGACCATAAAGCTGACCATAAAGCGGTATTGTCTGACTCAGTTGCACATGAGGTAAAGATAATCTCATCAGGATGCTCAGCACCTAGAAAATCAGCTACCTGCTCACGAGCTTTTGCAATTGCCTTTTCTACAGGAACACCATAACCATGCTGTGATGAGGCGTTACCAAAATATATGCTCAAATATGGCTGCATTGCCTCTACCACTTGAGGATCAATCTGAGTGGTAGCGTTATTGTCTAGGTAAATACCTCCTAAACCTGCGCCTAAATTCATATTATCCATTTTTGTCTCTATTTAATAAATTCTGTTGACTAAACAGTCTGCAATCTTAATCAGTTCTCCATTGCAGACTAAAACTCATGTTTACTGCAAACAAGCTTTTAAATTAAAGCTTGATTATCTTGTAGTAACGCTAATCTGACGACCGGTGCCATCAGTTAATTTCTGCTTGATAAAGCCTAAGGTCATGTCTTTCATCATGCCTGAAGCTACAGGACCTGACAGTTTTACAATCACGTCAGCACCAGAGATTGCATCTAGCTCTACTGATGAACCTTCACCTAAACCTTGAGAAATTTCTTCTAAGATCTTCTTTACATCATCATAGATAGGAGATGACTTGGTCTTCTCATCAATAGCTGCATTTACAGCAGCGCTTGCTGCACTTGCACTTGTGGTATTTGAAGATGCAGTAGTTGAACTGATTGAGCTAAAACCTGTTGCAGGAGCTGTAGAGGTTGTAATAGTAATTGAGGGAATAGGAGTTGGTGCATGACCTGGTCTTGGTACACCACATTTTTCAAGATCAACCCAAACCTCGTCGATGATCTCTTCAATTCTCATCTTGCAGCTGCCGCAACCACCACCAGCTTTAGTGTAGTTGGTAACTTCTTCAACTGTAGTTAAATGATTTTCCCATACAGCCTTTTTAATCTTGTTGATACCCACTCCGAAACAGTGACAGATTAACTCACCATCATCATGTGAGTGCTCATATGACTGTCCATGGTAATTAGCAATAGCAGCGTCTAATGCTTCACGGCCCATCACAGAGCAGTGCATCTTTTCAGGAGGAAGACCGCCTAAGTAATCTACAATTTCCTGATTGGTGATCTTTTCAGCTTCTTTTAGAGTTTTACCCTTTAACATTTCGGTTAAAGCTGATGATGAAGCAATCGCACTGCCACAACCGTAGGTCTGGAATGCTGCATCCTCAATAACTTCAGTTGCAGGATCAATTTTTAACATTAAACGCAGAGCATCACCACAAATGATTGAGCCTACATCACCAACACCATTTGCATCTTCAATCACACGTGCATTACGTGGATGAAGGAAATGATCTTTAACTTTATCTGAATAATCCCACATTTTGTGTTCCTTCTAATTGCTAGTGGTACTAATAAAAAACTTGTTCTAAAAAGTAACGTTATCTGTAAATTTCAAAATCTGAAAATTAACAATGCAACAAAGTAACTTCCTGATAACTAATGCTAACTTTCTCTGTTATGCCGCTAAAGTTGTGTCGCTAAAAAGAGACTTCCCTTAAGATTTATCTTTTTTATTATCCTCAACTTTTTGCTCCACAGTTTTCAGATCCATAGGAGCTCTTGATGAGAATTCTTTTTTCAAAACTAACTGTACTTTAGTTTTGCCATAATTCTGCTCTAAATTAAGTGCAAAATTATTTAACTTTTCAATACTATCAAAAGAAGCTATCGCCATATATGTATAGTCAGCTCCAAGTCTGTATAAAGAGCTGACACAAAGAGTCTTTTTCATATAAGACACAAAGTCTGCTTCTTTTACTATATTTACACAAACATATAAAACAGCTTCAACAGTAAGTGCAAAGGTACCAGGATTTATTGAAACAGTATAAGCTTCAATTACATGATTTTCTTCTAAACGTCTTAATCTTGCAGCTACAGCAGGAGCGCTCATAGAGACTTTAGCACCTAAATCTCGTAAGGATAAGCGACTGTCATCTCTTAGTGCACACAAAAGCAGTAAATCTGCAGTATCAAGACTAATCATGAATGATCTCCACTACCTCAAAGCCAGCATCAATAATAGCATCCTTTATGGCGTTATCTTCAACACCGTCTTTTAAAGTTAAAGTAGCTTTTTTCAGCTCAAGTGAAACTTCAACCTCACCTTTTGAAGAGAATGGAGTTAAAGCTTTTTGTACGCTTTTTACACAGTGTTGACACTGTATACCGTTGATTTTAACTGTAGTCATCTTCTTATTACCTGTTAAAGTATTCTCATCTTTTATATCAGATACTTCATTATTCTTTAAAACTTTCATTAAGCTCAGTCTTAGTGCATTTAAAACCACACAAACAGAGCTTATTCCCATAAGAGCTGAGCATAACATTGGGTTTAGCTTTACTCCTAAACTCTCATAGAAAAGTCCTGCTGCAACTGGGATAGTTAATACGTTATAGATTAAAGCCCAGAATAAATTCTCTTTAATGTTAAGCATAGTCTTAAATGAAATTAAGTAAGCATTAAAGACATCTGTGATCTTTTCATGCAACAATATCACATCACAGGCAGACACCGCGATATCAGCTGTACCTTTAAGACCAATACCTACATCAGCCTGAGATAAAGAGATACTGTCATTTACACCATCACCTGCCATTGCGACCTTGCGGTCTGTACTCTGCAGATTCTTAATAAAGGTAGCTTTCTGTTCAGGTGTAAGCTCTGAAGCATATGAATCAAGTTTAATGCTCTTTGCCACATCACGGGCAGGACCATCACTGTCACCAGTTAGCATCAAAGTCTCTTTACCATATGCTCTTAAAGCCTTAACCAGATCTTTAGCATCCTTCTTTAAGGTATCTTTTACAGTGATGTAAGCTACGATATCTTTACCTTTTAATAAAGTTAAAACTAAAGCTCCGCTGTAGGCCAGAGTCTTTTTTAACTGTACGCCAAAGGCACTGTCAGAAACACCTAGTCTCTTTAGCATTCTGTCATTACCAAAGGAGAAAATACTGTTATCAATAGTACCTTTTACTCCCTCGCCTTTTACATAAGCATAATCTGAAAGCTCATGAGCTTTTGCTTCAGGGAAGCTTGATACTATGGAACGAGCTATAGGATGTGAACTCTTTTTCTCAAGAGAAATAAGCACGCTCTGTAAAAATTGATCTGAAAGTGACTTATCAATCTTTTCAACAGAGCTTACAGACATTCTGCCGTAAGTTAAGGTGCCAGTCTTATCAAAGGCAAAGACTTTTACTCGGCTTAATTCTTCTAGAGCTTCTGGATTTTTAAAGATGATACCTTCTTTGGCGGCACGGCCGGTACCAGCTACAACTGCTACAGGAGTTGCAAGCCCCAAAGCACATGGACAGGATACTACCAGCACACTGATTGCAAACTGCAATGACAGTGATAAGGAAGAACCGTGGACAAAGTACCATAAGACAAAGGTAATCAGAGCTAAAGTTAAAATAAATGGAACAAAGTATGAAGCTACCACGTCGGCAATTCTTGCAACCGGAACTTTAGTAGCAGCAGTTTTTTCAACTAACTTTATGATCTTACCTAAAGTGGTATCTTCACCTGTGGTGGTAACCTTTATTTCAAGATAACCGTCAGTTAAAACACTTGATGCTTTAACCTCATCTCCACTTATCTTTTTAATCTCACGGCTCTCACCTGTAAGTGAACTTTCATCGATAAAGCCTTCACCACTTACTACCACCCCGTCAACACCTAATCTTTGTCCCTGCTTTACTACTAAAACCTCGCCCTTTTTAACATCCTGCAGGGCAACTGTTTTTTGAGTACCATCCTCAGCTTTAATTACAGCAGACTCTGGAATTAAGCTGTATAAAGCATTGATAGCACCAGTAGTTTTTACTTTAGCTTTCTTTTCAATATATTTACCGATTGAAACGAAGCATAAGATACCGGCAGCCCCTTCAAAATAGACTGCTTTATCATCTATTAACACCGCACAGGTATCTGTAAACTCTATAGTTGACAGTACAAAAACAGAATAGATAAAAGAAGCAATCGCACCTAAGGAAACTAAAGTATCCATATTAGTAGAAAGATGCTTTAATCCTTTAAAGGCATTTATAAAGTACTTTTTCTCAAGTACCATGACAAAGAAGGTAAGAACACCCTGCACTGCTGCATTGATAAAACCGTTATGAATAATTTCAAAACCGGTCATATGGCTCATAGAAATGAGCATGATAATAAAGGTGGCAATAATAGCTAGAATTAGATTTATAAAATCATGATCTCTTTCTTGGCTGTCTTTATCCATAGCTTTAATTGAGGCTATGGTTGAATCCATAACTTTAGCGCCGTAACCTGCCTCTGTTACAGCATTGATTACCTCTTCATCTTTAAGGTTATCTTTAAAAGTAACAGTAAGGATGTTCTGCATTAAATTAACATCAGCGTTTTCTACGCCTTTTGCTTTCATGGCTGCTTTTTGAACTCTAGTAGCACAAGCAGCGCAGGACATTCCCATTACTTGGTATGTTTTGATCATGATAGTTCCCTTATTTAAACTTTCGATATATTACAGCATTAGGTGCTTTTTTAGGTGTTATTGAGAATAATTTTTGTCCACAATTATAGATTTATTTCTGTTATATAAGATTTTTAGATATCATCTCAAAAATTCATAAAAAAACCTAAGATCGTATTCTGTAAACGGCAGATCTTAGGTTTTACTTTGAATTTATCTAGGTTTATGGCTACTTAAAGCTCAAAGTTCTCATAGCATTTAAAACAGCAATGATAAGTACGCCTACATCACCAAAGACTGCCATCCAGATATTTGCAAAACCTAAGGCACCCAGAATCAGGATTAAAAACTTAATTCCCATCACCATATACATATTAGAGATAGCTAAACTGCAGGTTCTTCTAGCTAAATTAATGGTCTTAGGAATAGTATTAAGATCATCATGCATAATAACCACGTCGGCTGCTTCTACAGCACAAGCTGATCCGATATCCCCCATCGCAATACCTACATCAGCACATGAGAGCACTGGAGCATCATTTAAACCATCACCTGTAAAGGCAGCAGGAGTATTCTCCTCTTTGAACTTGTTAAAGTTATCCAATTTATCCTGAGGTGTTTGCTCATAGAAAACTTTATCTAAGTGAAGCTCATTTGCAATATTCTCAGCAACTGCTTTTCTGTCACCTGTAATTAAACAGGTCTTAATGCCAAGTTTAGATAAAGCGCTCATCATAGATTTAGCTTCACTCTTTAACTCATCGAATAACTCGATAATAGCTAAGAGTTTGTCATCAGAACTTACATAGATTGCGGTTCTGCCGTTCTTATTTACAGGAACTTCACCTTTTACATATTCTTTTACTAAGTCTGCTTTTCCTACAGCAATCTTGCGTCCATCAACAACTCCTGTAATACCAAGACCTGCGCGCTCTTCTATTTCTGTAACTTCAACATCTTCGACTTGAAGCTCTTTTGCATGATTTACTACAGATAAAGCTACAGGATGAGTTGATTTTTGCTCCAGAGCTTTTGCATAGGTAAAGATTGTCTTTTCATCGGCATTAGAAAACTTTTCAACATTTACTACCCTAAACTTGCCGTAAGTTAAGGTACCTGTTTTATCAAAGGCAATGGCCTTTAACTTTGATAAAGTCTCCAAATGGATAGTGCCTTTTACAATTACACCAATCTTACTGATAGCTCCCATACCGCCAAAGAAAGACAGAGGCACAGAGAGAACCAGTGCACATGGGCAGGATACAACTAAGAATACCAGAGCTCTTTCAATCCAGTCAGAAAAACTTGCACTAGGAACTACTACAGGTACCAAAGCTAAAAGACAGGCTGAAACTACCACAATAGGTGTATACCAGACAGCAAATCGTCTTATGAGGTTCTCAGGACGTGACTTATTAGCTGAAGCATCTTCAATTAAGTTTAACAGACGTGTAATTGAAGAATTTTTATGTAAGGTATTTACCTTTAAGGTAATCACTTTACCTTGATTGATACAGCCTGATGGAACAGATTCACCTTTTTTATACAAACGTGGCTCTGACTCACCTGTAAGAGCTGAGGTATCAATAGCAGCGCTATCTTCAATTAAATTACCATCAATAGCTACAGATTCACCTGCTAAAACTCTAATGAGATCTCCTATCTTTACCTGTCTTGGTTTGACGATAGTTTCAGTACCATCTGCATTAACAAGTCTTACTTTTGATGGCTTTAGTTTTACAAGATTGGAGATCTCGGTATGAGCTCTACCAGAGGCATATTCTTCAAAAATCTCACCTATCTTATAAAAGACCATCACCGCTAAAGCTTCTGGAAGATCCTGCAAAGCAAAGGCTCCAAATGTTGCAATCATCATTAGGAACTGCTCTGACATGCGATGTTGCTTAAATAAAGTCTTAAAAGCTGCTACGATAATGTCAGTTGCAATTAAAAGATATGCAATTACAGCTATAGCAACCTGTACTTCAAAAGGAATTGAAGCTATTGAAGAGTATTTTACAAATACCAGGTAGAGCATACATACAGTTGCAATACCTAAAAATACTTTTTCATATTTCTCATAGAGTTCTTTCATAGTGTTTTCCTTCTTACTTGAACTTTACCTTAACGAAACTTTTATCTTTTTTCAAATTAGTGATTAACTTTTCTATAGTTAATTATTCTATATTTGAGCAATCGTGCAACTATTAACTTCTAAAAAAACGCAGTTTCCTGCGTTTTCTTTAAAAGTTAATCACGTAGCGAAATGCTAATACCATCTTCAAAGCCATTAGCTACTGACTGAGCATGTTCTACAACTGCATCTTCATCAGCATCATCATTTACATCTAATACTAATGAGCCCATAGAGAAATTTAAATTTGCATCATTAAAAGCATCTTTTAATAAGCCTTCTAATTTAGATGCACAACGTGGACAATCAAGACCAGAAATATCGCAACGAACTTTCATAATATTCTTCCTAAGTAATGAAATACTAAATATAACTTCTGATTTAATTATACGACAGTTGCGCACATATTCAACTATTATTTTAAATTTCTTATAAAAAGCTCTCAAGACTTTTATCTTATTGATCTTCAGATCTTTTAAATGATGCTTACGAGAAAAAAAAGCTATAAGCATTATGTCAGATTTTGATTACTTTAGCTTCATTGCTACTTTATCTTCTTTACAGAGATAAAACAGTTCTTTCCTGCAAAGGCAATTCCATAGGCGTAGATACTTTGTGTCATGCTGTTTTGTAAGAAAAGCTCTGCATAGTGCTTATCTTCTATTTGAGCTATTGCATACTCGCTTAATGGAATTAAATCAGAGCCTACAGGAGCTGCTTTTATCTCGATAATGACAGCTTTTTCTGAGAATTCACTTTTAAAAGTAATATCAGCATAGCCATCACCAGACTCATAGTTAGAGTGGTATTCAGTTAAGAAATCATTAGAGCAGTTAGTAAAGACACCGTTTAAGAATCCGTGGTAGTAGTTCTCATGAGGTGCCTTGGTAGCTGTATCTCTTATTGATACGAATTTCTTTAGATAAGTACGTAGCTGAGTTTGAACAAACTCAGTATCACCAGTAAACAGCGCATTAGCTATTTTGTCAGCAAGATTATCTTTCTTAAAGACATCATCAAATCTCTTTTTAATATCATTTTTAAAGCATTTTCTGATTTCTAAATTAGGTATTC
>HF987956.1 GCA_000431835.1 Succinatimonas sp. CAG:777
GGACGTGCTAATCTGCGAAAAGCTCAGGCAAGCCGATAAGGGGCGCAATAACCTGAGGTATCCGAATGGGGAAACCCGACAGCAATGTCATCTATACCTTAAGGTATAGAAGCGAACCAGGGGAAGTGAAACATCTCAGTACCCTGAGGAAAAGAAATCAACCGAGATTTCCCAAGTAGCGGCGAGCGAACGGGAAAGAGCCCAAAAGTATAATATGTTCAAGTAGAACTGCATGGAAAGGCAGAGGGGACAGAGTGATACTCTCGTATACGTAAGAGCATAATATATGAGCGTGAGTAGGGCGGGACACGTGGTATCCTGTCTGAATATGGGGGGACCATCCTCCAAGGCTAAATACTACCTGACGACCGATAGTGAACCAGTACCGTGAGGGAAAGGCGAAAAGAACCCCAGTAAGGGGAGTGAAAAAGAATCTGAAACCGTGTGCGTACAAGCAGTGGGAGCCCGAAAGGGTGACTGCGTACCTTTTGTATAATGGGTCAGCGAGTTATCTGTATTAGCGAGGTTAACTTTGATGAGGGAGCCGTAGGGAAACCGAGTCTTAATAGGGCGA
>HF987957.1:0-8600 GCA_000431835.1 Succinatimonas sp. CAG:777
GAGCCTTTATTTTAACTTATCTGTTCCTATCTACAAAATTCACTGCTCTAGTCAACCCCAAAATTTAGGGATGATCCAAAAAAATGGGACATCAATAATCTCTTTTCCCTATTTAAGAAATCAATTAGCAAAAAGCTTTAGAAAGATGCATATTGCAGACAACAATCATAATTGACAACAATTTAATATTGTAAAACAAAACAATATTACATATTCAGGTCTCTTGAAATTGACCTTAAGTTCCAAGACGCCTAACTGATTGAAGTAAAGACTCGTTAAGTTAGGCGCATCTAAGACTTTTTAGTACTAAACGTTATTTAAGATCTTCAAGCAATGATCTGTAACCATCATTTAGTAATGGGAAAATAAAGCCTGATTTTGCATTTAAATCAGTCTTCTCAATATGAAAAGTGGTAGCGCCCCTTTCTCTCTTCCACTGATTTACAGCAAGTCTTGTAAAGTAACGAGTTACAAACAGCTTTAGATCATCACGTGAGAAATTCTGATACTCTTCTGCTAAAGTATCTAAAATTCTCTGTGGAGTGAATAGCTCTTCTTGATGTAAAACGTGAATTCTATCTAAAATCACGTAAGGCATTAAGTCACGCTCATCAGTCTGACCTGGCTTTAATTCAGCAGTTGGAGCCTGAGCTGAAATGTATGACATATCAGGCACATCAAGTTTCAAGCCTCCTTTTACAACCTCAATACCATCATCAGCTATATGCTGATTGATTTTTAGAATTCTGCTCTTTGATACGTCACCTATAGGAGACAGACCACCTGCTGTATCTCCATCCATAGTGCAATAACCTACAGCATCCTCTGAAGCATTACAGGTTGACATTAAAAGCTTGTTATAACGGTTTGCGATCATCCAGATACCAGGTGCACGAGAACGAGCCTGAATGTTCTGTAATGTCAAATCGTCACGATCCCAGTTAAGCTTATCATCAGGTGTTGTTCCATTGATGATAGCAACATAATCTTCAACTAACTTTGCAATTGACCACTCATAATGAGTTGCTCCGATGTTATGAGCAACTTTTTTTGCTGCAGTTCTGGTTACAGAGCCTGATAGAGCTGAGCCTTGATATACAGTGGTTAAGACCTGAGGCATGATCTTTTCTTTTACATAAGACTGTTTATCACCTGTAAAAGCAGGTACCTCAAACTTTAATACAGATATAAGCTCTTTATACTCTTCATAGCCTAACTCTTGTAGTGCTGCTAACTGACCATAGCAGACACAAGTTGCACAAAGACCTGAATCAGCACCACCTGACATAGATAGAGCAAAACCATGGGAACGGGTCTTTAACATCCAGTCAAACTGACCTAATGCTACAGCTCTAACAATAGTGTCATACTCATTTAAGAACTCACTGATACCTGATGATGCTGTTACAAAATCAGCTCGCTTAAAAGATAGATAGTTACTCTGTGAGACTAACTTACCGTCATCAGCAATAATTGACAGACCATCAAAGATATCAGAACCGCTTTCACAGCCTAATAAGTTAGTTGTTACAACGGTACATTTTAGATTTGAAGATAAGGCTACAGCATCTACAACACGCTTTTTGTCATCAAAAAGTTCAAAACGCTTGGCCTCAGGACAGATTAAAAGCTCTACCTTATCAAGATAAGCAAAATCACCTTCATTAAAGTAAATACCCACTTTTTTAGTTGAACCGTTTAATTCGACGTCAAAAGTATTACTTGGGGCAAAGATTTCAGATCCTATATTAAAAGATAAACCTTCTACACAAGGAGTTCTAAAGAAACGAACTCTTGAGTCACAGCTGTTATAGCATGAGTGTAAAACACTTACACCTATGATCTTGCTTTTCTTTAATAGAACATAAGCATCATAAGACTTATTGTCAGAGCCTGTTAAAGGCAGACCTACACCTACAACTATCCCCTCAGGCAGTGAGTACTTTAAATTTAACAAAGCATGCTGTGCACCTTTTGTTAACTCACTGTGCCAGAACAGATCACCACAGTTGTAACCAGAAATTGCAAGTTCTGGAAAAGCTATAATGGAGATACCTTCTTTTACAGCTTGTGCGCATTGTTTGAGAATTTTATCAAGATTGCCATTAAGATCGAGAGGTGTGGTGTTGATTCGACCTGCTGCAATGTAGTTTAAATCTGCCATACTATAAACTCCAATGAAGAATTGTGTTGTGCATACTCAATTTGCTAATCAATTTACATCTTTGGTAAACGAAATGGTGATCCTCGTAAAAGAGAACTTTTGCAAAATCAGTTGCATCCATAGTTGTTTTGCATACCGTCAAAAATAACATAATTTAGGTCATAATGATTAACTACGCCCTAAAAATGAACATTGAGATAGATTTTATTGTTTAGTTTAGTTTAATTATGTTTTACACCGGTGCTTTAAATTTTGAAGTAAAGCATTATTGATGAATTTCATCACAGAAAGAGGAATAAGCTGTAAGAGTTTTCAAAGCAGGATTGCTACAATTGAGTACAACAATTGTGTAAGTGCGTATGAGCACAAAATAAAAAAGTGAATAAGATTAGAGAGTTCATTTTATTAAACTGAACTTGATTTCAACTAAGCTCAATCTATATTCAGAATATGAACAAAGATATAAACCAATTTTTATCAAGGATCGGTATACGTGAGCAACAAGAATTATATTATTTCACAAGGTCACTGCAGACATTTAGGTGCAACTATTGAAAAAGATGGTGTAAATTTCGCCGTTTGGGCACCAGATGCAGCCGAAATTGATCTTTTACTGTTCGATGCAGTAGATGACGATTCCCCTTATGTAGTACATCTGTCCTCTACAGTTTTTAAATCCACCTACTTTTGGCATGTATTTGTTCACAATATAGGTGCTGGTCAAATCTATGCTTATAGAGTAACAAAAACTGTAGACAGTCCACAGGCACAATCTCAGGCAGAAGAGATTAACAAGATCTTAATTGACCCATATGGAAAGAGAGTACTCTTCCCTGATGATTACAAAAGATTCCTACCTAAAGACGAGAAGCTTGCTTTTAAATATGCACCTAAGAGTGCTGTCATCAATGTGGACGAGTACGATTGGGGTATTGATACTTTTCCTCACCATTCACTTGAGAACACCATCATCTATGAGATGCATGTAAAAGGATTTACGGCTGATAAAAGTTCAGGTCTTTCAGATGAGCTAAGAGGCACCTACAAAGGTCTTATTGAAAAGATCCCTTATCTTGTAGAGCTAGGTATCACAGCAGTAGAGCTCATGCCTGTATATCAGTTTGATGAAAAGGATGCTAGACCTAATATGGATAACTATTGGGGCTACAGTCCTATGGCATTTTTCTCAGTACACGAAGGCTACAGTTCCGATAAAAGTATTGAAGGACCTGTAAAAGAGTTCCGTGACATGGTCAAAGCCCTTCACAGAAACGGCATCGAGGTTATCCTAGATGTGGTTTACAACCACACCTCTGAAGGTGATGAGAACGGTCCTAGTTACTGTTTTAAAGGTTTTGATAAGGATGGCTACTACATCATTAAAGATGGCTATTATCAGAACTACTCTGGATGTGGCAACTCTTTAAATGCTAACCAGCCTGTTGTAAGAAACCTGATTATTGACTCACTTGTCTTCTGGCATGAGAAGATGCATGTTGACGGATTTAGATTTGATTTAGCTTCTATTCTAACCCGTGACAAATTTGGCGCCCCAATGAACGACAACACAACCTTGTTGTCTATTGATGCAAACAGACGACTTGCTGAGGCCAAGTTAATTGCAGAGCCATGGGATGCAGGCGGTCTGTATCAGTTAGGTGCTATTTCAGGGTCTAAATGGAGAGAGTGGAACGGACAGTTCAGAGATGATGTCAGAAGCTTCATGAGAGCAGATCCTGGTATGGTCAAAAAGTTTGTTTTAAGACTTTTAGGTTCTCCTGATATTTACAACGAGCATATGGTTGATGCTCAAAAGTCTGTTAACTTTATCACCTGTCATGATGGCTTTACCTTGTACGATTTGGTTTGCTATTCACACAAGCATAATCTTGCTAATGGAGAACATAACCGTGATGGTAATGATAACAACTATTCAGCAAACTACGGCTTTGAGGGCCCTACCGATGATGTTCATTTAAATGAATTAAGACTTCGTCAGGTGAAAAACTTCATGGCAATTACCATGCTCTCACTGGGTACTCCAATGATCTGTATGGGAGATGAAGTACTGCGCTCTCAAAATGGTAATAACAATGCCTATTGCCAGGACAATAAGCTTAGCTATTTAAACTGGGATCTTAATGAGCAACAGCGTGAGATGTTTGATTTTACCAAGACACTAATTGGTCTTTCCAGAATCGGTAAAATTAAGCATGTAAATGATACACCTCACCATAAATTAGACAAATTGCTCACTAATGCCAAGATCCAGTGGCATGGTATAAAACCATTCCAGCCCGATTGGTCTGATATGTCTCACTCAATTGGCTTTTTATACTACTACAGTAAACAAGAGATGTATGCCTACATCTTTGTTAATGCCTTTTGGGAAGATTTGACTATCGAAATACCATGCGTTCCAGGTCACCTTGATAAGAGCTGGTACCAGTTCATCAATACATCTCTAGGACCTGGTAAAGACGTAACTCCATTCTATATGAGTACCAGGTATCACGCAGGTGAAAAGATTAAAGTAAAAAGCAGAACTGTTTTAATGCTACTGTGCCCTAGCACTTAACTTTTAACAACTACCTATTTAGCAAGTAAATAGGTAGTGTTCATATCAAAAAAATAAATATAGCATTTAATAAATATATATAAAATACTTTATAATCTTTAATAAAATAAAGTACACTGGCATGTTTGGTTTTACTGAAGATGAGACCTTAAAGTTCTTAAAAGACTATGATCTTGAATATTGTTTTCCAATAGTAAAAGAGTACTACAGTGGTTACAAATTCTACGACAAAGAAATCTTTAATCCGGTAGATGTTGTTAACTTTGTAAAAAACAATTTTGAACAAAAGCGAAAAGGCATAGCTTCAGAAATTAAAACAGATACCTACTGGTGTGATCTTGTTTCTAATAAAGATAAGAGTTAAAAGAAAAACTAGATAATTTGTCTGGTTATGCAACAAATATCATTCAGATCTTAATTAATGCTAAGTCTGCTACCTTTCAATTAAACGATTCCATGAACTATGACATTTTATCAGAGAATAGCTTTGACGACTTTTGGTCTCTGTTACTACACAAAGGATATTTAACAGTAGATTGGAATGCAACTTGCGCCTTAGATGATAGCAGTATAAGATACAATAATATTTGTGCAAAACTTCCTAATCTTGAGATACGTGACTATCTTATCAAGCTCTTTCAGTCAAAATTTGGCTCTGAATTTATAAAGCATAACCTGCATAATAAGCTTGTTGATGCTTTGTCTTGTGGCAATCAAAAAGAAATCTATGACATCTTCTTTGACATGTTACAAAAATATGTCTCAGTCAGAGATACAGCAACTAAAGCTCCTTTAGAGAACTACTATCATGGCTTTTTAAATGGAATTTTTACCTGTTGTGAAAATCTCATCACTGATTACCATTCTAACTATGAATCAGGCAACGGTTATCCTGATATTACCTTTAAAGCAGAGCGCAATACCAAAGCTGTAATCATAGAGATTAAAGTAGAGCCTACAGGTTCGGATATAGCAAACTTAAGTGAAACAGCACTGTCTCAAATTGAAGGGAAGAATTACGCTGAACCTTTTATGGGAAACAGGATGATTCAAAGTATCTATGCTTACGTAATTGCCTTTGCAGGAAAGAACTGCGCTGTTAGCGTAAAAAAGCTGAAGTAAAAGAATCTTTTCAAATAGAAAGCAAAAGTATCTATTCTTAAAGAAGATGAGTAAATAAGTTAGATTTGCATGAAGCAATGTTTGCATCTGTATAAGCTATGTTGATGCAAACATTTCAAAATAAGGGATCTCTGTGTGCAACTATTCAGTTTAGCTTAGTCTTGATGTGCACCTAAAATCTTACAAGCTATTTCAACTGATGATTTATCAGGCATTGGAGTATTTTTGAGCTTGTAATCAATACCTAGAGCTTCATATTTATGTACACCTAATGAATGATAAGGCAGTACTTCAACTTTTTTGACATTTGATAAAGAATCAATGATCTTTCTTACATTCTGTAACTGTTCATTGTTATCAGTAATGCCTGGAACCAAAACATGTCTTATCCATACTGGTATATGCAGTTCATCTAAATGATGAGCGCAAGACAGGATGTTCTCATTGCCGATACCTGTTAGTTTTTTGTGTTCAGCACTGTCAGAATGTTTAATATCTAATAACACAAGATCTGTGTATTTCATAAGCTCATCGAACTTTTGCTTATACTCATCAGTATCTCTATAAGGACCTGCTGAAGTATCAAGACAGGTGTTTACACCAAGTTCCTTGAACTTTTTAAATAATTCAGTTACAAATTCAATTTGAACTAATGCTTCGCCACCGCTTACTGTAACGCCGCCATCTTTGCCCCAGTAGTTTTTATAACGCATGGCCTTATTGACTACAGTATCAACATCGTAAGTCTCCCCTGTTTTCATTTTCCAAGTATCTGGATTATGACAATAAAGGCAACGCATTGGGCAACCTTGCATAAAGACCACGAAACGAACACCAGGTCCGTCTACAGATCCGAAAGTTTCAAAAGAGTGGATATAACCTTGAGTCATTACATGTGTCCTATAAATTCTAGTTTCTGATAGATACTTGATGCTCTGAATCGTTATGAGTAATTCTATCTTATTCAGACAAAGGGCGCCAAAAGGCGCCCTCTTTATACAGATTATAGTGTAATTTTTCTAAATTACATTGCCTTATGACAAGTTCTTGAAATTACATCTAACTGCTGCTCACGAGTTAAATCGATGAACTTAACAGCGTAACCTGATACACGGATTGTGAAGTTTGCGTACTCAGGCTTCTCTGGGTGCTCCATAGCATCGATTAACTTCTCGGTACCGAATACATTAACGTTCAAGTGGTGTGCGCCCTGGTTAAAGTAACCGTCCATTACCTGAACTAAGTTCTTAACACGCTCTTCCTCTGAGTGACCTAATGCATCTGGGCTGATGGTCTGGGTGTTTGAAATACCGTCTAAAGCATACTCATAAGGTAGTTTTGCAACTGAGTTTAGAGATGCTAATAAGCCTGACTTCTCAGCACCGTATGATGGGTTTGCACCTGGTGATAAAGGCTCGCCTGCCTTTCTGCCATCAGGTAATGAACCTGTAGCCTTACCGTATACAACGTTAGAAGTAATGGTGAGAATTGAGGTTGTAGCCTCAGAGTTACGGTAGGTATGACGCTTCTTTAACTTAGTTAAGAAGGTTCTTAATAACCATACTGCAATCTTATCAGCACGATCATCATCATTACCGTAACGAGGGAAGTCACCTTCAACCTCGAAGTCAACAGCAATGCCGTTCTCGTTGCGGATTGGCTTAACCTTTGCGTACTTAACTGCTGATAATGAGTCAACTACGTGTGAGAAGCCTGCAATACCAGTTGCGAAGGTACGACGTACATCAGTATCGATTAAAGCCATTTCAGCAGCTTCGTAGTAGTATCTGTCGTGCATGTACTGAATTAAGTTCAATACATTAACGTACAGATCAGCTAACCACTCTAGAACGATGTCGTAGTTTGCCATTAACTCATCGTAGTTTAAGTACTCTGAGGTGATCTTAGGTAATCTTGGGCCAACCTGCATACCGGTCTTGCAATCAATACCGCCGTTCATTGCGTATAGAAGAGCCTTAGCCAAGTTTGCACGAGCACCGAAGAACTGCATTTCCTTACCAGTCTGTGTTGCAGATACGCAGCAGCAGATTGAGTAATCGTCGCCCCATACTGGACGCATTACATCATCGTTCTCGTACTGAATTGATGAGGTATCAACAGAAATCTTAGCAGCATACTTTCTGAAGTTTAATGGTAACTTCTCAGTGTATAGAACTGTTAAGTTAGGTTCTGGTGATGGTCCCATGTTCTCTAAGGTATGTAAGAAACGGTAATCGTTCTTAGTTACCATGTGACGGCCGTCCATGCCGAAACCTGCAACTTCTAGAGTTGCCCAAACTGGGTCGCCTGAGAATAACTGGTTGTATGAAGGAATACGTGCGAACTTAACCATACGTAACTTCATAACTAAATGGTCGATTAACTCCTGTGCCTCTTCCTCAGTTAAGGTACCTTCTTTTAAGTCACGCTCAATATAAATATCAAGGAATGTTGATACACGACCTACTGACATAGCAGCGCCGTTCTGAGTCTTGATAGCAGCTAGGTAACCGAAGTATAACCACTGAACTGCTTCGCGAGCGTTGTTAGCTGGCTGTGAAATATCAAAACCATAGCTCTCAGCCATAACCTTCATAGCATTTAAAGCTTTGATCTGATCTGCTAACTCTTCACGCTGACGAATAATGTCATCAGTCATGGTACCGCAACCACAGTTTGCAAAGTCAGCTTTCTTCTGAGCTACTAAGAAATCAATACCGTATAGAGCTACACGAC
>HF987957.1:8634-92648 GCA_000431835.1 Succinatimonas sp. CAG:777
GACGGTAGTCACCAACGATACGGCCACGACCATAGGTATCTGGAAGACCAGTGATGATCTTGTTCTTACGAGCAAGTCTCATTTCAGGAGTATATGCATCATATACAGCCTGGTTGTGAGTCTTGTGGTACTCGTTGAAAATCTTGTGGAATTTAGGGTTAGGGGTATAACCATAGGTGGTGCAAGCTTCTTCTGCCATCTTGATACCGCCGTATGGCATGAAAGCACGCTTTAAAGGCTTATCAGTCTGTAAACCTACAACCTTTTCAAGATCCTTGCTATCAGCACTGATGTAACCTGGACCGTAAGCAGTAATACCAGAAACAACCTCTGTTTCCATATCAAGAACACCGCCCTTTGCGCGTTCTTCATGCTGTAACTGCTGTAACTCGCCCCATAGCTTATCGGTAGCTTTTGTAGGACCTGCTAAGAATGACTCATCGCCATCATAAGGTGTGTAATTGTGCTGAATGAAGTCTCTAACGTTAACATCATCGACCCAATGAGAGCCGGTAAAACCGCGCCACTGTTCTTTCATGATTACTCCTAATTAAGTTCAAACAGATTTTTTTATCTGTCGTAAACGTTTCTGTTCTTTTTTAACTGAAACATAATCGCTTTTTCAAGCATGATGATTATATAGATAAGATCCTTTTTTTCCTAGTGAACGGATGTAATGTTTTTGCAAAAAAATACCGATTTAATTCAGAAATGGCTTTATTACAAGGAGTTAGAAAGAATTTAAATAATTATGATTATTAAACTTAGTTAATTAACCTAGTAAACTCTTGAAGCAATCCTAGTTATAAAGATTTTTTTACAAAGGTTAATTAACCTCAAATTTTTGTAAATTTTAAATTAAAAAATTCATGTTTAAACCTAAATTCAAAATTCACATGGCTATTTTTGTGATCTTTATAAACTATCGTAACATTGTTTAAATTGAGTACCTAACGTTTTTAAATGAACTATATTATTTCTTAGATAGACTCTATGGGGTTCACAGATAAAATCTAGATAAAAGGATTACCCTTTTCATCGGTCAATCTTTCTCTTAACAGGCCTTGCTTATACATCTCTAAAAGATCTTCAAGATCTGAGATAAGCTCTTTTATTCCCTGTCCAAGATCAGTATCTACCACCATCTTTCTTTGTTTAAAATCTTCAACATAAATTACCTGCAAGTCAGCAATATCACTGTTGTTGGCAATAGCATCTTTTATGGTAGTAAAAGGAGTATGAGCCTTTAGATGCAAATAGTGTGAGCTATAGATTAAGGTATAACCTGCAATACCTGTTTTAGCCTGATAAGCTTTGCAAAAGCCTCCATCTATAACTAAAAGTTTTCCTCCTGCTCTTACAGGAGTTTCTCCGTCCTTTGCCATGATAGGAGTGTGGCCATTGATGATATGTCCATTATTCGGATCTAAAGAGAACTCTCTTAAGATTTGATTACAAGTTTTCTCTTCGTAATAATAGGTGTAGTACGGATTTCTAGGCTCATGCCAAGTTGACTCATCTTGTACAAACAGCCTTTCAAAGAGTTTCATTCTGCGACCTGAAAGTGGTGATAATGGACCTGTCCACATGTACCACAAGAAATCTAAATGCTCTTGATCTCGAAAGGTATAAGCTTCGCGAATTTTCTTTTGGCAAAAATCAAGGTAATCACGACCTGACAGTTCATTACCGTCACATTTAATCTTTTTAAAGGAGCCATCCTCATCTAATGGGATACATCCATGGTAGAGCAAATTGCCATTAAAGCACTGATACATGGTACCTTTAGAATACAGAAACTTTACATGGTTATTAAGTCTTACTGAACCTGTAAATGACGCTACCAAATCATCTACAACTTCCTGTTCAGCTTTAGTTAATACATAAGGATGAGCTTTATCTACTGTTGGCAGATCAGTTGTCTTTAACTTATAAGTCTTACCGTCAGTTAAAGTAACCGAACCATTTTTAAGATCAAGACCATCTAACACTAATCTGTCATCTAATTCATACTCAGGATGTCTTTTTACTAACTGACCGATGAGTTTTACAGCCAAAACGGCTACGGCTTTATGGTCTGCAGGAAAGTCCTTTTCATTTTTATAAGTAGAATTTGCAAACATGGCAAGTTTTCTTAAAGAAATACCATAGCCATTCTCAAGCATTTTAAAGTTCTTATAGCGGATGTTGTTACAAAGTACATTCACTGCACACAAAGCAGAACCACAACAGGCACCAATCCAGAGTACATCATGATTACCCCATTGCAGATCAAGATCATGATATTTCATTAAAAGATCCATGCACTTATCTGGGTGAGGACCTCTGTCAAAGATATCGCCTAAGACATGCAGTCTGTCGACAGCTAATCTTTTGATAAGTTTACACAGTTCTAAAATGAAATATTTAGCAGAGCCAGTTTTGATAATCGCCTCTAAAATAGAACGGTGGTAAGCCATTCTTGAGTTTTGATCATCTGATTTAGCATGCATTAACTCATCTATGATGTATGAAAAGTCACCATCAATTGCTTTTCTTACCTTAGAACGTGAGTATTTTGAGGAGAGGTAATTTGATAGTGCAATTAAATCGAGTATGGTCTTGGTATAAAAAGAGTTTAAATCAGTGCTACCGTCCTTTTCTTTGTTTAAAAGACATTCATTTGGATAGTAAATGAGAGTGCATAGCTCATCTATTTGCTCTTTAGTGTAATCAGTAAAGACTAATCTTACCTTTTCTTTGATAACGCCTGAGGCGTTATTTAAGATATGTTTAAAAGCTTCATACTCACCATGAATATCAGAAATAAAATGCTCTGTGCCTTTTGGCATAGATAAAACGGCTTTCAGATTTATTAATTTTGTGTAAACCGCATAGCGGTTGTCATACTCTCTTGAAAGAAGCTCAAGATATCTCTGTCTCTGGAACATGTTATTTTCCCTAGATTTATCTGCAGTCTAAAAAAGTTCATCTCATGAAATTATCACAACTGGACTTTTCACAAAATAAGCCTCATTTAATTTCAAAAAGCAAAAAAATGAATATGAATCATTGCGCTTTCAGTCTATTTTATTCTTTACAGTCAGCTGCAATTGTATATATTTTTTCGCAGTCACTCTTATATAAAACCACGAACCTTCCTTCACTTCTGTTTTGTTCATTCACTCCGAGCATACTCAACAGCAGAGGAATATCTTCTTTTTTTGCGCCTATATCTTTAAAAGACAGTGGCATTCCAATTGATTTTAGAAAATATCTCAGAGCATTTATGCCTTCTCTTGCGGTTACAGACGGATCATCAAAGTCGAAAGGTACATTAAAAACCTCTGAAGCAAATCTTGCAAATCTCATTACATCATGTTTAAAGACATACTCCATCCAGGCAGGAAACATCACAGCAAGACCAGCTCCATGTGCGACATCATATAATGCTGACAGCTGATGTTCCAGATGATGTGTTGCCCAGTCCTGTTCTCTGTCCACGCCGCAGATATTGTTATGTGCCAGTGAACCTGCCCACATCAGGTTTGCCCTTGCATTGTAGTTGTGTGGATCTTCCATAACAGTCAATGCATTCTTAATGATTGCTCTTAACAGCCCTTCACAGATGTTATCGGTAACGTCAACACCGTCAGAATTAGTAAAATATCTTTCCATGATGTGAGCCATCATGTCGGTAACACCACAGGCTGTCTGATATCTGCTGACAGTAAAAGTCAGTTCAGGATCCAGTATGGCAAATAAAGGTCGGTTCAGCTCACTTGAGCAACCGCATTTGATAACCTGACCTCCTATTGTTTTTTCTATAACTGTAGAGGTTGAGCTTTCAGAACCAGCTGCAGGAATTGTAAGCACCACACCTACTTTCAGTGCTGCAGTAGGCTTTCTTTTTCTTAGGTAAAAATCAAAGAAATCTCCCCCTTCACTGTCTGCAGCTCCTAAAGAAATCGCCTTAGCTGTGTCGATTACAGAACCGCCTCCCACAGGAAGAATGAAATCCACTTTTTCCTTCATGGCTATTTGAATTCCCTCATACACAAGATTAGCTCTTGGATTGGGTTTTACTCCTCCAAGTAAGGTGTAGCCAATTGAATATGAAGCAAGTTGCTCTTTAATTGAGGATAACAGCCCTGAACGCACAGCAGAACCTCCACCATACACAATTAAAACTTTTTTAAATCCTAGCTCATAGACAGTCTGTCCCACTTTAGAACTTACACCCTGACCAAAGATATATTTTGTAGAAACACAGAACTGAAAATTTTCCATATAAATCCTTACCTGTTGTTTTAGAACGAATTATCAATAGACATCACAGTGACAAACAAAAGAAATTATACAGAATATAACGAGTTGAGATTTGACTGAGTTATAAGATTTATATGAAAACTGTGCATGTGCTGAATAAAACAAACTAACGTGCAACGAAATGACAGTTGCAACAGCAAAACAGCACTTAATCTCTATTTATTTGTGAATTTTATAGAAAATTGGAAACATATATGGAATGGAATTATTACAGGAAAGAAGATTGTATTGTGAAAAAAAGGCTGCATTGCACAGCCGTAAAAGGCGCCTCTGAATATCCTCGAAAAGGAGGGAGGCAATCATGAAGATCTAGAGCCTGAATCTCAGATTTTGATAAGCAAAAAACTGTTTAATATTTTGTATGGTAGTGACTGCTAAGCGTAAACAATACCATCGACACTGACTTTATATGCAAGGAGATTCTCAATCTCAACACGTGCAGCATCTAAAACAGATACATCCAGCTTTTCTACAATAATTACAGCATCACTGTCGGTAATTTCCTTAAGCTTGCAATCTTTAACAAAATCGTAGGCAACACCTGATCTGGACAGGGCAGTGCTGATAATTTCTGTTGCATTGCTGATGTCCTTACCCTCAAGAGTTGAAACTAGAACAACTTTCTTTTTACCAGCAGACAGGATTTCTACAGCATTTTCAAGTCTTACTTTTTCGTCAGGTATTTCTTTTGAAAATGAGCTTTCATGCAATACAGCGATGTTCTTCAAGCCGTACAGATTCTTAAGATATTCACTTGAGGTTATCTTTCCGGAGAACAGATACTTCATACCAAAATATGCTGCACCAAGGAAGATCCCTCCAAATAAACCTGCGATTGTGAAAATCACAAGCTTCATGGTTTTATAGTCTTCAAGAGTCTTCATCTTTGAACTAATATCTTCAGGAGGAAGAGGCTGAACCTGATTTAAAATCTGATTTTTCTTGTTCTCAATTTCATTATTGAGTTTTACCACTGCATTGTCTGTATCGCGATTTAATTTAATTAAACCTGCGTTGTAAATTCTCTCAAGAGAAATTGGAACAATTTTTATGATGTAATCCTGACCGTAAAAATCTGTAAATTCCTTATCAAACACTTCTTTTACTTTTTCCAGTTTTGAAAGAGTTTCTTTAGAATCTCCTTTAAGGCTTATGACAAAAGAATAACTATCAATTGCAGAGAAACCGAAAAGTTCTCTTACAGGCTTCTATGTAAGATTCATGCTAATTCCAAGGCTTTTTGCAAAGGCCTGAATATACTTTTGTGTATGCAGCAGTCTGTTAGCAAAGCGCACAACTGTTGACTCATTTTCAAAAGTCTCTTCCTCACCTTCTTCTTTTGACTTTAATGCCTTCTTTACAGATGCATGTTTGGCATTGCAATCTTGGCATTTTTTTCACGGACAGAATAGTAGAACTCACTTTCCCAATAACTTTCAGGGGAAAGATTGTAGAGTTTTGAATTTCTGATGTACTCTTGAGTGGTGGCAAGTTCTCTGTTGAAATTTTCAAAATCCTGTTCTAAAAACTTTTTATGAAGGTCAACATTTCTTTTTTTACTTTCGTACTCAGAGTAACGAGCCTCATAGTCTTCCTTATAAAGGTTATATGAAACTTTCTCTTTTTTCTTTACAACTTTACCATCAGGTTCTTTTTCAATCTTTTCAATTGTGAAAATATTATTTACTTCGGCAAGAGGAGTTGAAGAAAACTCAAAACGACAGTATTTATATGAAAATCCCAGAACCGCAAAAACAATTCCTAAGATTAAAAGTGTTTTGAATTTTGACAATATGAAACGAAACAATCTTAAAAGATCAATTTCAATTTCTTCATTCTGTTCGTTCATTGCTTATTCCTGTATCAAATAATGAATATTTATGTTTGGACGCAAAAAAACAGTATTTTTCTGTAAACAAAAGTCAGATATGGGTAATGGTCCGTTTATCTGCCATGTTCCGGAGATAAAGTTACAATATATTTTTTATGCACTTTATCACAGGTCAAAAAAAAGACGCTTTTTTTATTTTTCACAAAATTAAATTTTTCTGAACATTGTTAAAACATCTGTAAGCAAGTCCCAAAACAGGTAAATATCTGTCGTATAAATTTGACACCTAGAGATTGGCATGATTTACTAAGGATGGACCGATTTATTCGGATTTTAAACATATTTTGAGGTTAAATGATAATGAAGCTAATGTCTTTGTGCCTTTTAAGTACCATATGTCTGGGTACCGTGAATAGCGCGATGGCTGAAAACAGCGATAAAGTAAATATCTGGAACTGGAGCTACAATATTGGAGAACACACTGTAGCCGACTTTGAAAAAGATACCGGTCTTAAGACCAGCTATGTGGAATACGACTCAAATGAACTGCAGGAAGCAAGACTGCTTGCCGGTAATACCGGTTTTGATGCAGCTGTAGTCGTAAGCTACTATGTACCAAGAATGGCAAAATCAGGTGCATTACAAAAAATCGACCATTCAAAAATTCCTAACTGGGTCAAGTTAAACCATGCAAGATTAGAAAAGATGGCAACTTTAGATCCAAACAATGACTACGCCTACCCTTATATTGAGATCTCCATCGGTATTGGCTATAACAAGCAAAAGATTGAAGAGATCTTTGGCAAAGATTACAAAATTGATTCCTGGGATTTTCTATTCAAAAAAGAAAATTCTGACAAGCTCAAAAAATGCGGTATTGCTGTAATTGACTCTCCTATTGAGGTTATCTCAGCTGTTCAGCATTACTTGGGTAAAGATCCTTTATCTCAGAAAGCAGAAGATTACGAAGAAGCTAAAAAGATCTTAACAAATCTGGCAGCTAACACCGCTTATTTCCAGTCTAACCGCTATGTAACAGATCTTGCATCAGGCGAGATTTGTGCAGCTATTGGTTACTCAGGTGACATTATTCAAGGCAGACACTTAGCTGCACATGGTAAACACAAATACGATATTGAATATGTAATTCCAAAAGAAGGTTCTATCTTCTGGTATGACAGCTGGACTGTACCTCGTGGCGCAAAGAACTATGACAACGCTATGAAATGGTTTGACTGGCTATTAACTCCTGAGAACGCAAGAAAACTCTCTGACGAGTTAGGTTATGTTCTACCAGTTGATGAGGCTATGGACAACTTATCTGAAGAGCTTAAGTCAAATGACAGTATTATGCTTTCAGATGAGAAACTAAAGACCATGTACTTTATGCAACCGACTCCTGCTAAAACAACTAAGATAACTAACAGAGTATGGAATGCTATGAAGACAGATTCATCAAAAATAAAATCCTCAGATGTAACTGAGGATGATGCTAACGGTTGGGACTAATTGCCTCGATTGTGAGTTTTTCTAACAGGACCTCTGCTAAGTGATTTTGGCAGAGGGAAACGAGTGGAGCTGACCTTAAAGGCCAGCTTCTTTTTTACTAAATCATGTCTTGATGAAACGTCATCCTCCATCAAATCAGTTGCACTCTTGCCCTGAATTTTATTTATTGCCTCAAATCTTTGAGAAAGCCTTTCTCTTTCATGGATAACTAAAAGCTCTTTTACCATCCCGTCATCACTTTGAGACAACAGAGCTCTCTTTACAGCTTTAACTAAGGCTTCTTCACTGAGCATACAGGTTCTCCGTAATGTTGATAGATAATAAGATCAGAGTGCTTTACAGTTTTTGCAAAATCGCAGGTTCTGACAATGGAATTTACATGATAGAAACGGCTTAAAATCTCGTTTGCAAAAAATGTTGGCTTAGTTCTAACATCTGCCACAAAGATATAGCGAGAGGTTTCAACTGTCAAAGGACTTACCACCAGATCTTTTACTCCTGCATCTAATTGCTGTTGAATTTCATAATCACGCTCCACCATATCCTG
Organism: Succinatimonas sp. CAG:777; assembly: GCA_000431835.1. Classification (GTDB taxonomy): domain Bacteria; phylum Pseudomonadota; class Gammaproteobacteria; order Enterobacterales; family Succinivibrionaceae; genus Succinivibrio. The sequence continues at coordinate 16,830 of HF987957.1, forward strand.
TTTTACCTTTAAAAGTCCGCCTAAGGCATTCTCACCTGTAACTAGAATATAGACAAAGCATAGAGTGTATAAAGATACTGTCAATGTTTTTGGCATTACCTTTATATCTTCTTTCTTTAAAATAAAGTAAACACCTGATATACAAGCAATCAAAGCACAGGTAAATGGAGTTGCGGTTCTTGCTGGAAAATTAGGAGAAAAAATCATAATTGCCAATGATGCAAATCCAAAGATAAAGAGGTAGAACACTCCTATAAAATCATTTTTATATTCAACAAATTTATCTTTTGAAAAGAATTTATTTTTATAAGCAATAAAGAGTAAATAAACAAGTGACAGAATTAAAGGTAATTCTTCTAACAAGGTTAAGAAGAAAATATCCAATGTCACTGCTAAATGGGAGAAGTAATTAAAGCTACCGGTTGTTTCCATCATCTCAAGACGAGCATTGTTACCAGGAGACAATACTAAAACTAAGAAGCCTATACAAGTACCAACAAAACCTGTGATATGCCAGAAAGATAACTTCTTTACCTTATAAAGATATAGACATAACAGGAAGTTAGCAGCACAGATAGCAAATCCAGTGTTCTCATTACACCAGCCTGCGATGATTCCTAACAGAAACATCATAATTACAAAAGGTACTGACTTTTTACAATTATCCGCATTTATTGAAAATCTATAAGGCAAAAGGAATGCCAAAATGAAGGTGGTGGTATACAGATAGTTACATGAGGTAACTAACATAAAGATAACTTCACCATAGGCTCTCAGACATAACCATAAAGCTACAGTTATAAAAAGTACTGGCAGAATTAAAAGCTTAAATGGATTTACTCTTTTTCCTTTAGCTTGAACATAGATTAAGTAGATCAAAACTAAATAACAAAGACCAGCACCTACAGCTGACACATATTTACCGCCCCATAATAACAGCTGAGCTAATACATGTGGAGGGGTTCTACCACCCCAAGTAAAGTAGTGACGGTATTGAGATACTACAATGTCGCTAAATGATGACACAAGATCTTGAGTACCCTCAATCATCATGTAACGGTAATCATTAGAAAAATATGGGATTATGTAAGCACAGGCTGTGATAAACACAAACCAAGCTAATAGATAAATAGGACTTTTTAGGTATTTCATTTTCAGTCTAATATTGTGCCAATTTGCAGAATTTAATCTATCTAGCATAAGTAACATCAGTCGTTCTTCTTAAAGAAAGACAGCATGTTTTTACTACGATAGATTTTAGCTAACACACAAATGATGTAAAATTGTGAATAGTATAACGCAACTTGTTATTTATTATCACCTTGTATTATCAAGATGATTCATCTTGTCATTCTTACTGATAGTATCGTGTGACATTTGATAGTTCATGTAATTCAATATATTGCTAAAAAATAGATATTGAAGACAGTTCAGGCAAAAAAAACATAAAAGCAAACAACAATGCAGTTAAAAGATCTTATAAAGGGTGGCATCAATGCAACCTTTTCTAATACCGTAAAATCAATTGGTAATTTAAATTCTACAGGTTTGACAGGAGCCATAGCTGCTATTTATGAGCAAGCTACACACGATTGTACATCTTGTCCTATATTAGTAATTTGTGCCGATAGCTTTGATGCTCAAAGCTTAAGAACCAATTTAAAGGCTCTACTTCCTAAAACTGACATTGAGTATTTCTCAGATTGGGAAACCTTGCCATATGATACTTTATCCCCTCATCAGGATATTGTCTCTTCAAGAATAAAGCTCTTAGCTGCAATGCCTGAGATGTCAGATGGTATTGTCATTACTACTGTACAAGCTCTAATGCCAAGAATTGCTCCTTTGTCTTTTATAAAAAAGCAAAGCTTTTCTATAAAAGTTGGTGATAAACGTGACATCACCATGATGAAAAAAGATCTTACAACTCATGGTTACCTCCTTGTAGAGCAAGTACTCTCTCCAGGTGAATTTGCAGTACGAGGTTCTATTGTCGATATCTATCCTATGGGTTCTAAGACACCATACAGAATAGATTTCTTTGATGATGAAGTTGATAGCTTGAGAATTTTTGACGTCGACTCCCAAAGATCATTAGAAAAAATTAATTCTGTTTCAATGTTACCAGCTCATGAATTTCCTCTAGATGAGTCAGGTATCAGTCTGTTCAGAAGTAATTATAGAGATGCCTTTATAGGAGCAAATCTTACTAATCATCCTATCTATCAGGCAATTTCTAAAGGAGCAATTCCAGCTGGTATTGAATACTATCTACCTCTATTCTTTAGTGAAGTTGAACCTGTATTTAACTACTTAAATGAAAAGTTCAAAATCATAACTGTAGATGATGTAACTAAAGCTTGTGACGATTTCGATGTAGATGTTCATAAAAGAGCTTTAGAGTACGCTGGTAACTCAGATCACCCAACTCTGCCTGCTCAAAGAGTATTTTTAACTCCTAAAGAATTTAATGATAACTTAAAAAAGTTTGAAAGAATTTCTTTATACAAAAATCCTTTTGCAAAAGATTCAGTCTCAAAACGAGGCTTTTACAATACTGATTTTGAAAAGGTACCAGAGATTGCTTTTAACCATCAGGAAAAAGAATCATCAAGAGCTTTTATTGCCTTTACTGATGACAAAATCAGTCACGGTTACAGAATTTTAATCTGTGCGCTCTCTGAAGGAAGGCGTCAGTCCTTAAGAGAAATCATGCCTCAAGTTTTAGTTGATAAATTTGGCATGAAAGCAGCCTCATCTTTTGAGGACTTTTTAAACGAAAAAGCCCCTCTGATGATGACTATTGCTCCTTTTGATGAAGGTATGATCCTTCCATCATCAAAACTGTGTGTCTTAACAGAAAGTGAGCTTTTAGGCTTTAAAGTTGTAAAACAAAGAAGAGCTTCATATAAATCGAAGCTCTCTCAGGATACCATCATCCGCAACCTCTCATCCTTAAAAGAAGGTCAAGTCGTAGTTCACATCGACCATGGTATCGGTCGTTATCGTGGTCTTAAGATCTTGGATATTGGAGGCATCAAAGGTGAATTCTTAACCATAGAATACCTAAATGGTGATATGCTCAATATCCCTATTACCTCTTTATCAAAAGTCGCAAGATACTCTGGCTCTGAGAATCCTCCTTTATCACGATTGGGTAATGACACTTGGTCTAAAAAGAAAGCTAAAGCAGTACAAAAGGTAACAGATGTTGCAGCTCAGCTTTTAGATCTTTATGCTCGCCGTGAAGCTGTCGCAGGTACTGCATTTAAAGTTGATGAAAAAGCTTTGGATGAATTTGCTTCAGGATTTGGCTATCAGGAAACTCCTGATCAGATGGCTGCCATTAACAACACTATTTACGATCTGTCAAAAGAACAGCCAATGGACAGATTAGTTTGCGGTGATGTAGGTTTTGGTAAAACCGAGGTTGCCCTACGTGCAGCTTTTGTGGTGGCATCAGCAGGCTCTCAGGTTGCAGTCCTAGTACCTACTACAATTCTAGCAGAGCAACACTATCAAAACTTTAAAGACAGATTTGCTGGTACTGCAATCAATGTTGAACTTCTATCTCGTTTTAAAACAGTAAAACAACAAAACGAGGTAATAAAAGAGATAGAAAAAGGTAGTGTTGATATCATCATCGGTACACATAAACTTCTATCAAAAGACATTAAATTTAAAAAGTTAGGCCTTATCATTGTTGATGAGGAGCACCGCTTTGGTGTAAAACAAAAAGAGCGCTTAAAGGAAATTAGAGCTCAGGTTGATTTGCTGACTCTTACAGCAACTCCTATTCCTCGTACTTTGAACATGGCTATGGAAGGAATGAGAGAGCTCTCTATCATTGCAACTCCACCAGAGCACAGACTTGCAGTTAAAACCTTTGTAACAGAAAAATCTGATGCCTTAACCCGTGAAGCTATCATGCGTGAATTGCGTCGTGGAGGACAGGTCTACTACCTGCATAATGATGTTGCAACCATCAACCAAAGAGCAGAACAATTAGCTAAATTAGTACCAGAGGCAAAAATCGGTATTGGTCATGGTCAGTTAAATGAACGTGATCTGCAAAAGGTGATGAGAGACTTCTATCACCAAAGATTTAACCTTTTAGTTTGCTCTACTATAGTTGAAAATGGTCTTGATGTGCCTACAGCTAATACCATCATCATCGATAGAGCTGATCTTTTAGGTTTAGCCCAGTTACACCAAATCAGAGGTCGTGTAGGACGTTCTCATCACCAAGCTTATGCATACCTCTTTACCCCTCCTAAACAGCTGTTATCAAAAGATGCTAAATTAAGACTTGATGCTATTTCTTCATTAGAAGAGTTAGGTGCTGGCTTCGTTCTTGCAACTCATGATATGGAAATTAGAGGTGCAGGTGAGCTTTTAGGTGAAGAACAGTCAGGTCAGATTGAATCTGTAGGTTTCTCACTCTACTCTGAGATGTTAGAAGCAGCTGTTAAAGCTCTAAAAGAAGGACATGAACCATCCCTTGCTGAAATTACCCTAAATGAGTGTGAAATCGATCTCCACTTACCATGTCTGCTACCAACTGACTATATTGCAGATGTAAATACCAGATTGTCTTTATACAAACGTATTTCATCATGTAAGACGCCAGATCAGTTTGAAGATCTTAAAGTAGAACTTATTGATAGATTTGGTTTCTTGCCAGATGCTACTAAAAACCTCTTTGAGATATCATCTTTAAAGCTTTTAGCAACCGAGCTTGGAATTAAGAGAATTAACGGCGATGCTAAAGGAGGCATCATTGAGTTAAATCAGAATCATAAGATCTCTAATGAGTATCTGATAAGACTCATGACTACCTGTAAACATAATGAATACAGAATCACTGGTCCCAGCTCATTAAGGTACAACGTACCTGAAAGTGAGTCTAGATCAAGACTTGAGATCTTAAAACAGTTGCTACAGGCATTTGCCGCTAATAGTTCACTTGCTAAATAAAGTATGCTCTAGAACTGAAAACACGTTACGTGAGAGAACTATGAAACTTTTACAAATTGCAGTAAAGTGCATCTTTATTCAAAGCTAATAATATGATTGAGAAACTTGTAAGGGAAATAAAAGCGGAGATACATTTTTGCTTAAACAAAACGCCTTCTATATTTCAAGAAAGCGTTCTCTCATGAATATCCCCTAGTTCTGAGTTTAGAGGATATTCAATTTAGTTTAAGTACTTTAATTAGATGTACTTGAACTTAATCTCAGCAATCTTCTTTGACCACTGCTCAGGTCCAATCTTATGGATTGAGTTACCTTCACTGTCAACCGCAACGGTAACAGGCATATCAACAACCTTGTACTCACGGATAGCTTCCATGCCAAGATCTTCGAATGCTAGAACTTTAGCTGACTTAATTGCCTTAGATACCAAGTAAGCTGCACCACCGGTTGCCATTAAGTAAGCAGCCTTGTGCTTCTTGATTGAAGCGATAGCCTCAGGACCTCGCTCTGACTTACCAATCATACCGTATAGACCTGTCTGTGAAAGCATTGTTTCAACGAACTTATCCATACGAGTTGAAGTGGTAGGACCCGCAGGACCAACAACTTCATTACCAACAGCAGGTACTGGTCCTACGTAGTAGATGAACTTCTTGTGGAAATCAACACCTTCAGGTAGAGGCTTACCCTGAGCGATTAAGTCACATACTCTCTTATGAGCAGCATCACGACCCGTTAAGATAGTACCTGATAATAATAAGGTCTCGCCCATCTTCCATGAAGCAATCTCTTCTTTAGTGATAGTATCAAGATTTACTCTCTTAACATTTGCACTTGCACCACCGATTTCGATATCTGGGTAGTCATCTAATGATGGAGGTGTGAAGGTTGCTGGACCTGTACCATCTAACTCAAAATCAATGTGACGAGTTGCAGCACAGTTAGGAATAATTGTAGTAGCCTTTGATACTGCGTGGCATGGGTAGGTCTTAACCTTAACATCAAGAACAGTGGTAATACCACCTAAGCCCTGAGCACCGATACCTAACTTGTTGATCTTGTCATAAAGCTCAAGTCTTAACTCTTCTTCAGCGTTCTTAGGTCCGCGAGCAATTAACTCCTGGATATCGATAGGATCATTTAAAGCTTCTTTAGCTAAAATTGCAGACTTCTCAGGAGTACCGCCAACGCCGATACCAATAATTCCTGGAGGACACCAACCAGCTCCCATTAGAGGGATCTGGCTTAATACGTAATCAACTACGCTGTCTGATGGGTTTAACATTCTCATGTGGGTCTTGTTCTCAGATCCACCACCCTTTGATGCAATAGCTACTTCTACCTTATTACCATGAACCATCTCAATGTGAACTACAGTAGGAGTATTGTCTTTGGTGTTAATTCTCTTTCCTAATGGATCCATTAGGATTGACTTACGTAGAGGGTTTGTTGGGAAAGCATATGCTCTTCTAGTACCCTCATCCACCATTTCCTGAATAGTCATGTCGCCTTCAAAGCGAACATCCATACCGATCTTAACGAAACAGGTAACAGCACCTGTATCTTGGCACAATGGACGGTGTCCGATTGCACACATTTTTGAATTTACTAAGATCTGTGCGATTGCGTTCTTTGCTGATGGATTCTGCTCAATTTCATAGGCATGTTTCATAGCCTTTAAGAAATCTTTTGGATGATAATAAGAAATGAACTGAATCGCATCACAGACAGACTCAATGAAGTCAGCTGTCTTAATCAATGTTGTCATAGATGGTACTTTCCTTGTTCAGTGAACCGTTGTAATCAATTGTTTATTTGACTACAGCTGTCTGCAACTGCCAATTTTAATTTCTGCTATGTTTTAGCAGAGGCGGTTCGTTACCGCTAAAATTAAGTTGTAATTCGCATACAACAGCAGGAATTATAGCATAATTAGTCTGTATAAAAGTGACATCGCAAACGATTTAACAAAGCCTTGCAAACTAAATTTCAACATCAAGTAGTCACATCTCGACCTCAAAATGACGCTCAAAATGGCGTAAATAACTGGGGAGACAAAAAAGTTACCAGTGAATTTGAGTAACTTTACGATTTTGTTCAAAAAAAATTACCCATAAACTTAAGTAATTGTCTTGTATACCGTTATAATAACGAGAATGTTTCGGTTTTGAGAAGCGATTATGTTTATTACAATAGCTGTTATATTTGTTCTTCTAGCAAGTTTTCTTTTAATCATTGTGAATATGTACAGTGATTATGTTGCCCGCCGTGAGCAGGATGCTAGACTTATCTCTACTAGAGCAAGAAACATCATCACCGAATGTGAAGAACTGCTTTTAAACCAAGCTCAAGTTGCATTTTCCAAAACACTAGTTTTAGTTCTTCACTACAGAATTATCAGAGCTTTAAGAAAAAGAGCAATTGATCCTAAAACCCGTGATGAGGTAAAAGACAGAATTGCTAACGAAGAAAAGATCATTGCCGAGCTAAAAACCAATTACAAAGAATTAAGTACTTTTAAGGCCCCTGAAAATGATGCTATGGCTATTGCTCAACTTCGTGTTATCAGAAGATTACGTAGCATCTTAAAGTCAGAGATGACATCAGGTATTCCTTTAAATCCATCTCAATTAAATAAAGAAGATCGTCGTCTGTACATTCTGGTGCTAAAAGTTAACATTTCAAACTTAATTCAGAAAGTTTTCGAAATGAAAAGACTACGTCAAATAGGTTCTTGCAGACAGCTTATTGATAAAGGTTTAAGTGTTATCAAAGCTTCTGGTGTAAAAGACGGTTGGCTTACTGAAAAAGAAGATCTTCTAACAAACCTTTTAAATGGCATCAATGCTGAAACTAAGATTAAAGATCCTGCAAAGAAAGAAAAGGCTGACGCTGATGGTCAGAGTTTAGCCGATAAGAGCGATCTTGATGAAATCTTTGGTGATAAGAAGAAGTGGTAATAACTACTTTAATCCATCTTCAAGAATACGGTGAAAACTAATTCACCGTTTTTAGTCTTGTTAAACTTTTTCTAAAGCTACAATCTCACAGACTTGGGTATCACTCTTTTCTCTACTCTTAGAATTATTCTCTAAAACTAAAGCTACTGGTATTACAGTCTTATCTGTAAGACGTCTTGCGTACTTGTTCTTTATGATTTGCTCTTTAGCTTCAGAAAGTTTTGTGTCAATGTCTTTACTGTTATCTGTTACCTTTAATTCAAAGACATACAGATAGTCACCAGCTTCAGCTGTAATATCTGCTCTGCCACAGGCTCCCATTACCTCTGTTGAGGCAGTTACATTAAAAGTAAGCATTGCTAGCTTTAGTACATCTCTAAAACAAGCTTCATTAAAGTTCTTTACTGTTTCATATGAAAACTCATTGATAAAGGTATTAAAAAGCTCTTTTATCTTGTCTAAGTTTCCTGATGCTAAAACTTCTTTGAATGGTTCTACATACTTTAACTTAGCTTCCTTTGTTTTGGTAAGCTCGTTGAGCACAATGTTAGAATACGCTTTCTTAACTTCTAAATTTGGAATTCCAACCTTAAAAATATCATCAACAACAGCTTTAATACAGAAATAACCAGCCTGATACAAAATAGCAAACAGGTCAAGATTTGCCATATTTTCAATTTTAGGATACAGGTACTCTGCTGCTGAATTAACTGTAGAGTCAATATTCAACAGTGACTGTAAATCATCTGTATTGTATTTTTCTAAACCTTGCTTTAGGTAATTTACTAAGAATGTTGGTGTTGATCCTCCTGATACAACCCAGTAAGGAATGAAACCTCTAACAGGAGCATCAAAGAAGTTTACTATCGACCAAGGATTGTAAACATGATTGAGTGCTTCTTCATCAAAGCTATAGCCGTCATAGTTTCTTTTTAACTCTGATACAACTAAATCATGTGTATATCGTTCTGTATGGTACTTCTTGTTTAAGACCTCGACAGCATTATCAATATATTCACCAAAATATAATTCTAACTCTTCACTGGTATAACCTAATAAAGCACCGTATCTTAGATCTAAAGTTAAATCTTTTAAATTATTAAATGCAGAGAATATAGAGGTATGTGAGTAGTAAGTTACACCTGTAATAAAGATAAAACGGAATTTTCCGTCACATGATTTAACAGTTAAATAGAAGTTAGATAAGATCTTACGTCTATCTTCAAATTCATTGCTATCATTTAAGACAGCTGTTAATGGTGCATCATATTCATCTACTAGCAATACCACTTCACTTTCTGTATCTAGTGTCTTTTTTAGCAAGTTAGCCGGACTATCTATATTTTCTTTTGTAGGTTCAATACCTGCTTCTTCAAGTGAAAGCTTAAAGGCATCCATAAATTCTTTATTAAAAGAACTGTTTGAAGGAACCTCTCTGAATGTAGAAAAATCTAAATGGATAACCTTATATGTTTTGTCTTTCCATAAAGGTTCAATCTCTAAACCTTTAAACCTCTCTGTTCCATGAGCAAAGAGTTCATGGAAGGTATTGATAAGAGTTGACTTACCAAAGCGTCTTGGACGTGAAATGAAATATGGGCCTTTTTCATCTTTTGCAATTTGGCAAATTAAAGCAGTCTTATCTACATATACTCTATTATTGTCAATAAGATCTCTAAAATTGCATGAATTTGGCAGTAGCTTTGTAAATTTCATGTCATCGTCCTAAAAACTTTCTGATCTTTGATCTAAAGTATAGCATCTATTGAAACATTAACCTTATGTTAAATAGGGAAATAGTATGTTATCAAATTCGTTAATAAAAATTCCCAGCAGGGATTTAACCGTCGAGAATTTTCATACTTTGGCGTTAAAAGCACAAAGTATGAAATTCTGAGCTTGACTTATCAATCAGAACTACTCGCTACATCATGCGTTCATTGTTTACATAAACTTCTGAATCTACAATCTTAATCTCTGAGCTGTACTCCTTATCCTTTTTTACAAAGAACATGGTCTGACCAGGATCTTCTTTTGTTGTAACGTTGATATTTCCGTTAACCACAGGAACAGATTCATCTTCTGAGACTTTAAAATCAAGTTTGCCAGAAGCTTTAATAGGAAGTTTCTTTTTATCATACAATCCGATTAAAGAGCCAATCTTGTCATCAATTACGCCTTCAAATTTATCAATGTCGATGCCTTTTATATTTGGAATTGAGTTTGGAAGTCCGGTTACAGCTCCTGTATACAGGCTACTTAGAGCATCAGCTGTAATACCTCTTACAGTAATAACTGCATCATAATCCTTTATATAATCAAGATTATCGCCTTTGGCTTTGAACTTAAGATCAAAGGTACCATCATCTTTTTGGTTTTTAGCTACTAATGATGCTTTTAAGCTATCAGATTTAAAACCAATAGTCTTCACACCTTTAGTTGATAGCTCCATTTCATCAAATTTCTTTAGAGCGCCGATACCTGTAAACTTGGTCTTGTACTTTATAGAATCGACTTTACCAATAAAGGCTAGATTGATACTGTAAAATTCAGATGACAAATCAACGTTCTCATCTTTATCAAACTCTGCTTTAACCGATGCGGAAATAGGATTTATTGATCTGTCAAGATATCTTCCATCAAGCTTTAGCTTTAAAGTTGCACTTTGACTTAAAGCACTTATTTTTAACTTTGCAGAGCTCTTTAAAGTATTTCCATCAAGAGATAAAAGCTTTTGTCTTGATAAATAGTTGTTGATATCTTTTGTATCAAAAGATATCTCTGCATTTAAAAATCCATGCTCAATTTTTACAGGAATTGAAAAGTTAACATATGGGGGATATGAAAGTGTAAGTGTGCCCTTTTGTGAGAAAAAGCCTTTATCTTCAACATTAAAATGAGCAACAGAGGCAATCTCCTGAGGGGTATTCTCTCCATGGCTTGAGATGTCATTAATCTTTTCAATCTCATTATCTACAGCTGATTTTGTAAAATAAACACCGCTAGCATATACAACTGCTGCTACAGCTACAGCACATGAACTTACAATAGCAATTGTTTTCTTTTTCATGACAAAATTCCTTCAAAAGTATTTTGTATCAAGTTAACACAAATGTAACTTAAAAAAGTAAAGTAAGATCAAAAAGTTCATTTCATTCACTCTTAAACTTGTAAAATTTATTTTGCATTTACCATAGTTTTGAGATTAGCTCTTAAATTTTGATTTCAATGATCACCAACAAAAACGCCAGGAACAAGTCCTGGCACCAAAATCTTCAATCAAAAAGGATCTAAAACTTAGTTTTGACCTTTAATAGACTTTCTTCCTAAGAAAACGCAATCGTCACCTAATTCTTCTTCGATTCTGATTAACTGATTGTATTTGGCAATACGATCAGAACGACTCATAGAACCAGTCTTAATTTGACCGCATGAGGTACCAACTGCAAGATCAGCAATTGTAGTATCTTCAGTTTCACCTGATCTGTGTGATACCACAGCTGTGTAGCCAGCATCATGGGCCATCTTAATAGCATTTAATGTTTCAGTTAAAGAACCAATCTGGTTGAATTTAATTAAGATTGAGTTTGCAATACCCTTTTTAATACCTTCAGCTAAGATCTTGGTGTTAGTTACAAACAAATCATCACCAACTAACTGAACATGTGAACCTAACTTTTCAGTCTGGTATTTAAAGCCATCCCAATCAGACTCATTCTGACCATCTTCAATTGATACAATTGGGTACTCATTTACTAGATTAGCAAGATAATCAGTAAACTCATGAGAGGTAAATGACTTGCCCTCACCTTTTAACTCATATAGACCTTTTTCGCTGTTATAGAACTCTGATGAAGCGCAGTCCATAGCTAGAGTTACATCTTTACCAAACTCATATCCTGCTTTTTCAACAGCCTCTTTGATGCAGGCAAAAGCTTCAGCATTTGACTTTAAGTTAGGAGCAAAACCGCCCTCATCGCCAACACCTGTTGATAAACCTTTCTTCTTTAATACTGATGCCAGAGCATGGAATACCTCTGCACCAATGCGTAAAGCTTCACGGATATTCTTGCCACCTACAGGCTGGATCATAAACTCCTGAATATCCACATTATTATCTGCATGCTTGCCTCCATTTAGAATGTTCATCATTGGCAGTGGCATTACATACTTACCCTTATGGCCGTATAGTTCACCGATATATTTATATAGAGGAACCTTACGTGAAGCTGCCTCTGCCTTAGCTACTGCTAAAGATACTGCTAAGATAGCATTTGCACCTAACTTATCTTTATTCTCAGTACCATCTAGCTCTATCATGATCTTATCAATACCGGACTGATCGCAAGAGCATTTGCCTACAATAGCCTTTGCTATTGGACCATTTACATTAGCAACAGCTTTTAATACACCTTTACCACCAAAGCGTGATTTATCGCCGTCTCTTAACTCTAAAGCTTCTCTAGAACCTGTAGATGCACCAGATGGAGCTGCAGCGCGGCCAAAAGAACCATCCTCTAAATATACCTCTGCTTCTACAGTTGGATTACCACGTGAATCGATAATTTCACGACCGATAACTTTAACGATTTTTGACATGATTTCCTCTTAGCTAAAAAATTTTAATTACGAACACAATATCATTGTATAGATATAGTTAGTTACATGCAACTATAATTAGCTTTAGCTAATAATTTTTATTAAACGATACAAAATTTCAGCTAAGACAAATACTCAACTGATTTACTGTCTTTTCTCGTGATGGTTCTTTAGATGAGGTTTCAATTGTTCTAGTATTTTTTTAAAGCGTAAAATAGAGCGGATAATATTTTTGCAACAAGAAGTAAGGTCATCTTATAACTGCTTTTTTAGCAATATTTTGCAAGATAAACCTTACTTACTACACTTAACTTTTGAACTAAATGGTTAGTTAGTTGTTTGGTTAGTTTGTTAGTTAGATAATTAGTTAAAGTGGTACTCTTTTGCTTGAGAGGTTTCCCAGACCTTCTTTAAATCATCAGGGATTGACAGGTTAAAACCTAACTCTCTGTATGGACCTATATTATGAAAATCTGAACCTAATGAGGCTAAGAAATCATACTTCTTGCAAAGTTCACACAAATACACATGATCTGCAGGCTTCTGCTGAGATGAAGCGACCTCAATTCCTAAACCACCGCAATCTTTAAAATATTCCATTAACGATCTTAATTTGGTGTTGGTAAGTGAATAGCGTTTTGGATGGGCTAACACAGGAATACCACCTGACTTTAAGATAGCATCTACAGCTACACTAATATCAGGCCAATTAGTCTTTACATAACAGCATTTACCTTTTTTAAGATAATATTCAAAGGCATCTTCATTGGTCTGAGCTCTGCCCATCTCAACGATGTAGCGAGCATAGTTGCCACGTGTAATTGAGGCACCTTCCCCCGCTCTTTTTACGCATTCGTTATATGAATCAGTAAATCCCTGCTTATCTAATTTGTCACCAATTTCCTGAGCTCTTTGAATACGTAAGACTCTTTGTCCTTTTAGATATTCTTGAAGTGCTGGTGCATCTTTATCGATAAATAAGGCTGCCACATGGATCTGCTCGTTATTCCATGTTGTTGACAGCTCAGCTCCAGGAATTAACTCAAGCTTACCTTCTGCTTCCTTTTTAGCCCTATCAATTCCTAAAACACAGTCATGATCAGTTAAAGCTAAATGAGTAAGACCTCTTGAGATTGCTCTTTGTACTAAAGCTTCTGGAGTAAAAGCACCATCTGAAGCTGTTGAATGTGAATGTAAATCAATCTTTGAAAAAATGGCAGGCATTTTATTCTCCGTTTATCAATTCTAATTCTTCCCAACGAGCATAGAGCTTGTCTAACTCTTCTTGAGCCTTGTTTCTCTTGTTGGTAACTTCAATAGATTTTTCAGGTCCATCAGCAAATAAGGCAGGATCTGACAGTTGCTCATCTAATAGGGCAATATCAGCTTCTAACTTTTCAACTTTATCTGGAAGTTCTTTTAGCTCATGCTTTTGGGTAAAAGTAAGACCTTTTTTCTTTTTAGAATTGTCTGTTTTTTCTGTTCCAGTTCTTGATGGCTGTTCAGAATTTTTAATATCTTTTTGAGAATTGTCCTTTGTTTGACACTCTACATTTTTAGAAATTCTCTCATAATAAGCTAAAACATCAGACCAACCACCAATTACAGACTCAATGTGACCTTTACCGTCAAAGACCCAAGTCTCAGTTGCAACCTTATCGATAAAAGCTCTGTCGTGGCTGATAATGATAACAGTACCGTTATATGTTGATACAAGATCTTCTAATAAATCTAAGGTTTCTAAGTCAAGATCATTAGTAGGCTCATCCATGATGAGAACATTTGAGCTTTTAGCAAAAAGGCGTGCTAAAAGCAGTCGGTTCTTCTCACCTCCCGATAAAACCTTTACTGGAGAACGGGCTCTTCGACCAGAGAACAGGAAGTTAGCTAGATAAGAGATCACATGCTTATTCTTACCGTTGATACATACTTCGGTGTGACCATCAGCGACGTTATCTGCTACAGACTTTTCAAGATCAAGACCTTCATGGTACTGATCAAAATACTGTATTTCTACATTAACACCTGTTCTTACTTTGCCTGAAGTTGGTTTTATCTGACCTAAAAGAGCTTTAATTAAAGTAGTTTTACCAGCAGCATTTGGACCTGTAATACCAATTCTGTCACCACGCATTACGGTTGCACAAAAGTCTTTGATAACAGACTTCTCTCCAAAAGAGATATTAAGATCTTTAATTTCAAAAACTAAGTTACCGCTTCTTTGCGCAGAATTTGCCTCCATAATGACGTTGCCCATTCTGTCACGTCTACTTGCTCTTATTTTTCTGCGCTCTTCAAGATCTTTTACTCTGCCTTCATTACGAGCAAGACGAGCCTTAACGCCGCGTCTGATCCAAGCCTCCTCTTGAGCTAAGATCTTGTCAAATTCAGCATTAGCTAATTCTTCTTTGCGTAATCGCTCATCACGAAGTTCAATATAGCGTTTAAATGAACCTGGATAGGAATAAAGCTTGCCTCTATCTAACTCGACTATCCTTGTAGCGCAGTTATTGGCAAAGAACCTGTCATGGGTTACAAAAACTAGAGTTCCGTTAAAGTTTTTCAGCTCTTGTTCAAACCAGGCAATAGATTCAATATCTAGGTGGTTGGTAGGCTCATCTAAAAGTAGCAATTGTGGCTCAGAAGCTAAAGCTGCAGCCAGCGCCACCTTACGGCGGTTACCACCTGAAAGGGATTTTAATTCAAGCTCGGGAGCTAAACCTATTCTGTTTAGGATCTTACGCACAACCGCGTCTTTAACCCAACCATCATGTGATTCAATAAAAGCAGAAAGCTCCAGTTGCTCATGAGGAGCTTCTGATAAAGAGAACTTTGATAAAGATTCACCTACAACAGGTACACCGCTAGCTGCAAGTGAATAAGCAGTACCGTGTTCGTATGAAGGAGGATCCTGACATAAAGTTGCTATCTTAAGACCTGACTGAATAATAATTCTTCCAGAATCTAACTCTCTTTTACCCTGAATCAAACTTAACAGAGTTGACTTACCAGTACCGTTACGACCTACAAGACATATTCTTTCATTCTCTTCAATTGAAAGATTAGCGCCTTCTAAAAGTTTGTCAGCTCCGTTGTTTAAATAAGCATCAATAATGGATACAAGACTCATTACAGATCCTTAATTCCATCAGGTCCAAACACACGTGGCTTGTGAGAAGGTGCTCTAGGTTTACCTTTTGAAAAGCTATCTTTTCCTTTAGAATATGATGACTTACCTCTGGAGTAGCCATTATCATAAGTTCGTCTTTCATTAAATGATGAATTGTCTTCATCACGTCTGAATGGCTTATGGGAAAACTCTCCTGAACGCTTGGTAAATTTATCCTGTTTTTCGTGTCTGTAAGTAGAGTGACTCTCTTTGGCCTCGCCCCAAACCTTATTTACACCAGTATTTGTACTATATGTAGCGGTGTCTGAGCTATTAGATGTTCTTGAAGAGTAAGCTCTTGAATTTCTATAAGAGCTTCTGTCACCATTTCTTGAGTTTCTATCCTGAGAATAGTGATTTGAATCAGAATACTCATGATAAGAATTTTCTTTTACATCTAAAGCTTTCTGCCACTTAGGAGCTGCTTTTAATGTTGTCATAGGCTCAGGTGTTTTTACCATATTAGCCTTGGTGAATTTCAAACGGTAACAGGTATGAATTTTTTTATCTCGAGAAAAGTCACGAGGCAGAGTCGACTCAGAGATATTCTCAATTTCAAAACCATAATCTTTAATAGACTCATCGATTACAAAACCTCTGAAGTTGGTGCAGAATATAACCTCACCACCATCTTTTAGATGTCTTGTAAGATTTGAAAGTAACGCTACCTGATCACGTTTTACATCAAAGCTTGTTTCCATACGCTTTGAGTTTGAGAAGGTAGGAGGATCTATATAGATAAGATCAAACAAAAGACCTTGATCTTGAGATAACCAAGCTAGACAGTCTGCCTGAATGAATTGAGCCTTATCTGTTGCTAAATGGTTTAGCTTAAAGTTCTCCATACCCCATTCAAGGTAAGTTCTGCTCATATCAACAGATACAGTTGATTTTGCTCCGCCTAAGGCTGCTGCAACTGAGGCTGAACAGGTATAAGAGAACAGATTTAAAAAGTCTTTGTCTTTTGCTTCTTTTCTAATTAAATCTCTGATGAGTCTTCCATCTAAGAAAAGACCTGTATCAAGGTAATCATAGAGATTTACTCTAAACAGAGCATTGTTCTCATTGACAGTCATGAACTCATTTTTAAGTTCTTTAGCTTTTTCGTACTGATTGTCGCCCTTTTGAACTTCACGGCTCTTTAAGATAACCTTATCACCAGTAACACCTGCAATCTCCACCGTCGCACTTAGCATGTCTAATTCATGACGCTTTGCTACACGAGGATTTACCTTAGCTGGAGCTTTGTATGCCTGGATTACATAGTAACCATCGTAGTAATCAATTGCAGCAGAATACTCAGGGACATCAGCATCATACACACGGTAAGCATTGGTATTTACATTCTTTGCCCACTTACGCATGTAAGTTAAGTTTTTCTTTAAGCGGTTAGCAAAGTCTGTTGCAATCTTAATGTTCTGCTCTTCTTTTACGCTTAGATCTTCAGTCTCGTTAATATCAAAGACTCTTAACTGGCATAAAAGCTCACCGTTGTAAAGTTTGTAAACCTTATTTGAATGCAATCTCATGCAGGAGAGTAATTCTGGAGATGAAGAGATCACTGCAGCTCTTGCGCCTTTAAAGTTCTTCTTAAAGCCAGCACCGATCTCAGTATAAAGAGCGATTAACTCATTAAAGTTACCCATTCTCTTACCGTATGGAGGGTTTGTTACAATGGTAACTTTAAGATCTGAAGTAAATGGATTATAAAGATTCTGTACAGGACAGTGATATACCTTAACTAAATTCGAAAAACCAGCCTTTGCAGCATTTTCATTAGCAATATCTACAATTCTTTCATCAAGATCGAAACCTACAATCTCAACCTTTCTTTCAAGACACTTTGCTATACCGTTTTGAGATCTGTTTTTAGCTTCTTCTAAAAGGTTATTCCAGACATCTTTATCAAACTGTTTTAAGTTAAAGAAGCCATAATGTTCTCTTCTGATACCTGGTGCAGTATCTGTAGCCACACAAGCTGCTTCAAATAATAAGGTACCTGAACCACACATAGGATCGATAAAGTTATCACCTGTATAGCCTGCTCTTTTAATCATGGCAGCAGCTAAATTCTCTTTTAGAGGAGCAGCTCCTGTACCACGGTGATATTCGCGCTTTAAAAGAGCGCGACCTGAGAGATCGATTAAAATGTTTGCACTGCCCTTTTTATCTAAATGGCAGTTAATTAAAACATCAGGATTTTCTCTGTCAACATCGGGTCTTCCACCTAGTGTTGTCTGTAATCTGTCGCAGATAGCATCCTTTACTTTTAAAGCACCATACTGAGTGTTTCTGATTTCATCACTGGTACCTGTGAAGGAAACTGCGATGGTATTGCTCTTATCAAAATACTTTTCCCAAGCTACACCATTAGCACCGATATAAAGTTCAGTGTCAGTTTCACAGTAGAACTCTGACATCTCAAGTAAAATTCTTGAAGCAAAGCGAGACCAAAGACATGCTTTCATACCAAAAGCAAAGTCGCCTTTAAAAGATACACCAGCTACAGTTTCTTTGGCGCTTTGTGCTCCAAGTTGATTTAATTCGTTTAATAAAAGAGTTTCTAAACCTTTAGGACAGGTTGCAAAGAATGATAATGCCATGAATTATAAGCTCCAAGTTTATGGCGATATTATACTTTAATCACCTGTACTTTAAACGCATTAAATCCTCAGATATTCAATAAATTTCTCTAAAAGAATTGAGGGAAAATAAAGTGAAAACTTACTAAAACAAGCAAGAATCCTATGTTGTACTTAGTAAATTTTTTCATGTAGTAAAGAGGAGTTGCGCCTTCAGTCTTAATATAGAACTTAAAGGTAATTAGACTTGCCATTGATGCAATGATAGTACCTAAGCCACCTACATTCACACCGATTAAAAGCATATTTGGATCTTTTGCAAAATTAGATAGCATTACAGTTGCAGGCACATTTGAAACTATTTGAGAGAGCGATACTGAAATAAAGTATTCATATTTATCAACAAAGTTCTCAGCAAAGCTTTTAACAGTTTCAATTTGACACACATTGTTCACAAAGATAAACAAGAAAACAAAGAGTAGCAACAACTTGTAATCTGCCTGTTTGAACAGACTCATGTCCATTATAAGAATTGAACTAAGGACGAGAGTAGACATCAGATAAACATCCAATACTCTTAGTACACTTAAAAGACAGAGCACAAAGAGAACAGTAGTTAAAGAACATCTTTTTGAGTTAATTGAGAGTACAATCTTGCTTTCGTACTTTAAAGGCTTGGTATCAATAAAATGTGTGGTTAAGAACAGCAATACAAATGACACTAGAATGATAGGAAAAGTAACCTTTAAAAAAGACAGTAAATCATAGTTGAAGACTGTATAAATAAAGAGGTTTTGAGGATTTCCAATAGGTGTTAGTGTTGAGCCTACATTAGCTGCAATAGTCTGTAATGACAGAACCTTAATTAAGAGATCTTGCCTGTTTACTTTTACAAAGGCTGCAATAGCGATAGGTATAAAGATTATCAATGAAACATCATTGGTAATTAGCATGGAGATAAAAAAGTTTATAAAGATAAACAGTCTTGAGAGTGATCTTGCATTTCCTGATAGAGAACACAGCTTCATATAGACTAAAGACAAAACACCAAGCTTTTTAAAAGAAGCTACAACTAACATCAGGCATAAAAGTAATAACAGGATTTTTAAATTTAAAGCATCAATAGTACTTGTAATTGAGAACCTGATAAAAAATGAAGTTACAAAGGCTAGTATAGCTGCTGTATAAAGATCAGGATTTCTTCTTAAATATTGTAAGAGATTATAAATGGTACGATTCATACTAGTTCTTTTGTCGGATCTCTACAGAAATGTAGATCTCTTGTTACTTAGAAAACTTTAGGTGTATGCAGATAAATTCAAACTTGCAGTATATCAAAAGATAAGCACTGATGATTGAAAATGTAAGTAAATGAGCGCGGTGGATTTAAAATTTTTAAAGTATTGAGTAAGAGCGTTACCTCTGGGGATGACTCCCCAGAGACAACTACAGGAATTGCACCTGTTTCTCTCCTGATATCAGCTCATTGGCCGTTTTAAAACTCATAACTACTTAACGACACAATGAGCAATATCTTTAGTAAGAAAGACAATATATTAAACAATAATTTCTTTGCACTTTTGGCAAGAATTGATATGAAAAATAAGACTAATACTCGCCTTCTTTAAGACCAGTAGCTTTAAAAATATCTTTAGGTGATATTCCAATCTCTTTTAAGTTTTTTGCAATAGAAAGTCTTTCTTCAGCTTTTCCTTCAGCTTTTCAGTCATTGTGACCGTCGGTATAACTTTTTTCCAATACGGCGCTATTGTCCCACATTTTTTTTAAACTACCTTGGTAAGCAACTTTTTCTTTTTCAGAGAATTTTGCTATTTCTGCAATTCTAAATAATCTTGTATACACTCGTTCTTTTAAAGCAACAGGCTTATCGTTTAAAGCAGAAAGATTTTTTATTGCATACATCCATTTATCTTGGATAGTTTCAAGTTCATCTTCTGTTTTGGTAAATTTAGGTAATTCAAAATAATAGTAAGCCATTTTGCATTAAATTGGCAATTTGTGACCTTGTCGTATAAAACGACTTCATGTCGATAAGGCTCACTGTCTTTTTCCAAGACAAAATTTAAAATTCCAATTGTATAAACGCTTTTAATTGATAATCCCAAACACCTTTTGGAGCCTGATTTCTTGTTGCAAAAGAACTATAAAATATGCTTCTGTCCTTAAAATAGTTCTGAGATGCATTTTGCATTTCAACGATGATATAAGCATCATCAGATGTTTTACAATAAACATCAAAGATAGCTTCCCTGTCAGTAACCAAATCACCTAATTGTTCCAAAGATAAATAAGACAAGTCTACAATCTTATCTTTTAAGTTCAAAAATGAATTTAAAAAGCTAATTAAAATATCTTTGTTAAGCTCCGATCCAAATAGTCTTTTAAACCCAAAATCTGTACAGGCACAGATATATTTACCTTGATCGATTGACATAATTTAGTCCTCTATAAACTAAAGTCATCTTACATTAGAAACCGGCATATTGGTGAATGTTTTACTAAAACTGATTTTAGAACAAACAAAAGTAGATTGAAGAGAAGATTCTTAACTAAGGAACAGAAATAAAAAGGGATTATTAAAATATAAAGGGGCAAGAACTGCCCCTCTTAAGATCATTCAGTTAAACAAATTACTTGTTTAAAGCCTGAGCAACCTGAACTGCGATAGCTACGGTAGCACCAACCATAGGGTTGTTACCCATACCCATGAAGCCCATCATCTCAACGTGAGCTGGAACTGATGATGAACCTGCGAACTGAGCGTCTGAGTGCATACGACCCATTGTATCAGTCATACCGTATGAAGCAGGACCAGCAGCCATGTTATCAGGGTGTAAGGTACGACCGGTACCACCACCAGAAGCTACTGAGAAGTATTTTTTACCCTGCTCGATACACTCTTTCTTGTAGGTACCTGCAACTGGGTGCTGGAAACGAGTTGGGTTAGTTGAGTTACCGGTGATAGAAACATCAACACCCTCGTGATGCATAATTGCAACACCTTCACGAACATCGTCTGCACCGAAGCAACGAACATTAGCACGCTCTGTATCTGAGTACTTAATCTCTTCTACAATCTTTAACTCAGAAGTGTAGTAATCAAACTTGGTCTTTACATAAGTGAAGCCGTTGATACGAGAAATGATCTGAGCAGCGTCTTTACCTAAACCGTTTAAGATAACGCGTAATGGGGTCTTACGTGCCTTGTTAGCGTTACGAACGATACCGATAGCGCCTTCAGCAGCAGCGAATGACTCGTGACCTGCTAAGAAGCAGAAGCACTTGGTTTCATCACGTAATAGCATACCGCCTAAGTTACCGTGACCTAAACCAACCTTACGATCCTCAGCTACAGAACCAGGAATACAGAAAGCCTGTAAACCGATACCGATAGCTTCAGCTGCATCAGCTGCAACCTTGCAGTCTTTCTTTAATGCAATAGCAGCACCTACAGTGTAAGCCCACTTTGCGTTTTCGAAAGCGATACCCTGAATGTCACCAACAGTCTTGTATGGATCTAAACCATACTTAGCGCAAATCTCTTTACACTCTTCAACTGACTTAATACCGTACTGAGCTAATACACCATTGATTTTGTCAATACGACGCTCATAACTTTCAAATAATGCCATCTTTGAGTACCTCGTTATTCTTTTCTTGGATCAATATACTTAGCGGCATTATCCCACTGACCATAGTGGCCCTGGATCTTAGCAATTGCGTCTTTACCAGACATCTCTGGGTGAGCCTTTAACAGATCCATTAACTTGCCTAAGTTTAAGAACTCGTAACCTACGATCTCGTCATTCTTGTTTAAAGCTACACGGGTAACATAACCTTCTGTCATCTCCAGGTAACGTGGACCCTTTGCCTTAGTAGCAAACATAGTACCAACCTGGCTACGTAGGTTCTTACCTAAGTCTTCAAGAGAAGCACCAACTGGTAAACCGCCCTCTGAGAAAGCAGTCTGAGTACGACCGTAAACGATCTGTAAGAATAGCTCACGATATGCAGTGTTGATCGCATCGCAAACTAAGTCGGTGTTTAAGCCTTCTAATAAGGTCTTGCCGATTAAGATTTCTGATGCCATAGCTGCAGAGTGAGTCATACCTGAACAACCAATAGTCTCAACTAGAGCTTCCTGAATGATGCCGTCTTTAACATTTAAGGTCATCTTGCAAGCGCCCTGCTGAGGAGCACACCAACCCACACCGTGAGTTAATCCGCTGATATCTGTGATTTCTTTAGCCTGAACCCATTTACCCTCTTCAGGAATTGGAGCAGGACCATGGTATGCACCCTTAGTTACAGGGCACATATTCTCTACTTCTTTAGAATAGATCATTGGTGGTACCTAATTTGTATGTGTTCATTAAATAAGATTCTTTTTAGCCTTAGCCAAAAACAGCTTGATTATAATACAAGGCTTCAATTTTTTCCAAAATCGTAAGAATAAAAATCTATTAAAATAACTCAAAATCTTAAATTTAAGATTTTTATCCCGTAAGCGATTACGCCTTCTAATTTTCTCTATATTTTGGCTACCTCAAAAAAGCTCAATGTATCGAGTTTATGCTTAAATTTTGCACCTTTTATGTGCATATTTATCTAAATGTAGTATCAATTGATCAATAAATACAAATCTATAGATTTTGACTGTAAAATGAACCAAATTTCTACAGAAAAGAAAGGCTTCTTGCCTTTATAAATATAAGGAAAATAACACTATGTTAGAATCTGAAAATCCAAAAGGACCATTTGCAAGGACTCTAAATCGAGTTCCTTTCATTCTGCAAATCGTAATTGGTCTTATCTTAGGTATCTTTGCAGCGTATGTATATCCTGATGACAAATCTGTGATCCCAACATTAGGTAACCTCTTTGTTAAAGCCCTAAAAGCTGTCGCTCCTATTCTTGTATTCGTTTTGGTAGCATCTGCTATTGCAAAGCATCAGTCAGGTCAGAAGACCTCTATGAAGCCTATTATTGTGCTTTATTTTGTAGGCATGTTAATTTCTGGCGGTTTAGCTTTGACCATGAGCTACATTTTCCCAAGCACCTTCACAGAATTAGCTCAGAATGCTGATGTTTCAGCTCCATCAGGAATTGGTGAGGTTTTAATTAACTTTGTTAACCAGGCTGTTGAAAACCCTGTTTCTGCATTTATCAATGGTAACTACATTGCAATCTTAATGTGGTCTATTGCCTTAGGCTTAATGTTCAGAGTTGCTCACGAGAACACAAAACGCGTATTAGATGATTTAGCTGCATCCGTATCTGGTGTTATTCGTATGGTGATCCGTTTTGCTCCTATTGGTGTATTCGGCTTAGTATACTCATCATGCACCCAGGAAGGAGGTTTTGCTAACTTACTAAACTATGTACACGTTGTTGCAGTGTTAGTATCAACATTCTTAATGGTTGCGTTCATCTTCAACCCATTATTAGTATTTATCACCACACATCAGAATCCTTACCCATTAGTGTTCAAGTGCTTAGCTAAATCAGGTGTTTGCGCATTCTTCACAAGATCATCTGCTGCTAACTTACCTGTAAACCTAGCATTATGCGAGGAGATGAAGCTAGATAAGGCTACTTACTCAATTTCTATTCCTTTAGGTTGCACTATTAACATGTCAGGTGCAGGTATCACCATCGTTATTATGACTATGGCTGCAGCTCATACTTTAGGTATTGAAATTGACTTTGCTTCAGCATTCTTAATGTGTGTAGCTTCAATTTTATGCGCATGTGGCTCTTCTGGCGTTGCAGGTGGTTCTTTAATGCTAATTCCTTTAGCTTGCTCAATCTTTGGTATTCCAAACGACATCGCAATGCAGGTTGTAGGTATTGGCTTTATTATCGGTGTAATTCAGGATTCAACTGAAACTGCACTAAACAGCTCAACAGACGTAATCTTTACAGCAGCAGCCTGCAAGAGAGCAGAAAGACTTGCTGATAAAAAATAATTTTAAGTAGAACTTTATTTAAGAAAGCTTCAACCTTACTGGTTGGAGCTTTTTTTATGGGATTAACAAACAAACCAAGCTCTATAAATTTCTGAATACAGTCTGTAGTTGTCTAAATGATGCGCAAGAAATGGAATTTGTAAGTAAATGGCGGTGAGCTCTAGATCCTAAAATGTGATGTTCGTTAGCGTATACACGCTATTGAAAATGCAATAAACAACTAAGAAGAGATCAAGTAAGCAAAATATGCTCAATTGTAGAGAAAACACTGTCACATAAAGCACATTCGCGCTCATTATAAATGAGCATTTACGCTGTCTTTTAAAAGAATGCAGAAAAAATAAAAGTCCTACCGTTAGCTCTTAACACTTTTTATTATGACCTTCCTTATTTAAGTTGTTAGATCTTTTAAAACTTAAGATATACTTACTTGCACTGTCTTATTTCAGTTTTTACAGCATCAACATCAGCCTTTTCTATGATCTCATCCATTCTTAAAAAATAGCTTTGTACATTCTCACTAGTTATCACATGTTCATGCTTTTCAATGGAATCAATCATCAGAGAATTTATCTTATCTAAATAATGAAACATGTCTTTATAATTCTTTAGATCTAATGAAAGGCCAGTGTCATCAAAGCCGTATAAAGTGCAGTTTTCTCTTTGAGAGCAAGTATCTGCTAAGTAAGTAATAAAGTTCTTAATTAAAGCAATATGTTCTTTATAGTACAAAGTTTGAAGCTTGTAATAGATTGCCGAAGAAGGTGGTATCACAAGATAAAATTCTGTGTCCTTTTTAGCATCAATAATGCTAAAAAGTTCCTGTTCTGTATACTGTTTTAGATAATCTAAGCCATACAGTTTTAGTTCATTACTTTTACCGTTGGTATCAAGATAACTTTTAAGGATGTTTCTTGAAACCTCATTCCAAGAACATACTCCATTAAAGCTGTCTTTATATAATGGATCATCTATCCAAGATGCTGGTCTGTCTAAGGACTTTTGTACACCTACGCACTTTTCACTTTTAGAAAAAGTCAGCAAGCATTTTACGTAACCAGTCTTTAGATACGGAGACATAACACTTAGAGGATTGTCATCATAGATCTTCTGCCAGTTCATCGGCGCTAATTCCTGATAGAAAAGAGGAGACATTTCTAAAGAATAAATAACCTTTTTTATCTCATTGTGTTTAAAAGCATAGTCAAGGACTACCTTTCTGTCAGCCAAAGTTGAACCTGCTAACGAAATGTTTATAAATCTATCAGCACTACCGTGTTTAAATAATTTTGCAGTTGCCTCATCTGAACTGGTATTTTCAAGCATACTAGTTCCAATAATAAGCCCTTTGACATTCTTATTCTCAAGATAACCTCGAGCCTGATAGCGCATGCTGCCATTAAATAACTGCTCTTTGTTTGAAATAATATGCATAGGATCATATAAATACATGGCAACTGTATACAAAGCAAATATGCCTATAAATAAAGACATGATAAGAGCAAAGATCTTTTTACTTGCCATGATTATCTAAATCCTTTTATTACCTTTATAACTTGGTAATACCTTGAA
The DNA here is from genome assembly GCA_000431835.1 of Succinatimonas sp. CAG:777. GTDB lineage: Bacteria > Pseudomonadota > Gammaproteobacteria > Enterobacterales > Succinivibrionaceae > Succinivibrio. Next base: position 42,679 of record HF987957.1, read on the forward strand.
TTAAAAAAAGCTTAATCTTAAAAATTAAAGTAAATAAACTCTGTATAGGTAGAACCAATTACAGCCAATGTCACATAGAACAAAATTAGTGCTACTAACACGCAAGCAAAATAACCAGTAGTTTTTACAAGCAGTTTTTGTAAATTATGATTGTGAATTTGTTTAAACGAAGGTAACTTAACTGAGTTTTTAGTTGATACTTTAGCTAAGAGCTCATTAGAGTTTTTGAAGCTTAAAACCACAATTAAAGCTAAGACCACATAAGTTACTGTCTGATAATTCAAACCGATGCCCTTTAAGGCTGTCTTAAAGTTAGATAACTGCTCTAGTGAGAGTGAACTAATATCAAACATGTGAATGTAAATTGTATAAGCCACATTAAGATCAGGAGCTCTAAATAGAACCCAGGCTATATCAACAAAGATAAAGGTTAAAATCCATGCAGGAATTTTAGGTAAAGCAAAACCTAGATTATGAAATACTCTATGGGCAATGATGCCAACACCATGCAGAAGTCCCCATAAGACAAAGGTGTTGCCAGCTCCATGCCAGATACCAGTTATAAAGAAAACTATAAAGAGGTTTAGATAAGTTATAAAGCTGCCCTTTCTGCTACCGCCTAATGGGAAATATAAGTAATCTCTTAAGAAGGTAGATAAAGTTATATGCCAGCGACGCCAGAAATCCTTAATAGAAAGAGCTTTATAAGGGCTGTTAAAGTTAATTGGTAACTTAATGTTAAAGAAGAGAGCTGAACCTACAGCCATGTCACAGTAACCGCTAAAATCAAAGTACAGCTGAAAGGTGTAGCAAAAAGACACTAGCCAAGAGGTAAGCAGTGTAAGGTTGTTAGCACTGTCAAAACCGTCGCTTACCCAAATTGCAAACTTATCAGCAATGATTGCTTTCTTTACAAGACCGATAGTAAAAATAAACAGACCTAGGCACAGATTTTTATAGTTTAAAACAAGTTTTCTTGCCTTGAAGAATTGAGGAATTAGATCTTTATGATGAACAATAGGTCCTGCTATTAACTGAGGAAAGAAGGATACAAAAACAGCGTAGGACACAAAATCGTATTCTTTGGTAAGACCTTTGTATGAATCCACAAGATAAGCTATCTGCTGGAAGGTAAAGAAACTTATGGCAAGTGGTAGCACAATGTGTACTAATTCATAAGATGTACCTAAAAGCAGATTCAAATCTGAGATTATAAAATCTGTATATTTGTAATAGCCAAGCATTACAACATTTGCAAGCACTCCAAAGACTAAGATAACCTTTCTTTTAGTCACATTTAATTGAGTGTTTTGACTATTCTCTAGAGCATTTTGCCTACCATTAGCTTCTTTTGAAAGTATAGATCCAACTACAAAATTGAAAACAATTGAACCTAATAAAATCCAAATGTAATCAAACTTCCAGTAGCAGTAAAAGAAAAGTGAACATAAAAGCAACCACAGCTTTGAGGCAGCAAAATAGCGCCTTTTACTGAAAAAGAAATAAACAATAATACTTACAGGTAGGAATAGTAGAAAATATTCAGGTGTATTAAATAACATTTTAAATATCAAGACTCATAAACCAAGGTACGATTTTACCATATTTTAAACAGTCAAATTCATAATGGGACCTTTTCTCTTTGTGAATTGATCCCATATTTGCAGACATTGCTAAATCGTCGATACACCTTTTCTTGAAGTAGTTCAGATAATTTTTTCTAATGAAAAAGCTATACTCTAAACATAAATTGTGACGACGTTTTTAGTATGTAAAGCAACAAAAAAGATATACCGAGTTTACAGGCAGAGAACCGATGATGCCTGAGGAAGAAATGGGATTTTAGCAAAGTAAATTACGGTATGTTACTCAAGATCAAGTGCTTGAGGTTGCTCATGAGTACAAAAAGCTTCCATTAGATGTCATTGTCATCGACTTTTTCTATTGTAAAAAGCAAGGAGATTGGTCTTTTGATAACGACTACTTCCCAAATCCAAAAGCAATGATTGATGAACTTTAAGATATGGAATATGAAAATGGCAAATCATCTCTTTAAGTTTATTTTCCAAAAGGAGCTACATGGAGAGATACCAATACAGGTGCTGTCTATGAAGGAGGTATAACTATCACAGCAGATGCTACTCTTGAATATATACCTGTCTTTGCTCGTGACAACTTTGACTTAATCTAAGATTACACAATGAAGCTTTGATTACAGGACTTTCTTGTCTCAACATAATTAAAAAAAAGAAGTTCTACTAGATTTAATTTATTCAAAAAGATTGGTCTCTTTGTGTCCATTCACTTTAAGCTTTACAGTTTTTCCTCGTTACATCGCACTAAAAATCACCAAAAAAAATTTAGTATCTATAAATATTCAAGTCTTTTTCAAATCTTTTTTAAATTATTATTTTTATTTAATTTCAAATAAATAGACAATTTTACTTACAGTTTGTATCAGTAAAAAAGTCGTCTAAAAAAATCTTCATAGATAATCTTGCGCCATGGTGAGTAGTTGAATTTTTAATTCATGAAAGCAGAGTATTTTACTTAGGAAAAGATTTTTCATATGAGCAGTACCTCTAAACACGAGCTTTTAGATTTTGACAGAACCGTGATGACTTTGTCAGAACTGTTATCTGATGAATTAGTAGGCTCATTAGTTGAAGGTGCTGTCGACGAAATCATGCTTAATCCAGACAGCGCGCTCTATGTGCGCTATTCAGATGGGGAGAATGTCAAATATTGTGACATATCTCCTTCAAAGGCACAGATCCTAATCAGAACTGTTGCCTCAATGAGCAAAATTGATATTAACGTTAACTGCCCTATCGTCGAAACTGAAATTTCTTGCATCAATGCTAGATTCTCAGCTTTGCTACCACCATTGTGTAAGTATCCATGCTTTTGCCTAAGATCATTACACGCGCTCTCTTTGAACTTTGAGCATTTAGTATCACAAAACTTTATCTCCAAAGAACAGTTAACCATATTAGATTCTCTGATAAAAGAGAGAAAAAACATCTTAGTTTGTGGTCAGACAGGATGTGGCAAAACCAGTTTTATCAATTCGATGTTAAAGAGGATTGCTTTATTTGAACCTTTCTCAAGAATAGTCTGCATTGAAGACACTCCTGAACTTAAAATCGAAAATGACAATGCGGTAAATTTAGTATCAGGTCCTAATACTTCTATTAGTACCTTAGTTAAAGCAACCTTAAGACTAAGTCCAGACAGAATTGTAGTAGGTGAGGTAAGAGCTGAAGAAGCCCTTGATCTTATAGATGCACTATCTACCGGTCATTCAGGAGGTCTTGCCTCAATTCATGCTGGTTCTGTTTTGCAGTGTCTTGAAAGATTAAAACTGCTTATAAGCCGTAACCCGTCCGCTCCTGACAATATTGACAGCATGATAGCTCTAGCTGTCAATGCCATCATTATTTTAAAAAGAGAACCTTTAAGACACGTATCTAGTATCGCCCTTGTCACTGGTTTAGAACAAGGCAAATTCACTTATAAATTTCTAGGAGAAAATAAATGAAAAACACTTTATTAAAACTTGCAGCTTTGATTGTCTTAACTTCAGTCTTTAAAGATGCTCTTGCAGCAGATACAGCATCTGGCAGCAGCGTATTACCTTATGAGACCTGGCTTAAGACCATACAGAAGTCTTTAACTGGTCCTGTGGCATTTTCTGTATCCTTAATTGGTATTGTGTCCTGTGGCGCCACCTTGATTTTTACAGGTGGTGAAATGGGTCGTTTTATGCGCAGTATTGTTTATCTTGTGATGGTAATGACACTGCTTGTAGGAGCAAACACCTTAATGTCATCTTTATTTAACGGTGCCACTGTAGAGATAGCTCCAGTCTCTAATGAAATAGCTTTAAATGATAAAGAAATTAAATCTCAAGAAAAACCTCTGTCAGACAGAATAACTCATTTTAATGAGCAAAATGCAAGTTCAAAGCTTCAAGCTTTTGTTCATGACACCTCGTCTCCTTCATCAACTTTAATTGACAGTCCTAAAGTCAATAGAACCTCACATATCATGGACACCTTTAACGATGTAAACATCAACACGCTTGAAAGTAATTTTAGTTTTTCTTTTCATAAAAACGAAGCACTTATAGAAGCTTGCTAAATAGGTTGCAGGTAAATTGCTTACAGGTATGCATAGTCAAAGATTAAAGGAGAAAGCGTGTCTGGAGTAAAACATCCTATTTATCAATCTGTATTGCGTAAACAGAGTTTTTTAGGCTGTGACAGAGAACTGTGTATGCTACTTGTATTTATAACCATTGTAGGCAGCATTTTTAGTTTTTCCTTAGTTGCAACCGTGGTGCTTTTACTTGTTTTTATAGTGCTGTATTTGAGCCTCTTAAAAATGGCAAAAGACGATTTGTATTTAAGAAAAGTTTACTTAAAGAACATTCGTTATAAGCCTTATTATTTGGCACAAAAAACTTATTACTCAAGACAGAGTGTAAGAAAAAATAAATAACAGTAAAAATGGCTACTCAATCAGCCTTTTAAGAACATTCTAAATAATTACTACAGCAAAATTAGAAAACTATCTAACTTATTATGATAAAAGCTCTTTTTTCATCTTTATCACTGTCACTTGCGCTTTTGAGCATACTCATTTTAATTATGCTAGCTAAAAGGCTGTGGAAGCAGTACAAGTGCGCCTCAAACCATCCTGGTTTTACAGATCTTTTAGATTACGCTCTTTTAGGTTCTCAGAACACCATCATTTTAAAGAATGGAGGACTTCTTAAGACCTTTAGAGTAAAAGCTAATGATTTAAGTTATGCTGACAGTGCACTTATTTGCCGCACTCAGGAATTAACTGCCAATGCCATCAGAAAGTTAGGTGGTAATTTCATCTTAAATGTCGACTTTATAAGACAGAAAGTAAATGATATTGAAGATTGTGAATATAAAGGCAACGATAAGGCTAAAAAACTCTATTTAAAAAGAAAAGAGTTTTTTAAGACCAATGATACCTACACACAAGACTGTTACCTTACCATAACATCTTTATCTCACTCATTAGGTAGTCTGCGTAATATCGCTAGCATCTTTGATGAAGATGATTTATCTAAAGACAGTGTAACTATTGCTGATGACAAGATTAACAGTGTCATTATAGATTTTTCAAAAAGTGTTGAGGCGATTAAAAACTCTCTTGAGAACACATTAAAGCTTGAAGAATGCACTTTTTTAGATAATAAAAAGTTAGCTACAAAAGAAAATGCTCTTGATAATAGCAATTACTCAAAGCTCAGATCTCATGAAACGGTTAACTTTTTAAAGTATTGTATTAGCGGTAAAAAGCTATCTTTACACATTCCAAAATCTGATTACTATCTTGACTCTTTATTGTCATCAGATGACTTTACCTCAGGCTCATCTCCAAAGTTATCAGACAGATATATTGTCGTAGTTGCAATTGAAGGACTGCCTATAGAATCTGATTTTAATATTCTTTACAGACTCTGTGCTCTAGACTTTGATTATCGATTTTCGACACGCTTTATTAGCTATGACAGTTTTACCTCTCAGGTACTTTTAGAAAAGAACCGTCGTTTATGGGCGCAGAAAAAACACGGCTTTATTGCGCAGTTTTTAAACTCTAAATCAGACAACGAAAATCAGGACGCTGTAGAACAGTTAAATGATATTAGTGATGCTAAAAAGAACCTAGTCCAAAATTCTTTAAGCTTTGGCTCATACTGTGCCAATATCATCTTTTCAGGCACCGATCCTAAGATTTTAGAAAAGCAGGCCTTAAAGTGTGTGCAAACTATCGAAGCATCGGGCTTTGGCGCAAGAATTGAAACTGTAAACGCAACGGAAGCTTATTTAGGCTCATTACCAGGACATAGTCTTGAAAATGTAAGGCGCGCTCTGCTGCCTAATACAGTGCTCACCGATCTCTTACCCTTAAATCAGGTCTATACAGGAGAGAGTGTGTCTCCTAATTTCAGATATGGTAAGAATAAACCTTCTTTAATGACTGTAAGAACTTTAGAAGGTTTATATGCTCACTTGAACCTGCATGACACTGATCTGGCAAATGCTCTGGTAGTAGGTCCTCCAGGTAGCGGTAAATCTGTGTTCTTAGGAAGCCTTATTCCTTCATTTTTAAAATATGACCAGATGAAGATCTTTGTCTTTGACAAAGGCAACTCTTTTTACGGACTGACAAAAGCTTTAAAAGGTAACCTTATAAAGTTAGAAAATGGTAAAGGCATCCGCTTTTGCCCTTTAGCTAAAATTGATACTCCTAATGAGAAGGCTTGCGCTTTAGAGTTTTTAGAAAAACTTTTCATCTCGCAGGGCTATGAGACTGATCTTAAATTAAAGGATGATCTTCGTGATGCCCTTAATCTTTTAGCAGACTTTGATAAACACGAGCGTACTTTAAGTACGATGTGCACACTGCTTCCTAGAAAAGAGCTCAAAACAGCCTTATCTGCTTTTACTAACAGTGTCATTGAAAACTCAATTTTAGATGGAGACTCTGATCCTTCTTTTGAAACTGATCTTACCGTTTTCGAATGCGGACAGTTTTTTGAAAAGGCTGATGACTTTTTATACCCAACGCTGCAGTGCATTTTTAAACTCATCAATCAGAGCGTTATGAATGGTACGTGTGGCGCCATTATCATTGATGAGGCCTGGATGATGCTTGCTAATGAAGAGTTCTCAAAGCAACTTATCACCTGGATTAAAACCTTTAGAAAACACAATGTCGCAATTGTATTAGCCACACAATCAATTAACGATCTGTCTAAGGCTTCTAACATTGGTGATTTTTTAGACTGCATTAAAACCAGAATTTTTCTACCTAATAAAGATGCCAACACTGAAACTTTAAAAGGATTCTATAAAAAACTCTCGCTGTGCGACAGTCAAATTGATGCTATCTGTAAGGCAAAACCAAAGCATACTTTGTTTTTACATAAAGACATTAACTTTATGCCATTTTCTTTAGCACTCTCTGATACTGAACTGAAACTTTTATCACTCTCAGAAAACGACAAAACTTACGTGGATGAAATGTATGAACGATATCAAGAAGAATTTGCCTACCATTTATAAGGAAAAGAAAAATAAGAAACAGGCAAAAATTGCCACCGGCATGAAATTTACAGATCTTGCAATAAAAGCACTGCGTACAGAACTAGTACCTGCCTTTATGGGGCTATTAGGAATGGCTTTAGGCTTTATCTCACTTGCCTACTGCATTGATTTAAGTGGTAAAACTCAGTTTCGACCTTATGTAGTGACTGTAGATAAGCAAGGCTCAGTGCTTTTTTTAGAAAATCCTAATCAAGACAGTTTAAATTCAAAAGTAAAGGCATCTTTCGTCTGTGAGTACGTTGATAGATTGTACGCTGTAAGTGAGGATAAAGCTTTGCAAAGGCGATTTATCAATGAGATCTATGCCAAAACTTCATTAGGCAGCGAAGCATCAGTATTTATAGATAACTTTTACACCAAAGCAAATGTTATGTCTTATGAAACAGCATTACGAAACACCGCAATCGAATCTGTAGTGTCACTGTCAGACAACACTTTTGAGGTCACATTCAAACTTATGACCAAACAAAAAGAGCAAACCTTAACAGAAAGATACAAAGCTTTTGTAAGTTACAAAAGACTGAATGTTGCTTATGACAATCTTGAGGAGGTAAGACTCAATCCTCTAGGTCTGTTTGTAAACGAGTTTAATGTCAACAAAATCATTGAGGTAGCATCATGAAAATGAGTGTCCTTATTAAATTAGAAAGGTTATCTCTTTTGTCTGTTATTTTGTCATGCCTTTTCTTCTCAAGTTACAGTGCCTTTGCTGACAATGTTGACTTAGATGACAGAGATTTAAAAACTCTTTCAAAACTTGACTTATTAGATGCAAAACAGGTGGCTGGTACTGCCTATAAAGCAGGATTGGTTACCTTTGCTTACGGCTCTGGAATACCTACTGTCGTCTGCGCTTTATTAGAATTAACTGATCTTGCCTTTGAAAAAGGAGAGAGCATTTTATCTGTTCAATTAGGAGATTCTGTTCGATGGAATATTGAAAGTGCCATTTCAGGATCAGCAAATGACAGTGTAGAACACCTAATTGTAAAGCCTTTAGAAGCTGGGCTTAAAACCTCAATGCTCATAACCACAGACAGAAGAACCTATCACATTCGTCTAAAATCAACTGAAGCTGATTTTATGCCAGCTGTAGTATTTTCATACCCTAATAGCTTAAAGTTACCATCAAAAAAGCATTATGGGGACGATTCATATTTACAGTACTCAAGTAACTATGACTCAAATGAGGATCATAATGATTACTCAGAGACTAATTCAAGTCTTAAGTACTATTCTTCTGTGCAAAATGTTTCATATGAAGAAAACTCACGACCAGCGCTTAATGTTGCTGCAACCTACAATGACAGTACCCAAAGGCGAAACTACAACTACTCTGTTGATGGTGACTCAAAGATCATTCCGCAAAATGTCTACGACGATGGAAAAAGAACCTTTATAGTGATGAACAATCCCATAAATTCAAGCTATTTACCGGTGCTACAAGAAATCAGCACAGAGAGTTTTTTATTCTTCGGAGAGGATAAAACTAACACCATTAACTTTACTTACTTTGACAATACTTTTGTTGTAGACGGGATCTACTCCCATCTGAGACTTATCTCAAAGAATGGTGAAGAAAAACAAAGTGCTGATGTGGTAAGACTAGAATCATAGGTGAAAAGATGTCTTACTCTATCTTAAAACAAGGTCCTTTAACAAAAAAGCCTATCTTCTTTTTAATAGGTGGTTTTATCGCTGTGACTATCTTTTTTACTGTACTTTTTAGTTTAAAAGAGCAGGATAAATTAAACGAAATAAAAGAAAAGCAAAATGGTGCGTCAGTCCAGTCACTACAGGCTAATATCTCAAAGGCTGACAAGCTTGGCGTTTTTGAAGCTAAAGATGAAAACTTACACAAAGACATGGTCAGCAATGCTTTCAAAAACCGTAAACAAATTTTAAATGATATATCAGCTAAAACTTTAGATGATGAAGATTTTGCTAAAGACTATGTAAAATACCAGGAAAGACATGCTCTTACAGACCGTTCTTATAAAGAGGATGATAACAGTCCTGATAAAGACAAATTTGTGACAAGAACAGTTTCTTTTGAAGATTACGATGGAGCCCCAAAAGAAGATGAAATTGAGCAAAATAAAAAGGGCAAAACTAATTCAGAATACTACGAACAGGCTTTAAAGGCCTCTAGCAAAGTAAATCTTGAGTTAAAGCATCATGGTTTAGGCAACTCTTTGTTAGACAAAATTGACAGCCAAAACGGTAATAATGCTACGCCATCATTTACTCAACCAAAATTGAACTCTTTAGATGGTCCTAGTGCCTCTAATTCTCAAGATAAGCCTGATGAAAACACACTTGAGAGCTATGATAAGTTAAAAAGAAACAACTATATTTTAAAAAGTGAAGTTGAAAATCCTAAGACTCCTTTTGCGCTGATGCAAGGCAGTGTTATTCACGCTACCTTACTCAACGGTATTAACTCAGAGTTGCCAGGACAAATTACAGCACAGATCTCTCGAGATGTGCATGACTCAATTAGAGCTAAATATCTTCTTATACCTAGAGGTTCAAAACTTGTAGGTCAATACACATCAGGTGCAGCCTTTGGTACAGAAAGGCTCTTTATTGGATTTAACAGAATAATTTTTCCTAATGGTCAGTCAATAAACTTAGGATCTATGCCTGGTCAATCAACTAACGGCTATGCAGGCTTTGATGCTCAAGTAGATAACCACTACTTTAAGATCATTACTAACTCGTTACTGCTGTCTAGTATAAGTACCACAGCAGATCATTATGAGGATACCTACAATTTAGCTGGAGGTCATCAGCGTACTATCGCTGGATTTAAAGCTCAAGGCAGTTCAAATGTTTCACAAGCTCTAGCTAAGATCATTGAAAGAAACATCAACCTTTCTCCTACCTTATCTGTAGAACCTGGTTACGCCTTTACTGTTGCCATTACTCAAGACATTTTCTTTAAATCACCTTATGGAGCAAAAGCTAATGTTCATTTTAAAAGATAGACTTTTCATGATATTAAGACTCTTATTAACTACCATGCCGATTTTCACAAGTTTGACCGTAAACGCTGAGGAAAAAGCCATGACCTACAGTCAAGGTCAAGAACTAATTCAGCAAATGAACAGTACCCTCGCTGTATTACGTTCTTGGTCTAATGAGAACAAAACAAAATCGGACAAGCTTGAAAACTATATCAAGCATGACAATGTAAGAGAGCAGGATAACTACGAATATCAACATAAAGAGACATGGGCAAAAGTAAAGGATCTTAATCAAAACTCATTGATGCTCTTAGAAGCAAGTTATGCCTTTGCTAAAAAGACTGAGTCAGCTGCTGAATTCTCAAAAAACAGTATCAGGACTGATGCTTGGGAAAAGTGTATACGTTCTAAAAACTGCACTTTTAAAAAGTTAAACGAAATGATGGATGAAGAATCCCTTGAAATCTCAGACTTTACTAAAAAGAGTGCTTCAGATACGCAAAAAGCTCTAATTGAAAGCATTGATAAATTAAATGAAATGTGTGGTGAATCTCAAGATGCTAAAGGACTTAACAGCTCTATTGATACTTTAAGTAAGGTTAATTCTACTCAGGTTACAGCTTTAAGTTCGTTATCTGGACAGGTCTCAAATCTAGCTAGAATTACAGCTCATAACTATCAGATGCAAAAACAAAACGAAGAATTAAAGCAGAAAGCTGACGAACTTTACTACGCTGACACGGGAACTGTTGAGTCTCCTCATCTTGATACAAGCTTAAAGAACTATGAGTAACTATATGAAACATGTCCTACTTTTTTTAGTGATTCTTTTAACATGTAAAAGTGCACCAGCTCAGGAAGTTAAAGATCTTACCCTCTCACCTGACGGTGTTCTAAATAGTCTTACCCTCTTGTTTATTGACAATATCTCAGAGGCTGCGACTCCAATTAAGGAAGCTGCTAACAGATTGTTTTGGATCTTAGTACCAATCTCGATTGTAATGTTAGGTATCAAGAGTATCTTTAAAGATGGTAATATGCAGAGTTTTATGGGTGATCTTGTAAAACTTTTGTTAGTAACTGGCTTCTATTACTTTTTACTTGATAATGGCACTGCCATAGGTCACTCTGTAATTGACTCACTGACCTCTGTTACCACCAATTCTAATACAGGACCTTCGGAGCTTATAGATCTTACTTTTAATATTGCATCTAATCTAAATCAGAACATTAGTGCAGGTTTATTTAATGCAGTAACAGGTTTCATCTTGCGATGCATGGTACTTGTATTTATGTTCATTATGTTTTTGGTAGTAATCAAATTTACTACCCTGTTTATCTGTGCGCATATTCTGTGTATCTGCGGTGTTTTTGTTTTAGGATTAGGTGCTATTTCTTACACAAGATACATTGCCATAAACTTTTTTAAATCAATTCTCTCAATGTCTCTTGAATTGATGACTACGTTGCTGGTTATAAACTCAGGATGCCTGATTTTAAAAAATCTAAAAAACAAATCTCAAGAAATTGTAGAGTCAGGAGCATCTGTTGGCTCTAGTGAATGCTCCGTAATTATTTTTACAGCACTTTTTATCTACATACTTTCAAAATACTTACCTGAGGCTGTGTCAAATCTTGTGACCATGACCAATGGAAGAAATGCTAAAAGATCGAACGGTCGAATCTCTCTGAAAATTCCAAGTATCAATTTAAAAAAATAAGGAAGGAAATTAAGATGGTCGGTGATGTAGGGTTCGAACCTACGACCCTCTGGTCCCAAACCAGATGCGCTACCGGGCTGCGCTAATCACCGAACGGATTGCATTATATTAAGGTGATGTAATATTGTCAACAAATAATTTGTCAAATTTGTAGTCTACTGACTGAATTAGAAAGAAATTTTGATTATACGCTAAGGCATTCTTTATCTAGTACTTAGGTGATTTATAATGTAATAAATGCGAATTGAGGATTTATTATGGATATGACACAGCAAAAAGTAACTTGCCTCATGGAAAGTTCTATCGACGGTCGCTTAGACGAATCTAGATGGTCTGTTCTATATGACTGCAAGGGAGAAGGTGAACCTGATGTATATTATGAGACTAAAGCTAAATTAAATCCTGAATTATCAATTCTAGGAAAAGAAACAATTTTACGTCACCATTGCAGTATTCCTTTTAAATCAGACACTCACACTAAGATTAAAGATCCTAAACCATTTTTAGGTATTAAAGAAAACGCAGAAATGACTGCAGTGTTTGACTCAAAAGGATCTATAGCCTATGAGAACAACGAAATCTGGGGTAGTACCCTGCTTGTTGTCTTAGGAGAAGACACCGCAAGTGAAGAGTATCTTGAGTTTTTAAGAAAAAAGGAGATCTCTTTTACCTTTGCAGGAAAAGATGGTCATGACATCAAAAAAGCACTTAAAAGTTTATACTCTGATTTTGGTATAAAGAATGTTCTCCTATGTGGAGGCGGTATCTTAAACGGATCTTTCTTAAAGCTAGGTCTTATCGATGAACTTTATCTTGTGCTCTACCCTGGTATAGATGGATTGAGTGGCGTGAAATCAATCTTTGAGTATGAAGGTAAAGAAGGAGAAAAACCTTGCGATGGTCAATCTCTAGAATTACTATCTTGCGATGTTGTAAGAGCCGGTGTTGTACTTTTAAGATATAGATTTCATTTTTACTCAATATAAGTTGCAATATCTTAATAATACTGTAAAATTATACGGTCAATTTTGGTGAGATGTCCGAGTGGCTGAAGGAGCACGCCTGGAAAGCGTGTATACGTTAACGCGTATCACGGGTTCGAATCCCGTTCTCACCGCCATGACCATTCTAACCTCTTATAAATATCCTCTTTTTTCAATAAAAATTTTCTTTAAAAATCGCTAGTTATTGAATTGATATATCAGTGATATATGAGTGATATATTAACTAATAAACCTCAAGGGTGTATGATGGGTGTAGAGAATTACACACCCACATGGAGAATCTTACACCCATGCTGTCACCACTAGCTTTGCGCGCTTTAAAGCCAAAAGACAAGCGCTACGAGGTCACTGATAAGAATGGCCTGGTTATACGTATATCGCCTAATGGGCGCATGACGTGGAGAATAAACAAGTCTGTCAACGGTAAACGTATCACACGCCAGCTTGGTGATTATCCGGCTATGAGCTTAGCTGATGCACGAGATGCACTTGCTCAGCTTACTAATATATCAAAAACCACTGTTGATGATACATTCGAGGGAATTTATGCTGATTGGCTTGACCTGAAAAGACAGAGCATAAAGAACTGGCAGGACATAGATGAGCGTATGCAGAAGTATATACTGCCTAAAGTCGGCAAGTTACCCTTCAGCGTGATTACTCCTCCTCAGATAATTAAGATACTCAAAGAGGAGCTTGAGAGCCGTGGCAAGCTCGAAACAATTAAGCGCATCTGTGGCTATATCAAAGAAGTTGAGATGTTTGCCATTAACTCTGGTCGTATCGAGGCAATGCGCTTTCAAGGTATACATAAAGTATTTGCCCGACCTTCCACTAAGCTTAATAACAGACCAAGCGTACACCCATCGCATTTGTCTGAGATACTGCCTAAGCTGAGGCTTGAAGCAGTCAAGGCACCAACTACTTGGGATGCAATTATGATAGGCTTTTATACCCTATTACGTCCAGGTGAATACTGTGCCCTAGAATGGCAGTGGATTGATATGAAAAATCAGTGCATATCCATACCGGCTGACGTTATGAAGATGAAGCGTATGCACGTTGTACCAATCAGTACACAACTGCAGAAGATACTTGAGAACCGTCCTCGCTTTGGCAAGTACGTTTTAACTTCTCCAGACAGGCCGGACTCCCATATAGGTACAGCAGCACAAGAAAATTTCTTTCGCCGTCACGGTATGAAGGGGGTGCTGGTGCCACACGGTATACGAAGTATCGGACGTACATGGATGGCTGAAGAGAGAATTGACCATGATATAGCAGAGATGTGTCTTGCTCATCGTGTTGGTACTAGTGTTGAGCTAGCATATAACAGAACGGACTTTTTGGAGTTACGAAGGGATGCTATGCAACGCTGGTGCGATTATGTAGAGTTGTGCTTAAAAGGTAGCACAGATTTGCTGTTATGATTTTTGTAAGGTTGGTACGACAACAAATAGCCCCTAAAGATGGGGCTATTTTTTTTACGCATGCGTGTGCTTAACTCTGTCACGAACCTCGGCACGTTTTGCGTTGTTAAAACGGTCTAAGGTTCCTACAAGATAACCAGTGACACGTCTGATTCGTTCAAACTTAACACCTTCACCTACAATACCGTTTACTTCGTGTAATCTTGTGTACATTATTTTTTCTTCTCAGTCTCCTTTAAAAGTGTTTTTACCTTTTCACGCCATAAAGATGGCACTTCGTCAATAGTCATAATTCCACGATTGATGCGCATTAAATAAAATTTAACCATTCTTTTTTAACTCCTCTAATTGAGCATAAATATCTGAAATCATTGATCCTAGTTCTGCGATCGCATCTTCGGTTGTAGTGTCATCTGTATTCATGTCAGATATAACACCACCTAAGTCAGACACAGCATTTTCTAATATAGATAATTTGCTATCTACTTTGGCATCCCAGTTTATATCTGTAAAATTTTCTGTTACATAATCAATGGATAGATTGTCAATCTTTTCATTTTTGTAGTCTTCACAAATCTGATTAAAGATTGCTAAGTTCTCATCAATCCATGAGCTAAATATCAGAGAATAACGGACTTTGTTCTCATCGTTTGAGTTCGCAGATGCCAAACAGTCTAAGTATCCTGTAAAACCCTTTTGCTGAGCTACAGTATCAAAGTACACATATACAGCATCTTTAATACTTAAAAGTAAAGAATCACCACCTACAGCAATTAAAGTTAGATCTTCACCTGTATCTTCAACTTTAATCGCCTGTTCTTTCTCTAGGCAGTAGTTATTGAGTTTTGCGCCTAGTTCTGTGTTAATCGCTATGATTAAGTTTCCGTAGTTCTTGCCATCTACAGATAAATCAATAAAGTGTAAATTCTCTCGTTTCTGTCCAAAATAAGAAACTGATTTATAACTAATATCCATATATAATTACCTATACTGCAATTTTACTTTCATAGTCACCATTACCCTGTCCAACAGGGTCTATAGTAATTAGTTTATTAATAGCACCCGTTTTAACAGCATTATGACTTGAATCAAATACTGTATAATTTGCTATAAGGTTTTGCGATATTGATGCGTTAGAAGGATACCCACTACCAAATGAACCTATTGGGTTCATCTGACGAAGTGCCCAAATAACATTACTCAGAATACATGAATAACCAGTTACATTTGTAGAAGCCGTTCTTATAGGGAGAAGTTCAAATTTCCATGACGAACCAGAAGCACTTCCTATGTATGAAAGTCTATAAGGAATATGAACATAAACAGTACCATTAAAAGCTATTCTACTTCCACAAGCCATACGATAGCCATTAACCATAATAGGTGACAATGTATAAATTCTGTCACCACTTTTAACTTCAGCGAACCTATCACCTTTAAAGCATGGAATCCATCCACCATCAACAGCTACACTAGGAGATGTTATCTTTGATGATGTCTTTACCATTGAATAGGTAGTGCCACCATAATTGATTTTAATTGTTGCCATATTAGCTATCCTACTGTGATCTTGTATCCATTCACGGTGACACCACTGGAAAAATTGTGACCGTCAGAAATATAACCGCTATCGTTTGTAAACTGACTTAGTTTTGAATAAGTGGTATTAGTGTCCTGTGTAGTGATAGTACCTGTAGAGCCATCGCCTTTCGTATAAGTAATCGTTCTCCCATTTACAGATAAAGACTTAATGTAAGTAGAATTGATCTGTTGTCCTGCACTGTCTTGAGTTGCCTTTGTTGCACTGTCAGCTGTACTTGCATGAGTAGCCTTGTCTGCATTAGTTGCCTTAGTTGCAGATTTTGCTGTATCTGCTGATGCGGCCGAATCTACACGCGTTATGGATACATTACCGGATGTATCTGGCTTAGTGCCGTTAATACTTTTAATAAAGTTTTGTTGGGCAACAGCATGGGGAGTCACTGCCATAGATGTGTTTGATGCGTTTTGCTCAATATTATCGCAAAGCTGAACAATACCTTTTACGCTAGTTGTGGCATCTGGAACTAAAGCTAAAACATCCTGTTTAAGAGGAATTTTCTGCCAGACAGAATCGTTAGTTTCGGGCGCAACAACTGCTGTGGCAGGACCGTTATTTGACATACAGAGATATAGATGATTGTTTGTAAAGACAATGTCATTTTTTGAATAGTTTTTATCTCTTAAATATTTAAATGCTGTTCCTGATGGAAATTTTAGAGTTAGGATAGCTGTTGCAAGCTGATTGAGAGAATTTTTGTCAGGTAAAACTCCAAGTTCTTTTATAGCATTAAGAAGCTCAGTAGTTATCATATGGAACCATGCTGCACCAGGCTGAGTTGCGGGAATACCAAGCGAAGGACTTCCTTCTGTTGGATATCCTTCCTGCAGTTCTTCAATTTTTGGTGCTGCAGCTGCAATGTCTTTTTTATATCCGTTAAACATATATTTTTCCTTATTTACCGTAAGTGAAAATTGTTGAAGTATGAGCCGGTGCATAGTGTTTAACTAAACACTCAAATAGCTCATTTCCCCATTTCTGAAGACGTTCAGATACTCTTGAAGTGGTTTTAAAGGGAATGGAGTTAACTTTCTCGACGTTAATTGTATAGAACCAGTTAGACCATATTTCTGAATAAAGGGCGTCATCAGCAGTTGATGCAACAGTAAAAACACGTTTAGCATCAATTTTCGTTTCTGAATAACCGCATGACTGCCCTATCAGATACACAAGCTCTTGAAATGTAAGGCCTAACGTTCTGATTTTAATTAACAGTTCTGTTCTTAAAACTTCAAGATCATCATCTTCAGCTCGACATTCTTCAGGAATACCCCACTGATGAAACCAGTCTAAAAGAGTTACTGAGGCTGACTGTGGATCAGATTCATCAATCATTTTAGAAATGTCAGCATCAAGTCGTGCAAATTCAAGAGCAGCAAGATATAACATCTTCATGAAGAAAGTGCTGTCTTCAAGTTCCCAGGCAGGGCCTTTTGGTAGCAGTTTCTTCATTGCAGCATAATAGTTATCAGTTGTGAAACTTACTCTTCCCATGTTATATCTCCCACGGTAGGCAGATAAGAATTAGACTGAGCAACTACATCTGTTGCCGGTTCAATAATGGTGTGATCAATCTCATCAGCTACGGATGATAAGGCAAGATGAATATGAGACAGATATATAGTGCCACCGGGCTCAGCTTCAGATTTGAAAAGATTATGGATAGCTTCTACGGCGGCGTTTCTAACAGCCAGCGTTGAAGGAGTTATTTTTAATTTGAAATTAATTTTCTGCTCTACAGGCGCTACAGCATAGATAGCAGCTAAAACTGAAGCTTTACTTTCAAGATGTTTCTGAACTTTATTTATAAGCGCAGTGTCTGGCATTGAATAATCATTACATAAGAATCTTACTGTAACAGTTCCAACACCTAATTCTTTAGGAAAACACCAGGCAAAACCAACTCCTGTAACTTCTTTTGCCCAGGCAATATAATCAGCTTTAGTTCCCTGTCTTGGTGGTTCCTGAGTACGAAAAAGAATGCGTTGTCTTAACTCATCATCTGTCTCTGCATCTATTCCGCCAGCAATATCTGAATGTACTATCGCATTGGCAACACCTTTTAATGAATTGACAAGATCAAGTGTATTGCCTTTGTTAAGGTTATAAGCTTTACCAGATAGAATTGCTTTTACCGAAGTAATTCCTTCTAAATTTGGGCTTGAAGTGGTTTGATACTGTATACCAGACTGAGACTGCAACAGGGTGCCTACAGGAACATCCACAACGTCGTTATAATAGTTAAACTTAACTTCTCCCATTGCTTTCGTTGCTGTTTTTCTAGTCAGATTGAAAATAGAAGCTCGCCTTTCAAGATAAGCTGTTTCAGCTGAATCAGAAAACAGCTGATTTTTGTAATAATCAAGAGCAGCATAAATTGAATGGGATACACCAGCAATGACACGGATAAAAACAGATAAGTCAGAGCGTCTTAATTCTTCTGAAGTTAAGCGTGATTTTGCATCATTCTCAATTCTTGTGATGATGTCACTCAATTTTGGCCTTAAATTATTCATTTATACCTCTTTAAACTTATAACTTGTCTGTTTACCGTCAACTGTTAATACAACACTGATATTCACTCTGTTAATTTCAGAACGCTCTACAGATACATCTACATTTGAGCAAATTCCGTCATCTATCATCCACTGAAGTGAGTCTCTTGAAACTTCTTCAACCTCTGCTATAACATCATCAGTCAGCTTACGTCTTAAGAGCTGCCATAACTTAGAGCCGATTTTGTCCCCCTGCTCAACAGGATAGGTATCACCCCACCAGCCGTATTTATTAGAACCGTCATAAACATCTCCAGTGTCTGCACGTCTCCATGTGAATAAGCTAATAACTACAGCCCTTGAAAGGCTGTCATTCATATCTGCTGTTACAAGTGAGTTGTTTAAGAACATCTGCATAAATACTCAAGCCTCTTTAACTGTTTTCTGCAAATATGGCTGGCCGAAAAATCAAAAAGACGGAATAAACCGTCTTTCTGTATGTAATAACATTTAACTCCAAGTATGTCTTCAGCCGAAGTACATCGATACGACTTATCATGACAATAAACAATATTGTCAAATAAACTGCAAAGATCATCAGTTCTGTACCATGAACCTTTGTCAAATGACCATACTGGGATTATTCTTTCTGATATATTCATTAACTTGGGGTTCCTGTATTTTCACTACCACCTTGAACACCAGTATGAACATGGTGCTGCAGACTGATTGATCCGGCTGTAATATCATCTTCTGAATGAATTAATCCCTTAGCATTAACAGTACCGCCAAATGATGCCATACCACCACCTTTTGTGCCTGTAATTAGCGTACCTGTAACAGTTACATTTCCGTCAAGCATAATTGTTGGAGCGGTTACTGTTGCAGATGTTTTGCAAGTAACAGATGAGGTGTCACAGTTAACCGATGCAGCACTTTTACAGGTTGCTGTTAAGTTATCGCACTTAGCTATAATGTCGTTTGTTGTTTTTACTGTTATTGGATCATCTACACCGTCAATTTCTATACCTTCACGTTTTAAATATACATGACGTTTCTTATCATCGTAGATAACAACTTCACCTGTCTTCATCTGAGTGATTCGATAGCGCCTGTCTGCAACATTGATAACTACACCATGATTGCGCTCATCATCGAAGAAGAGGTTAATTGCATCTGTTTTACCGTCTGTATAAGGTTCTGAACTGAAACCATAAGGCTCGATATGTTCCATCTCATCTTGGGTGGTGTCAGAATCATATCTTGTCTGAAATTCTCTGAGTTTTAAATCACCCGAAGAACCTGTGACGGTTGACCGAACTATCTGCGACATATTTAATCCTTAATGGTATTTGCCATCCTGACCTACAAGCTTAACTTCTGACTTTGACGACCATGATCCATTCTTTTTTGTGACTTTTGACTTTTCCTGAGCAGGTTCATCTGTCTGCCTAAATCCTACAGGTGGAACACATTCAAGAGTGGTAATCATTCCATTGTTATCAAGTGTAAAAGTGACTTTGGTGATTAGCATTTCTTTTGTTGATGAATTTGAACCAACTCCAGAACCTAACACAATGTCATCTTTAATCTTGACTAAAGTGTTTACCTTCCACAAATCACCTTCAAGACCGTCTTTACCCGTGCGCCATCCTACAACTGTATAAGTTATTTTCTGTGACTGTGCTTTACGATATTTAGCTTCCTGTTCTGGGCCATTTGATATGCCACCATTCATGGTCTGCTCTTTATAACGATAGAATCTGAACCTTTTAATTTCATCATCCTGGCATTTAGAAATCTGCTGAAGATCATCACCAAACTTCTTATTATTGCCCTTCTGATCATTGTCATACCAGTAATGAGAAAAGCGCTGAGTGTAATCTTTCTGTGCAGATGCTGTCAGAATGTTGGTGCCTAATTCTAATGTTGCACCGGATGATTTCGGATCGTCAGTATCAGCAATTACCAGATTGCCATACTCATCATCCATAAAATATAGACCTGATGATTTGGTTAAATTCTGAATTGCCTTAAAAACTGTTTCACTGTTTTTAACAGTTGAGTGAACATTTGAATTAACCGCAGCCTTATTTGACTCACAGACAAGTTTTATTCCATAAGGAGCTATTAACTGAGATACAGCAAGCTTTAAAGGGATGTTTTTAAACTGAGTAACAGCCTTTGAGATATTAGGAGATACGAAGGATTTACCGCCATTTATATTCTTTGTCCAAGAATTATTTTTAATGCTTGATAAGTCATATCCCTGTGGAGCTACGTTACAGTCTACTAAATCCTCTGTCTTACTTCTGCCAACAACTGAAGCTGTCACTGATGTGCCGTTATAACTGATTGGAGTTGAGTCAATAAAGCCTGTCAGTACAAGATCATCTCCTATTGTAAGCTGGATTTCATCACCAGAAGTAAACTTTGGAATTTCACTTTGGGCATAAACTTTTGGAGTTATGTCCAGCTGAAAAGTTCTAGATAACGCGTTAATCTCTGAAGTAATAGATACAGATGACCAGTAGTTATATGTAGTTGCACTGTTAACTTTAAGCTGTACTGTGTTTTTTTTGACCATAAAAAAGCCCACAATTAAGTGGGCCTCCATAACAAATTAAAACTAATATTTTTCACATTCAATGGAATCATCAGAATGCTGTATACAGCGATATTCTTTGCCATCGATCGTTACTTTTGTTCCCCTACTCATAGGATCGATCATACTGTTAACGCCACTAAAAAGTTCAAGTTGCTCTTTTAAACTGCCTAAAGATTCATAGTCCCTATCTTCCAAATTACAATCTTCTGTAAAACCATCCTTGGGAGAACAATAAGCATTTGCAGAACTAACAAAGAGTAACATTGCAATTAAAACTATTAATTTTTTCATATCAACTATCCTTCTTTTCTTGAATTATAGTCTAAAAATTAATGGTTAAAACACTAAGATACAGATTTTGTAATTCTGATTGGTACCTTTTGCATGAACAAAGGAAAATGAATGTTATTACGTCTTATGATTTCATCCACTCTGCTGGTATCGCCATACTGTTCATAAGCTAAAACCAAAGTAGGCTGTGGCTCTTTTGGAGTTACAGTTATGGTTTTACCATCTGCTAGAACCTCATTTGTAAAGTAATGATATACATTGCTGTAGAGTTCCTCCAGACTTGCATACAAATTACTGTCATCAGTACCCTGATATATCATTTCAGCTTCAATAACTGAAAGAACTTCATTACGAAGTGCAAGGATTTCATCTTCAGATTTGGTATTACCGGCTGTGTCAATGTCTCCGTCACTCTCACCATCCAGGTTTGTTCCGACAAGAGAAACAATACCGGCTAACTGAGCAAGTAAAGTAAGCCTTACTGAAGTTTTTACAGCTTCAGCTAATTCTGATTTCTGAGTGTTAATATCAGTCTGCCTAAAATCAACTGCTGTTCCTTGAACCGTACCTTGAGCAGTTCCTTGAGATGTTCCAAGAGCAGTGCTGGTGACTGATGAGGTTGTACTTAATTCATCAGAATGAATTAAATTAAGTACAGCATGTCCTGCATTTCTCCAGTTCTGAATAACATTAGAGTAATTGCCTACTCCTAATGAATCAAAAAGGGATGAAACAAAGGAAGAGGAATGGCTCAAATCTGATGCTGCTGTTGTTATAAGATTTGATATGGAATCAGATAAATCAAAAATCTTTGAAAAAGTTGAATCTGAAAGACATCCTAATATATTGAAATATGTGCCATTTGCGATATCTGTTGCAATAGTAGTGTACTGATCTAAATCCTCTACAGACAGATTAAAAGTATCCAGTACATTTTCAGCAAAGTTATCAGCCCATGTTCTTAACTTTGAGCCAAAATCAAAGCCAGCTGAATGAGGGTATTTAGATTCACCAGCTTCAATAAAAGTCAGAGTAAAGTTAGAAATACGCTTTTCGGCATCCCATGTGATCCTTGGTGTATCAATGGGGTAAACGTTAAGCGTACCTAACCATGGGTGTATAAGCTTACAAGCAGAAACAATACCGTTACTGTCTTTTTTAGGCTCTTCAATGGCATTTATCAGCCTTTTGGTTCGCTGAATATAATCAGTGCCAATAATAAAGCCTGTAACAGTAAACTGTCTTTTAAGACGTCCTAAATCTTCAGTGTAAGGAATATCACGCTGTGGATATTCATGAGTGATATTTCTTCGGCCAAAGTTAAATTCAGAGCTTACAACTTCAAAAGACACACCATTAAAAGAGGCCTTTCGTAATCTGGTAGAAAACATTACAAGCTCCTTAATACACCTGAATTTGTCTTATACTGAATGCGACCGTCGCCATGCTGAGATGTTGACTCAACTTCAGCTGTAGTTCCTTCAGCTGACTTTACATTGATATTGATATCGCCCTTTAAGGCGCCACCAGATGCAGTTGCAAGAGTAGTTGCCGGCACATTCATATTTGAATCATCACCAAAACCAAAGAAGTTTTTAGTTTTATCCCAGCCGTTTGACAGTGTTGAACCTATCTTACTAATGCCTTTTGCTGCAGATTCAAATGGAGCAAAGAATACATCTTTGATTTTGAGCCATAAATTAGCGTAAAAATCGACTAGGCTTAAGAATGTTTCTTTGATGGTGTTTACAGGATCGTTAAATAAACTAGATAACCAGTTCTTTATATCTTCCCACACAGCCTTTATTGGAGATAATGCATTAAGAACATAACCGATCATTTCGCCAAATACGGCTTTGAGTGTTGACTCAGTTACATCTCTAATGTTCCCCCATAAATTAACATAAAAGTCGATAAGACTAAAAAACGTATCTTTTATGGTATTTACAGGATCATTGAATAAATTGGACAGCCAATTTTTCATACTGTTCCACGCATTTTTTATTGGAGATAATACGTCAAGGATATAATCAATCATTCCGCCAAAACAGGATTTGATAGTTGATTCAGTTACATCTACGATGTTTCCCCATAAATTCGCATAAACCCCAACAAGACTTAAAAACGTATCTTTTATGGTATTTACAGGATCATTGAATAAATTGGACAGCCAGTTTTTAATACCATTCCAAGCTTTTTTTATTTGTGACAAAGAACTTAAAATATAAGTGATCATCTTAGCAAAAAAGGCTTTAATTTTTGTGACTGTTGACATGGTAAAGCCAACAAAAGCATTCCATGCATCTTTGCACCATTTGCAGACAGTATCCCAATTCTTATAAAGAAAATAGACAGATGCAACAATAGCTGCAATTGCTGCAATAATGGCAGCCGCAATTAAGACAATAGGATTTGACCACAGTGCAATATTAAACAGAGTTGTAGCTACTGTTACAGCTTTGATTGCTGTAGCTATCTTCAAGAATGCGCTAATAGTACCTATCAGAGCAACAACAAATTTACTTGCAAATATTGTGGATATAACAATCGCTACTGTTTTGACTCCACCAAGATAATTAAAAAGCTTTACAAGATTTTTGGTAAAAGTAACTGTTTGAGAAATTACCTGTTTAAAATCAATCTTTTTAATGCACTCAACAAAATCCTTAACTGATGATGCAATTTCTGTTGCGATCCATTCTCGATTGGTTGCAATCCACTCAGTCATAGATGCAATGACAGGCTCAACGTAAGGTATCAGCTTTAAGCCAATAGCCAGGCTAAAACCTGTAACAGCATCTTTTAAACGCTGAATTGTGTCTCCCATTGATTTTGCTTTTAAGGTATCTTCATCTGACACAACAATACCAAGATGTTTTGCCTCGTCTGCATAATCTTTAAGAGCCTGAGAACCATCCTGCAGCATTTGGATAAGTTCCTGTCCAGACTTGCCAAAAGTGGTTGTCGCAATATACGCCTTTTCAGAATTGTTTTTCTGACGTTTCATTGCATCGGCTAATTCTGGCATTAGTTCAGCTGTGGTCTTCATCTGACCATTTGCTTTTTTCATTGAAATGCCTAATTTTTGGAACATTTCAACTAAGGCTTTGTTCTTGCCCTGTGCTGCATTAGCTAAATTCTTATTAAAGATAACCATGCCCTGATCAAGAGCTTCTGTTGAAGAGCCAGCCATTTGGGCAGCATGTCTTAAAGTTTGAACAGCATCAGTGGTGGTACCAAGTTTAATAGCTGCATCTTTTACTGAAGAGCCATAATCAGTAAATGTACTAATTGAGCTCTTAACAGTTGCACTTACTGCAGTAAAAGCACCAGCAAGCGGTACAAGAGTTAATGCTCCTAACTTTGAAGCATTAGATGCAAAAGCCTGTGATGCCTTTTCAAAGTTTTTAAAAGAACTCTTTAATTTTTTTAACTGTGGTGAAGCTTTATCACTTACAGTAAAAAGAGCCTTAAACTCTTTGATGTTTGCTGATGCCATTACTTATTCCCTTTGTGAATTAATCTCATCTGCAATACGATTCGACTGTAAAACCATTTCTTCAAACCGCTCAACATCAAGTTGTTCAATATCAAGCGGTGAAAGATGCCAGAAATACGCAGTCGAATAGATACAGTCAATAAATTGCTTTTCCGTTCTTGGGCTTAATCCCCACTTCCGAAAAAACCGGTTACAACACCTACTGCTGCAGTGAAATCAGGAATTGACATCTTATCTACAGCTGATGGAGGTATTGAAGCAAGAGTAGAAATATACTTTGCAACAATATCAGGATTAAATTTCAGATCGCCTTCTGAAGTAAAAAAGATGGGATAACCAATTCTGCGAATATCACCAACACTAGGCTTTCTGAACTCTAAAACAGATACTGTCTCAGTGCCCATCTCAATAGGCACTGATAGTTTTAAGTTTTCTGCAACTGACTTCATTTAGTTCTCTCCTAACGCTGTAAGTGACCATCAAGGCCTGTAAACTCTAATGACACAGTACCGTCTGACGAATTAGCTACAACTTCACCTTCAAGCCATGCACCATTTAAGGTGTATACCCAACCATTGGCAAGCTCTGCAGTAATTGTCATATCATTGCCAGACAGTGCATCAATATCAAAGTCAGGCTCAAGAAATGCAGTACATTTAACATATGGAGCTATATTAGTCTCACTGTATCCTGCCACACCTGTAGAACCTACTTTCTTTTCTTTGGTTGTTTTTAATAAAGGTATTTCGACTGAACCTTCAACAGACAACTGAGCACCGTTAGCTTTAATGTAACAGGTGCCCGCAAATTTTTTACCCATTTAAAAAATCTCCTCTTAATCAGAATACTGTAAACGGAACTGAGCCTGTAACGCAAAAATGCGAAGCTGATTAACAAGATCAGGAGGCAACAGCACATCAAGACGGTTAACATCTGAAGTATTACGCTCTACAATCAGATTCTTAGCGAACAGTTCAGCATTCTCAACAAGGCCGTCACGTTCCATGGCTGAATACTGAGCAATCAGCTCTGAACGAATTACAGAAGGGGTAACAATTGCCTGTCCTGCCCCATATCTGGTACCGTCATTTGCAAGCTTATGGCGTGCATATTTGGATGTAATAACGCCCTTAAGACGGGTAATGATCTCTGCTAATGTATACAGAGTTGTGATATCAAGATATGAATTATCTGCATCACCGAACTTGTTAACCTGATATGTGGTGATTGCGCGCTCAATCATTACAGTGCCTGACTGATAATAAATTGTTGCGATTCCATTATGGAGTAAAGTATTTTTATCATTAAAATTAAAACGCTTTTCCATACTTGGTTGCATTAAGCCGTTCAGTTCACCGGTTTGTACAGGACGGGCAGGATCATTAGTAATAAATCCGGCAATACGACCTAAAACAGCGCCTGTCACAATATATGCAGGTTCTGCATTCTTCTCTTCAATGCCGAATACTGTGGTATGCTGGTCATTGCGAGTATTACCAAAAGTAACTAAGCTTTCAGTATTACCTCTGAGGGTTGTAAACACATGACCATACTGCATTTTTGCATATGACCAACGTCCGGTGGAATCATTCATCTCGGTTTTTACAGCATCAAGCGCTGTAGCAGAATTATTTTCAATTCCAATAAACCAGAATGTTTCTGAGGCAACAGCCTTAAAAGCTTCTTTATAATCAGGCTCACCGGAACCATTTTTCATATCATCGATAGTAAGAGTAATGCCAGCAAGATCAGATTCTCCACCAACGTCGCCCTGAAGGTTCTTATCCAATCTGATTTCATTTCCGCTAATGCCAGCTACTTTAGCTGTAATAGTGATTACACTATCTTCATCATTCTTTTCAGCTGTAACTGGTAAATCTTTATCTGCATTGATTGCCTGAGTTAATGCAGTTAGGACTTCATTTGCAGTTGTTCCTGCAGAACATGCAACTGATACGAGCTGAGAACCAATATACAGATAGACTGCTCCGCTCTCTGTTGCTGTTCCTTTAACGGTAATTGAGCCTGTTGATGCAGTAGCTGACTTAATGTCTACAGGTAAACACCATAATTCTCCTGTACCATTCTGATTACGGAATGCCTCTGCCATTAAAGCTAAAGGCGAACCACGACCAAACTTTGTTTTTGCCTGTTCAGTTGAGGTGATTAATGTAGGAACACCTGCTGTTGCAGTTCCAGAAGAAGACATTGAACCGATTAAAAGGCTCTTCTTCTCTGCTGTTGCGGTATTTGCCATTGAATTGTCTACTTCTGCGTAGAACAAAGGAACTCGTACATTTGAAGGTACGTAATTAAATGAAACAGACATTATTGTCTTCTCCTTGGTTTAGTTACCATAAATCTTTATAAATAGTTTGATCTTGTGGCTCCGATTTAGCCTTACCCTCTGTAAGCCCTGTAAGTCTGAGTTTTGCATCTATATTTCCATCCGGCTTATCAGAGTCAATTTTGTCTACATCAGCATAAAACTTGTCAAAATTGCCTAAATTCTCATGTTCTGTCTTGATATATGTATCATCCGTATCAAGCATGTACTCTACTGTGAACTCTAACTGTACACACCACATGGCGGGAGTGGATGATGTATCAATAACTCTGTAATTTGCGTATTCATATACACACTGAGGATCGCCATTAGGAGCCCACCCTAACAAAGCTTTGAAAACCTCATCTTTTAAATCTTCAATTTTGTCTGCGCCTTCCTGTCCTCGAACATCAAGACTAGGAACACATAGAACCACAGCTATAGTCGCTGTTATTAACTGCTTATATGAGTTTTCTGAACTCTGTAGGGTTTTAGGATCTTCTGACTGGGTAAATACATAAGCACATGGAAGTTTCTCAGGGTGAACAACTGACAGGCTGACCCATTGAAGTGCCCCATAGACACGTTTGCTAAGTGATGGGCATCGCTCTCTTAAAGCTTTGATAGTTGAGCTGACTCGCATCTTATTTTCTCCAAATTTTTATGCCCTCTGTCATAGCGTTGTCTATGATTTCTTTTATTTGTTTTTCGTTCTGGGTCGTTGCTGTTTCAATAAAGTTTTTTCTTGGTTTAAGTCGTCCGTCTTTTCGACCATAATTTAAAACCGCAGGATAAAAGAAACTGTCTTCAATCGTTGATACTTGTACACGTGACCACAGATGATCTTTTCTTTTAGAATTTTTAATACGGACATGACGTCGCATACGCCCTGTATTACGTCCAGGATATTCGCCAGCTTTTGAGGGGCCCTTTGCTGAAATCAGTTTTTTAGACTGCTGCTGTACGATTTTGGATGCCTTTTTGAGACCTGTCATTACGATTTTTCTGTCAAAATCCATGACATCAAGGCCTTTAGGCATTTTTATACCTACATGAAAGAACTCACCCATCTGCTAACCCCGCCATATTGTTAGCGTTTACAGTTTCGTTTTGAATTTCACCGAGTTCACGAGCTTCAACCATGGTAAAAAAGTTCTGACCATTGCACTGTGTTACCCTAATAGGAATATATGTAATATCGCCTTCTTTTATCAGAATACTTCGGCTTAAACTTCTTGCATCTGTCATTCCTTTAACAGAACGGAACCAGAAACGGTGTGTAGTTTTGTTTTCTGTCTGAATATTATTGAAATACATTGAGCCTGTAGGTTCAATTTTGCAGAACACTGTACATATAAGCTCATCAATACTCTCAACTTCATGACCGTTAACAGGATGATCAATTCGAGAATATATGCTGACTCTGTGCCTTAATTCTCCAGCGGTGGGAATTGATACGCTCATTACTCATCCTCTCGAATATATTTGATATAAGGGTCAAGAAGGTGCTTATGAAAGGTGCTGTATGTCCCCTGTTCTGACAGTTCTCTGTGTGCGTATAAATCGCCTACAAGGCATAAAATAAACTGCTTAACAGTTAATGGGATGTCACCATTAGGCGATAAAGTTGACACAGCCTCATCATCGAATCTTTTAATAATTTCTCTCTGTAAAATCTGCTCTGCCTGTTCTGTAGCTACAATAATGTAATTACGAATAAGATCATCTTCAAATGTATCATCGACCCTTAACTGAGTTTTAGCCTCTTCAAGAGTACATGGAGTCTGAGAGATATCAGTTATTGGGCTTGGAGTGTAAAGAGACATTATTAAAAAATCCTATAAAAAAGGGGGCATATGCCCCCAATACTGACTACAAGCAAAAATTATGCAGTTACTGGAATAGCAAAATCACCACCGTTAATTGCCTGTGGCATCTCGTAAGCAACGCCTAAACGACGCTCAACTCTGATAGTGATTAAGTTCTGAGTGAAGTTAACATTGTCTGAATCTGACATTGCAACGTTTAGAGCCTGTCTGTCGTATACAGTGGCACCTAAAGAGATGTTGCCTAAGATATACTTGCCGGCAGTTACAGATGCAGAAGTTACAACAGGGATACCCCATAATGACTTAGTTGCAACTGACTGAGGACCACCTAAGATGTAACGCTTCTGACCATCTTTTAACATTGCAAGCTTTGTCCAATCAGATGGATTTAACAGGATCACTTCTGGAGTAATGTATCTACCCTCAAGCTCTGCCTTATTCTTTAATACGAAGTCAAACAGAGTTGAATCTGCTGCAAAATCTTTAGCTACAATCTGCTTACCTGTAACAGGATCATTATAGTTACCAGCGTGGAGTAAACCTTCAAGTTCAGTTGAACCGCCTGTACCGGTAACGAGCTGAGAATCAACACGAGCCTGTAAACCGTACTGCATCTTCTGCTCAATATAAGCAGCCAAAGCTGGAGCGTCTGCTGCAAGCTGATTTGTGATTCTTGTCCAGTGGGCAATAGTTACAATCTTTGCAGTTGCAAGTGAAGTAGCCCCGAATACAGATTCAGGTTTATCATTCTTTTCAGCTACAAGTGCAGCATTGTTTGTAAATGAACCTTCCTTGACGTATTCAACTGAATTTGAAGTTACAGGCACATGAGGGAATAAGTTCTCAATAATCAATGGAGCTTCTGGAGAAACAACCATACCAGGCTTTCTGTAGGCTGGAATATTGCCATAATCTGAAGTCGCAGCATTAGTGTCAGCTTTCTTTTCAAAAGTAAATAATGCTTTTCGATTATTACTAAAATTCTCAAATGCTGCAGACTTGGTAAATGCCTGTCCTAGTGAAAGAGATGCTGTCTCTGCTGGAACTTCAACAGATTTCTGTGCTGTGTCTGCTAAGGCTTTTGCAAGTTTGACCTGTTCATCACCAATACGTTTAATCTCTGCTTCAATGGCTGATTTTGATGCTTTATTATCGGAGATTACATCCTCGATTTTTGCATCTATGGTCTCAAGCCCCTTTAAAATATCGTTATTTTCCATTTTTTATTTCCTATATTTTTTGAAAATTGACTTGATGCGTTCATCAATGTCATTGTCTACGTGATCGTGTGTTTCTCTGTCAGCATCACACTGATTTAGCACACGTTTGGCTACAGATATAATCTCTTTAGCCTTTGAGCGAGAAAAGCCAGCATCACGCAGACATTTCTCAAAACCTTTAATATCATTACAGTCATTAAAATCTGCTGACTTATAACTTGAAATTCTTGCATTGTCATCGGCAGGCAGATTTACAACTGAAATCTCATAAAGCCTGTCAATTGCCTTAATTAAGCAACCACTACACAAATCATCAGGATCTTTTTGTTCATAGCCTTCTTCGGAACATGAAAAGCAGATTGATAAACCGGTCAGCGAGCCAAACTTAATTGCATCAAAAACTTCTTTTGCTTTAGCGTTATTAAGATTCAGCTGTCCTTTAACTTTTAAGCCTACATCATCAACTGACATCTCTGTCCATTTGCCAATAGGCACAGACATTGAATCATGACCATACAGCATTGTAGGTAAGTCGCCTTTTGTAATTACATGGTCAAATGCTTTAGGCGCAATGGTATCGCCGTACGAATCAACACCATTGAATACTGAAGCATATCCTTCAATGATGCCTTCATCAGAGATTTCAAGTTGTGACTCTTTGGCACTCTTATTGAATTTCATTTATTTACTCCTTACTGTTTAGTAGGGTTTTCTGTAATTGGTGTCTGTGATACCTGAGACGCATCAGCCTGGCCTAACTGCTCAAGAGGAAATAAATTACTCTGAGCTGTCAAAGTATCACCATCTTTAACTGGTGGTAAGCCTTCTTCAATGCGGACTTCATTACGTGTCTTCCAGCCGTTCTGCACTGCAGTTGCTGCAATGCGACTGCGAGCCTCATCATTAGCACGGTTAAGAAATGACAGACGGAATTTAACAGCATGGTTGTATCGTTCTTCAACACATGGGACACGCTTCATGATTGCCTGTTCAAGGCTTATAATCATGGGCAGAATGGTTGACTTGTAAAAGTTTGCTGTAACTTGTTCAATGTTTGACCCTGGTGCTCCACCACTTGAATTGACAAGAGCAGATGGAACTCCAAACCAACGACAGATTTCTTCAACACTGAATTTTCGCGTGTCTAATAATTGCTGTTCAGCAGGATTAAGGCTTAACTGTTGGAATGACATATCTGCAGGTAATACAGGTATCTTGTCATCATTCCTCATCTTTTGGAATTGGTCGGCAATTTCACCTTTCTGTTTATCTGTTAGAATCTTAGGAGTAGTCAGAATGCCACTCATTTTTCCTTTTTTGTTGAAAACTGATACAGCAGTTCTTTGAGCAAAGTTAGATTCAGCCAAAGAAATCTTCATAAAATCTAACTTTTTAAGGCCAGTAATGCCGTTACCCATGCATTTCCAATGCAGTATGTCAGATGATTTATAGTCCTGATAATGGTCGTTCTTATCAAGATAACGATAAATTAACTGACCATTTGAAGGATCTCTGTAAATCTGCATCTGCTCTGAAGACAGAGGATATATGCCTTTTACTTGTCCTTTTTTGTCTCCTGTCCATCTGGAGATTAACGCATAAGCATTACCATGCAGACAGTAATTAACAACCATTGCAGAAAAGAACTCATACGGAGTCATATCAGCGTTTGGTGACTCTGACAGAATATAATTAAGATTGCATTTTGTATCAGCGTTCTTATTACCTTTACCGTCAACAATAAATACATCACAAGGCAGAGATGCAATAGTATGACTTAAAAGATCAATACAAGCCCATACAGTAGGTATCTGTAGAGCCATATCCGTTGAATATGCATTTGTTCCTTCAACGATTGGCACCATAGGGCTGTTATTCTGCCAGCCTGAGTGATCACCTGTAGTGCCACCCCAATTTGTCAACCATTTAAAAACATTCATATTTTTTACCTGTAAATCTAATAAGCTAAGTCGATATTTAAACTGCCTTCAAGATAATCTGTTGAAACCTGCATAAAAATAGCCTGTCGTAAAGCCATGATTAACGCTACAATGCCATCAATTTTATTCTCTGGGTTTTCTTTTCTTGGATAAATATTATCTTTGGCATCTAAATGTGCGACAACGTTCGAGGCCATCCACTCAAGAACAGGATTTCCATCAGTGTGTAGCAGTTTCTGATAAATCAAAGCCTGCATTTCTTTCATAGCTTCGCTGAAGTTCTGAACGGTAGGCTTAATCTCAACCATGGTCAAACCTTCATTAGCAAGGTTAGAAGCTAACTGATATGCCTGCCAAGGGTCAAAAGCTATTGCTAAAGTGTCATAATGCTGGGCATCTTCTTTGATATAGTCTTGAATAAGCTCTAAATCATTAATAGAACCATCGGAGACATGGATTAAGTCCTGTTTAACCCAGCCTTGATATTGTGAATTTGTAGAACTGTTTATTCTATCTTCAGGTAGCCAGAACTCAGGAAAAACATAGAAGTGAACCTTGCCAACCTTGCCATCATTCTCTTCTCTCCAGAAAAGTCGCACTAAAGCTGTGATATCTGTTTTAGCTGCAAGGTCAAGGCCATAAATGCAGTGACATCCCTCAAAATCATCAAGAGTTACATCTGTTCTGATAGCTTTTCGCCATTTATTCATCTGCAGAAAAGCGGTGTCAGCGTTGCACCATATATCAAGATGCTTTGTTTTGAAGTTATTTTCTGAGCTGGGATTCTCCATGGCTTTGCGCAAAGTCGATAATACCGCCTTGGGCATCACTGATATATTCCAGTTAGGATTAGCTTTTTGCAGTGAGCTTTCTTCTCTCCAGTCGTCGCCTTCATCAATCGTATAGATAATGCCGAAATGAGTATCATCTACAACGGAAGTATTTAACAATTTTTCAACGTACCGTCTTATCTCGTAGCAGATACCGTTAATCAGAAATCCTGCTGTGGTAATCATCCACATAATTGGCTGTGTACGCTTACCGATTGAAGTCTCGACAACGTCATACACTTCACGAGTTTTATGGGCATGAAGTTCGTCGATAATTGCACAATGGGTATTCAAACCGTCAAGGGTTTTACCGTCTGCTGACTTTGCTTCAAACTTTGAATTAGTACCAGGAATGACCATTGAATGAGCTAGAACATTCAATCCGTATGCTGCACGCAAATCAGGATTTTTACGAGCCATTGCCTGAGCATCATTAAAAACAATCTTCGCCTGATCGCGAGTTGTTGCAAATGAGTAACAGTCAGCACCCATTTCATTGTCAGCACACATCATGAATAAACCGATGCAGCTTAATAAAGTTGACTTGCCGTTACCTCTTGGGACTTCAATATATGCTCTCTGATAACGCCTGAGATTGTTATCATCAACCCAGCCGAATACTGTGGTAAGAATAAAGATCTGCCATGGCTCAAGTACTATCTTTTGACCAGCTTTTTCAGCTTTTACGTGACAGAGCATTTCAGAAAACCGACAAGGTCTTGATGCAAGATTTACATCAAAGTGATACTGCCAGCGTTTTCTTTTAAGATCGTTCTTCTGTCTCTTGCATGCTTCAATAACATAACGACAAGCAGGGATCTTCTTAGCCAGTACGTCGTTAATATAGCCATTAGCGATGGCGATATAATCACGTTTCTGCATAGCCTATAAATCAAGAAAGCTATTCTTGTTATCTGAATCTGACTTTGTTATAGATACTTTCGAGCGAGATGCAGGAGTAAACCCAAGCTCGGTCAGATAATTCTTTAAAATATATTTCAGCTCGTTTTGCTGTTTTA
The DNA here is from genome assembly GCA_000431835.1 of Succinatimonas sp. CAG:777. GTDB lineage: Bacteria > Pseudomonadota > Gammaproteobacteria > Enterobacterales > Succinivibrionaceae > Succinivibrio. Next base: position 76,611 of record HF987957.1, read on the forward strand.
GTACGGGGTTTACAACACGTTTGCCTGTTTTTTCGTCTGTAAGCATTAAACCTTCATGCTGAAGTATCGCTTCCAACTCAAGGATCTTAGATACAGTGTCAGCCCACATCGCAAAAACAGTGTAATCTAGGCTTGAAACCATTCCGTCCGGCATCTGTGATATTGCAAAATTCCAATGTTGCTTTGCTACATCATTAAGCCATGACGGAGCTGATACAACTTTGATGTCTGTCTGAGGTTTAGGCTCATTTAAGTTTGTTCGACAAGGCTGTAAAGTTCCCTGCAGTTTTTTAATTGCAGTTGGTTTTCTTGGTCTTGCCATTATTTTTTTTACCTATCTTTATACACTTGAATAATTTTTCTATAAATCAACAAGTAAATTACTCCCATTTTGCACGCGTGTGTAAAGAACTAACGGGGCGGTTACATTCCTGTGTGTGAACTTTTTTAACTCCCCCTACGGGTCTTAAGAAAGTTACTGTCTTCAATTGCAGTCTTTCTGCTGTGGCATTCATGACATAAAGCCTGTAAGTTCTTTAAGTTCCAGAACTTATTCATGTCACCTTTGTGAGGAACTATATGATCAACATCTGTAGCTGGTTTGATTCTGCCGTGCTTGAGACATTCAACGCATAGAGGATGCTCAGCAAGAAATGTCTTTCTGAACTTCTCCCATTTACTTGTATATCCTCTTTCTCTTGAAGATCCTCGATGTTTATCAAACTCATTTGATACTTTTGTTTGATGTTCTCTGCAGTATGCTGAACCTTGAACAGCATATTTATGACATCCGGCATACTGACATGGTTTTAAAAATAAATTAGGCATATATTAAGAATTAGAAAGCACAGACAATCTACGACAATCATCTGTGCTTAGACATTTTATATACAAGGATATTTTATGAATCAGAACAATCTAACCTTCAACAAGATATTTTATTCTCAGGAGTTGGAAACTATTCTCAGAACAACATTCTTAGCCATGGAACCATCGATAAAATTGGCTATGTCTGTAAAAGAACTTGTTTCTCCTTCCCTGGCTAAAGCTGCAGTTCAGTTTGCTCAACATGCTAAATACTTATCTTCAATATCTTCAATCATCAATACGTTAGATACCAATTCTCAGAATGAACTCTGTTCTGAAATAAAACGGTTAAAGAAAGAAGATTTTCAATGTATTGTTAAAGGTTATGAAAAAGTTGAATCTCTTGACGACAAATCCAAAACAGACTTTGATAATGCAACGCAAAAGTTATCAATACAGGAATCAACTCAAACCCTGATTAGTTTTGCAGATTTAGATCCTATTGCTATCAAAGCAGAACTTAAGAATATATCCAATCAATTAAATGTCGTTGCAAAGAATACAAAGCCTAAACCTCTATACCAGGTAATTATTAAAGATCTTCTAATAGGTCTTGCAATTAACGGACTTATTTATGGAATTTCTGAGATTTATCAATACGGTCAAACAGTTTACGAACAGAGCGTACAACAAGAAATTCATAAACAAGACGAGACACAGCAACAGCAAGAATTCCAAGACAGAAGAATGATAATGCCACAAATAGCACTATCAAAAAGGAATCTACCTGCACAGTATAAATGTTAGTTGTTTCTCCAAAATAAGCTAAGGAAATTAGGTCTGGAAGACCATTTTTATATAAAGAATAAATCACAACACTTACGACTGCACAAAAGACTGGATAAATAGCTAGTTTGATCGATGTATAACATATTGTTATAAGTTTCATTTGACTTATTCCTTTACATTTGACTTCTGATAAATCATGTCATACCACTCAATTAGATTGTTGAGATAAGTAGCGTTGATGTCGCAGTCCCTTGCCACAATCATCTGGTCATTAAGTAACTTCTGAAATGCTCTTTTGTCTTTTCCACTGCATCCACATTTACCTTGTGATACTGAGGAGGAAGCTGAGGCATCTTTGGACAGTGTTGCTGTGTCGGAATCGGTGTACCCTGAGAACTGCAACTGCAGAGCATTAAGTTCATCGATAGCACTAGCATAACGCTTTTCAAGATCATCCAGGTCTTCTTGCGTTTTTGTTGCATTGATTTGCGCTGTCTTCTGATGTTCATATTCAACCTCCAACTGTTGAATCAGATTAGTTTTTTCTTGCTCCAGTGCATATTTCGCAACGTTCAGACGTTCAATTTCTGCCTGATCGTCTCTTGCCGAATAGCCGGTCAGAAAACCGACAGCAAAAGCTAATGCACCAGCAATCAATGTATTCTTAATGGATAACATTGGGAAACTCCAGAAACGAAAAAAGCCTGAACTTTTCTAAGATAGAAATAGTTTTGCTTCAGCTTTACGGCGTCTGGTTAAGCCCTTAACTTCAACACCACCTGCTTTGTTAATATCTAAGAATTCAAGCGATGCGCCGTACTTATCGCCTTTTTTCATCTTAGCCCAAAGTTTATAGCTGATTAAAGTTTGTATTGGTGTTAACTGACGACCATCTTTAGTACGTTTTCCCGACAGATTAAAGAGTAAACTGCAGAGGGCATCAAACATACCTTGAGTAACTTCAATTTCATCGGCATTCAATGCTGCTGTAATCTGACGTTCTACCTTTTCAAGATCTAACTTTAAAAGACGCTCAGCTTCAAGTTCTGTACAAATACTGTGCTCATTAACATCAGGACTATGGTGACCATAACCAATAGTCCATCCTTTTTCGCTTGATACAGGCTTATATGCAGCAGTTCTTAAACCTTCAAAATTCATTATAAGAGCAATACCATGACTACTTACTTTCATCATCTGATTTACCCTCAACTTTCAAGTTAATAACTTGTTTAATCTTTAAAGAGATATAGTCACTGCCCAAGAAGCCTACGAATGTACCAATTGCAACACCTAACTCCAGAGGCCACTTAAAGTAATACTCTGAAATTAAGATAAGTGCAGATGAGAGCATAGAGCATGTCAGTGCTTCACAAATCTTAGCCATGAATTTGCGCTTGGTAGAGCGTAGATATGCCATGACAAAAGAGCAAGCTGTACCAATCATCAAATAAATGACTTCTGGGGTTAAATGTTTATACATAAGAAATAAAAAAAGCCCTCAATTTCTTGAGAGCTTTATTGTTGACAAATTAGGATAATCTATGGTGAAAGAGGAAAGCACCGATGTTCAATACGTACTTTTTCACTCTAATTGTTTTATAGTATATTCTTAAAAAACGATCCATTAACGACCAATTAACGATCTTTTTATCCATTTGATTTTAAAGAATAAAGTAGTATTTTTAGGGAGGTTATAGCTGTCTGCTATGGAGATGGCGGCCTTATTTTAAAAATCTATGTAGCTAGACGAATTTCGGGCGCCTTGCCACCCGAGAACGATTTTAAGCTGTCACAGTACCTTGTGAAACATCTTGTTTTGCTTCTTTGTTTGTTTTATCTGGATTATTAAATGATTGTAATCCATCAATATGCTCAAATAAATCATCTGCGACAGGATGCCAGAGAGGATCAAGAACAAAATCAATGCCTTCTCTTCTTGCTAATTTTGCAGCAGGAACAAAATCACTATCACCAGCAATAAGGATAATCTGATCAACTTGTTTTTTTAGAGCCAAGGAAGTAATGTCAATGCCAATACGCATATCAACACCCTTCTGTTTTGCATTTAGTCTTAAATCGTCTTCAGTTAACTCAGAAAAATTTTTATCTCCTCTAAAGAGTTTCTTTAAAACATCCTCTTTCAAAACATACTGAGGAGCTTCAGATAACCTTCCCATACGTAAAGCAAACTTTCTTCTATGCTTTAATTCATCATAAAAAGCTTCTGTCCACTTAAATACGTCTGACTTTCTGAAATTAACAGTCTTTCCTGTAATAGGATTAAAAATATTATCTGTAAGCCATGGACAATCATAATAAAAGACTCTGTACAGATATGAATTAGCTACATGTTTATGACAATAAGATTCCAGCTCATCAGCTCTTTCTTTTGCAGACTTTTCTCCCCATAAAGATTTTGCTCTTTTTCTGTAAAATCCACCATCTACAAGAATAGCTGTTCTGATTTTATCTACAATGATAGCCGTTCTATTTTTGTCCATAAAACAATATTCCACATACTATAAGACCTCGACTTCGTCACTTCTCTGAGAGTGAGAGGACTAATGTCGAGGTCTGAAACTTTATTTACTTGAAGCTTACAACAAAAAATAAAAATGTCAATATATTAGGATAAGAAAATATAGCTTAGGACAAGTCAGAAACTCTCCACAACCTTCTGATAAATTCTGTCTTTGAATTTCTCCTGTCTGTCGTAGCTCTTAACGAGATCTTGTGCGTACTGCAGTGTCTTTGGTTCAAGATGTGACAGCTTATCAACACCAAGGCACCAGCGAACCGCCTGAGCAGGATCATCATGAGCGCGTTTGTAATGACGACATAAGCGTCTTACCTTCTGGTACGAAATATCCAGAGCCTTACAACATTCAAACATAGACCTGTACTCAACCCCCTGATATGTAAAGCTTCTCACTTACTCACTCCTCATTTGCTTTAATTTGTCTCTCATCCAGTCTCTTGAATCAAAAATCTTCTGATTGATCATTGCTATCGTCATGTACCTTACAACATTCCACGGATGAGCCTCAAAAACGCTCAATCTGCGATGTTTGGCACGTTGGATGGATATACCCTTACAGAATGACCTGATGTCCCCTGCATCTTGTCCTTTGTGATAATACCAGTGAAAGAATCTGTACAGCCCAGGACGTTCTTTTTTAAATTCACAGGTAACTGTTGCTATGATCTCTGCACTCTCCTCAGTGATAGCAGCATAACCATGCTCTGTAGGAACAGTACCAGCTGATGGACAGCCTCTGCTAATTCTTGTCCATACTCCATAAGAATCTAACAGACGCTCAAAAGCATAATCATCATCCAGTGCGTCAAGAATTTCTTTAGTCAGCATTTTCCAAACTCCACTCTTTCAAAGGATTGTGTTCATCAACAGCCCATACACCTACTCTTATGCCTGCAAGCTTCTTATCAGGCGATAACCTTCTGCAGATCAAAAACTCAATTAACGAATCATCATCATAAATACCTGCAAGCTTTAGCACATCACATACAGGCTTTGCCATATTATCTAGATCTCTCTTGCGTCTGTCTGGAAAAGTAATTTCCATATACACATAAACAGGCTCAGCATACGGCGCTTGAATTTCATTCTTAATCTTTCGTGCTTCAAACTCCATCCATTCACGATACTTAGGAGAATCTTTTATTCCAATGATCCTGCGTGTCATATTGATAACGTATGGTATCAGTCGTTGGTTAGCTGAAGGCGGTAAGGTCAAATCAATAAGCACCATAGTCCACACTGTCCTTAATCAGCTTGTATTTAGTAAAAATAGACTGAACTCCTTCACTGTATGAATAGCTTTGACCATAATTCTGCAGATAAGTTAACATCCAATTTTTAAAATCAGCATAAAAGCTGTTAACCTGAATAGCATAAGCTCTTAATGTATCTTCGTTATAGCCCAAATCACGCATGTATTTGACAGTATTAACGAAACGTTCATCAACTTCTTTTTTCTTGTCTTCAGGAAGAACGTTATCAAACAACATTACTGCAGGAAGCAGATGCTCGTCCCCTGCTGCAATAATCATGTCATACAAATCGTATTCATACATGCTGTCCATATTGCATAGCTCATCAAGGGCAATGAGGCTTTTCAACTTCTCGACTTCCTCATCCCATGCAAGAGGAATTGGCATATACTTCTTAACCGCCATACTCTTTAAAGTGGCAATGTACATGGTTGCAATATGCTGCAGTTCAAGATAATCAATTTCCGGCAGATCTTCAGGTCTGTAGTAAATTACAAACTTAGTTCCTGGATATTCTGAATATAGTGTTCCTGGTATTGAGTAAGCTCCAAAGACTGTAGCTACGTCTGACTTTAACTCTAAAGCATACTTAACCAGAGCGCCGTTTTTCTTTGGTACTAAAGGCTGAGGGCCTAAAACGCGAGGTAGTGTTTTGCCTTCAGGAATATTCTTTACTCTGAAAAAGATTTTTCCGCCTTTACCGCCACAGACAGTATAGAACTCAGGAAGAATTTTTTCTGAAGTTAGAAGGTTCATAAAATTCTTCATAGTCTCATCATCATAAAAATCACAGTCTAAGGCACATACATGGCTGTCACCCAAACGCAGATTGAGTGAGTTGCAACGACCGCTGTTTATATCTTCATGTGTCCACTTAAGCAGTTGCTCTTTTGATGGTTCTTTCCATTTTCTGAGACTAGGAGCCTTAAAATGAGAAGGTATAACTGTCCATCCAATTGAAGCTAAACCATCAGCTGTTTTGTGCAGGGCAGAGGTAAGGTCACGCTCATTCATTGGCCTTTGCTTAGTGATAAGTTCCCCTGAGATTTCATCAACCCCAGGCTCATTGATCATGATGTCTTTCATATAAATCATTGCATTACCTCCTATCTCTGAAGCGGTACTTTGTGGAGCAGGTTTACATTGCTGGTATTTGGCTGCATTGAAACACCGCGGTTAATCAATACTGTAGGTTCAGTGTTTTTGATGATATTAAAACCGCCTCCAACAGTTCTAATTGCTGTAAATTCATTTTCACCAGCCTGACAGTAACGGCTTTTAGCAATATCAATCTGAAAGCGAGTTATATCTTTGGTGCCGTTATTTGTTTCAGGGATCATGATTAGAGACAGAGCTACATCATGAACAATACCTGAACCTCCGGCAATGTCATACATAGTTGGTTTGTTACTCGTCCCATTCTTTTTAGAAACAGGACGGCTTAACTGCACAAATGCAAGAGTTGCAAGATTGTTCTGTTCAGAAAGCCTTACCAGACGTTGCATCATGGCCTTGTTGCGTTCCCACATCTCACCTCGATATTTCATCTCCAGAATTTGGAAATAATCAATGATTAGAAGATCAAGACCACCTGAGTACACAAGGCGTTTAACCTCATTCTCAACATCATAAATAGACATTCCACGACCAGCCATGATAGTTAAACCGCTCTTAGAGATGGTATCTTCAAAGGCTTTTAAGTTCTGCTCAACAGGATAGCCATTCATGATTTGTTTTTGTGTGATATTCTGGTCGGTGCACATCATACGAAAAGAGATAGACTGCGCGCTCATTTCAGCTGAGAACATAGCAACCTTAAGACCAACTAAAGCTGTACGTCTTGCAATTTCACAGCCTAACCAGGTCTTACCTGCACCTGAGTAAGCACAAATGATAGAAGTTTCACCACGTCTAAAGCCGTTAAAGCGATCATCAAAGGCTTTATACCCTGTTGTCACATACAGCTTTTTTCTTGTTGCAGGATTAGACAGTTCTGCAACTTCCTGAGAAGCAGCACGAGCAATTTCATTCTTTCTTAAAATGTCTTTTTTAAGCTCTAAACTGGTATCACGTTCAATTGAAGTTACAGCCTCTTTTAACTCTGCAATAGGCTTTTTAGCTCTGGCATCTTCAATAAGTTTTTGAGCGCGTTCAACGATGATAAGACGAACGCCAATATCACGCATATCCTTGTAATGCTTGATAACATCGTCATAAGAACATGCTGTAGATTTGCTGATAATTTTCTTGATGTCACTTTCTTTGATACTCTCATCTTTTGCCCAGGATATGAAAGTTTTGTAGTCCCATTTATGGACATAGCAGAACTTTCTGACAGCTTCCACAATTTTTTGTTGTTCCTGAACAAAGAAATGGATATCAGAGCCTAAATCAGACAGGAAGATCTGACGTTCCTCGTCTTGAAAGGAATACAGCAAAGCACGTATAATAAAGGAGCCTTCTGAGGCGCATTTATCATAGTCGCTTATGTCTTTTTCATTTAGTGGTTTAGTGACAGCAGAAGGCTCTTTTTTAATCTCAACATTCTTATTAAGCTTTCCTGTTTTCTCTTCTTTTTGAATTACACGCTTATAGCCATTTGCTTGTGCTGCAGTAATAATCGCACCAATACCAGCAATATGATTACTCTTAAAAAACTCATTTCTCTCATGCTTTTCGTCTTCCTTTTTGCGGTTAGACGCATGAGATGCCCATGCCTGAGCAATCTTAAAAACAGCTTCGTTGTTAGGGTAATCTTTACCCAGAGCATTAAACACCATTACCCATGTATCACGGTTATTGGCATCAAGGTGCTCCAAGATCACTTCCAACTCATCATTGGAAGGCAAACTAATCGAAGAAGGCATCAAACATCACCTCTTTACCATATAATTCTTTATGCAATGGTTTAATTCCCAAAGCTATTTCCTGAGCTTCTTTGTTTAAGCATTGAGGATCAGTTGACCATGCATCAAACCATTGCTGACCCCAGTCAAACGCTCTTTCTTCATCAGTAGGAAAATCGCGGTTAGAGTCATAAGGTGTATAGACGTCTTCACAATCACCTTTTATAACCTCGTACATGAGACGGTAAATATACCTTCCAAAATTCATATCATGCTTAACAGCACTAAAATACTGAGGGTAGTCATTGAATAAAACTTCAAGCACCTTAGAAGGACTGGTACGCTGTTTAATGATTTTCTTTATAGCAGGGAAAACAACATTCTCACCAAGATACTGCTCTACATAATCAATAACTCTAGGTTTAAAGCCTTTAAAGTCATTAGGAACAGCAATATTCAGAAATTTACCTAATGGCGCCTTCTTAGGGTTCCAGCGTTTAAGTAGTGACTCAGCATAAATAGGAAAGCACTCATCGCCATACTTACCCATAAGACACAGCTCTCCTAAGTACGTGATATTAGTAGCCATCCATTGAGCCAGGTTATAACCTTCAGGATCTAAAGGCTCTTGAGTAAAGAGACAGTTACCCTCACTATCAACAGCCTCTTTAGGGTCATAGTTGAAAGGTATATATGAATCCAGTTGATTACCAGTTGCAGGATCATGCATAAAAATTTTTGAAATTGATCCTTCACTAAGATCATTTAAAATTTTTTTATAAATACTCTCCCTATATATATCTATCTCTTCTTTCTTATATTCATACTTATGTATACACGTTTCGTTACCACTTCTGGTAATGTTTCGTTCATACTCTGTACACGTTTCGTTACCACTTCTAGTAACGTTTCGTTCACAGTTGCTTACGCAATTTGAATTATCAGAGTTTTCTGTGTTTAATTCTGAAGAAGCCTTTAATTCATCTATTGTAAATAGGATATTGATTACTCTTCTCGCGCCTTTTTTTAAATCAACTTTTATCAAATTCAGATCTTCTAGTTCCTTAAAAGCTCTAATTATCTGAGGTTTGCTAAAACCAACTTCATACTTGAGAAGAGAATTAGAGATCCTTACTTGCTTATTCTCACAACGTTTGGATAGACCAATAATCCTAGAAAGAATGTATTTAGATGTTAATTTCATTTTTCTGTATTCAGGCTTTAGATGCGCTGTTGGAATAAATACAGGATAAACTTCATCATTCATATAGAAGTCCTTACTTAACAAGATCTTCAGGAATATTTTTCCAGCACTTCAAACGAGGAAAGCGTAGACGTAAGTATTTTGCCCACGGCATAGGTATGCCACGGTTAAGCCATTGCGAGATAGCACTAAGACCTACATTACATGTATCAGCTAATTTCTTTCTACCAATTTCTTCAATTACTATCCTTGAATAATCAATAGAAATTTTTGAATTTATCATTTTATATACCTTAATCAAAACTGTATTTCTATATATTATGATTTTACAGTTGTTAATTTTTTAAAACAAGTAAAAATATAATAAAATTTAACAAAAGTGAAATTAAGATTGACCGATATAAACAAAAGAAAAACTGTATATTGGAGATTAAAATTATGTCTCAACTAAAAGATAGATTAGCTGAAGCTTTATCGTATGCTAATTTAAACGCTAAAGAACTAGCAGATATAGCAAAGATTTCTCCTGCAACCCTCAGTCATTACAAAAATGGCAGATCAACTAAATTATCAGCAGAAATTGCCCAAAAGATTGCAGATGCTCTTGGTATAAATGTCGAATGGCTTGTCACTGGCGAAGGCAATATGATTAAGCCTAACATCATCTCTTTAGATAGTGCAGATTCAGATAAACTCCCTGCAGGCTTCGTCCAAATTCCTGAATATAAGATTTGCTTTGGTGCTGGTGAAGCTGAAGAACCAACATACGAAGAAATCCAAGATTGCGTACCAGCCTATTTTAGATCTTCATTCTTTTCAGATAGAGGTATAAATCCTAAGAATTGTAGAAGGTTTAAAGTCATTGGTGACTCTATGATTCCGCTCATCAATAGTGGCGATTATATTACTGTTGATTGTACGCCCCAAGATTACATCGAGAACAACCAAATCTATGCCCTTGTATTTGATCACTCCTTAAGAGTTAAAAGACTAATTAAATCATTTAAAACTCTAACTATACGTTCAGATAATCAAATATATCCTGATGAAGTGCTGACTTTAGAAGAAGCAGCACAAATGATTCACATCATTGGAAAAGTAATAGAGCGCTCAGGCTCTGTATAAAGCAATCCATTAAGCTATTCAAGAAGGTTGTTACTTAGGTGACAACTTTTTTTATTCTCACTCCTTCTTTCTCCTATCTAAAAAAAATCAAATTTTTTGTAAACAAAATTAAAAGAAATTTCAAAAATATAGCATTTATTCATTTTACAACTGTTAATTTTTAATTGATATTTGCAAATACAACTGTAAAATACAAATATATAGTTTGAAATAAGAAATTAAACTTTATTAAATAATAATTAACATTTGGGAGACAACACCATGAAGGAGTTTTCAGTTTTAAGAGCGCACCTTTTAGGCTTTGCGATTGCCCTGTTTGTTGTTCTTGCATTTTTTGGAGCTGAAAACTTTTTTGCTCTGATTGATGGTTTGCTTTTTTAAGGAGATTTTTCAGTGATTGATTTTAACGAATTTGCTTTAACCCCTGATGATTTGATTTTGCATCATGAACGTGTGGCACGTATTGAAGCTTCAATTAAGCCAGGTATGACACCTTATCAGCTGTGGCAGTATCGCAGACAGGAATCACTTGGTGGTTCTGATATTGGCACTCTTATGGGGCTAAATAAGTACACAACTCCTCATCAGTTATGGCTTGAGAAAACAGGTCGTGTACAGCCATGGAGTGGTAATGCTGCTACTCACTGGGGACAGATTTTAGAGCCCGTAATTGCTAAAGAGTATGAGGAAGTTTCAGGTCAGAAACTAGTTCTATGTGATGGATTGCAGATATCTCAAATTCCTTATCTAGTAGGTTCACCTGACCGCATTGTGCTTGATCCAGCAGATCAGACTAAAGCTGTAGCTATCTGGGAAGGTAAGACTACTAGAGGCAACACCGCAACTGATGATATTGACGAAGACGGTCGTGCAATCATGCTGTGGGGCAAAGGTGATGTCTATGACGAGGCTCATAACCTCGTACAGGCTGATAGTCAAATCCCTGACTCATACCTGTTACAAGTTCACACTTACATGCTTTTAACTGGAATTTATACAACAAAACTAAGCTGCTTACTTTCCACCTCAGATTTTAGAACCTACACAATTGATTTTGATGAAGAGCTGGCACTTGAGATCTTAAAACAGGCTCGAGAGTGGTGGGTAAGACACATCTTACATGATGAAGAGCCTATGCGTACTGAGCGCGACTTAAAGCATATTCAGCAGGAGCCTACTAAGGTTGTTGCCTCAGATGACATAAAACAAAAACTCATTCAGTTTGATGCTTTAAAGAAAGACGCAAAAGCATTGGATACAAAGATTCAGTCATTAAAAGACGAAATCATCAACTTCGTAGGTACCAATGAAACCATTGTAGACAAAGACATGAAAGTTCTTTGTTCATACAAGTATCAGCATGGCAGAACTTATATCAATAAAGACAAGTTAATGCTTATCAATCCTGATGCATATCAGCAGTGCTTAGCTGAGTACCAGGGCACAAGAGTTTTACGTTTATCCAAAGCTAAGAAATAAGGGAAAAGAATATGTTTACTAATTTTGCTACAGGCGCTCAGCCAATTAACCATCAGCCAAATGAAATGGCAAATTATGGACAGACTAACAACGCATTTCAGCCACAGCTACAGGCACAACCTCAACCACAGGTTAAGCCACAGTTACAGGCACAACCTCAGATTGTGTCTGATGAGGAGAAGAAGTTAGATCTTCAATCCCCTTTTGCCAAAGTTAAGAGTGATTTTGCTTTTAACTCTAAAGCAAATAAGACTGAGACTGACAGCATTGATATGACCTCAGCATCAAACGGCTTTACCAAGCTACCAACTGACTTTGAAGGTGCTCGTGAGTATGCAAAGTACATTTCAAGCTCTCAGTTAGTTCCTGCTGCTATGCGTTCAACTCCTGATTGTGACCGCTCTGCAGATACTTTCTTAATTATTCAAAAAGGCAATCGTCTAGGTCTGCTTCCAGCTGATGCTCTACAGATGATCTACATCTTAGGTGGTCGCACTTCAATGAGCGTTAAGGCTAAAGCCGGTATCTGCAGAAAGTATGGTACATGGACAACTACCTTTGACGGATTGAATGCTACAGCTAAAGTTGAAGGCTATCGCTTTGACCGTCCTAATCAGAAAGAGTCATTTACCTACACAGGTACAGATGCTGCTATTGCAGGAAAAATGGAAAAAGACACAAACGGTGTGTGGGTAGGAACTCAGGCAACCTGGAAAACAATGTGGCCTGATATGTTGCGCGCTCGTGCTTTATCTCATTTCTTAGATCAGGTTTTCCCTGACGTTGTTGGTGGCTTCGTTGATGAGACATACGACCTTGATATTGAGAATGATACCAAGACAGCAACTGGCAATAAAGAAAAGGCAGAACAGCTAATCAAGAAGGCACGTTCAAAGAAGTCAACAGTTCAAACAGCTTCTAAAGAGATGCCTTCTCTAGTGATTAAACACGAAGAACCAAAGGTTACTGCAGTTCAGAACCCTGACACTGTAGCACCAGATACTAATGGTGAACCACCTTTTTAAACACTGATTTATTTGAATTTTAACTTTTAATTTTAAAGAAGGAACTAAAAAATGAATTTAGGCTCAACTCAAAATCTACAGGTTCAGAATCCAACAGAGGTATTTGACACCTTAAAAGGCTTACCTTTCGTATCTAACTCAGGCATCTATGACGGTACTATCGTCACTGCTCTAGCTGGTACCAAACGTGTTAATGGCGTTGAACAGCCATGTGCTCGCGTTGGTTTTAGAGTAGCAACTCAGGAAGGTGAGGCTCAGCTTTGGATTTCTTTAGATCTAAGTGGTGACTATGCATACCACTTGCAGCATTTGGCAATTCTCTGCAACTGCATTGACCAGAAAGGCAACCTGGTGATCAACGAGCATCAGGAACAGAAGAAGGATGGCACTGTAATGGTTGTATACCCTGACTTGGTTGGTAAGAAACTTAAAGTTGCTGTACGCAGAACCGGTGAGGCAGATTCAGGTCAGCCATATGTCAACCTAGCAGCTCTTTTATCTGTAGATGGTCGTACTGCTGTAGAGCTTATCAACAATCAGTCAGCATCATGGATCGCGACCAATCAGAAACGCTTAATGCCTGAAGGTTACCCTCTATTCCACGCAAAGCCAAAGGAGACAGCACCAAAGACAGCAGCTACAGGCTATGGTCAGCAAACTCAACAGCCATACGGTCAGTCACAGCATCAGCAAGTGTATGGACAAGCTCCACAGCAACCAGTATCAGGTTACGGCTACGGCGCATAGGAGTGAGTGATGAATAAGCCATTCTGCATTTATGGGGTGGCTTATCGCTCTAAAGCTGAATTTTGGAAGAGTTTGGGGTACGCATTCAGAACCTTCAACGAAAAGGAAACTACAGAATGGGTAGCCCAAAAATTGAGAGACAAAACAAAAGAAGAAATTCATGATTTTTTAAGCGATAAGCTCAACAAATTTTTGAAAAAAGAACGCAAAGGGACTATTTGGAATGTTTAAGCCTAGATGGTATCAGCAAGAAGCATGTGATGCATTCTGGCAGTTTGTAGAAACTAACCATGATGCAAGCAGAAACCCAGTTCTAGTTCTTCCAACTGGAACCGGAAAGAGCGTGATTATTGCTTTCATCATTCAGCACGCAGTTGAGTCATGGCATGGAGTTAAGGTCTTAATGCTTACTCATGTTGGAGAACTGGTTAAACAGAATGCAGGCAAATTAAGTTCAATCTGGCCAGAAGCAGACATTGGCATCTGCAGTGCAACTCTAGGTCATAAGGACACAGATAATTCCATTATTTTTGGAAATGTGCAGTCAGTTGCCCCATTATTGAAGCGTGATCCTAATATCTTTGGCCAACGTAACCTAATCATCATTGATGAGTGTCATATGTTGTCTGAGGATGATAACTCTCAATACAGACAAGTGATTGCAGCTCTGAAGAAGTTAAGACCTCAGATGCGTATTTTAGGTCTGTCAGCAACTCCTTATCGTATGAAAGGCGGTTATCTGACAGAGCAGAAGAATGCAGTCTTTACTGATATTGCTTATGACCTGAACTCACAGTTTGAGCGTTTAATCGAAGAAGGTTATCTGTCACCAGTAACAACAGAGTGGACTAAGCCACATGTTGATCTGTCAGGTGTAGGAACCAGAGCCGGTGATTACAAGCTTGATGAACTGCAGAAGGCATGTGGTGATGAAGCAATGCTGCAGAATGCTCTGGTTGAAGTAGTTAAGAGATCTGCAGGTCGCAGGGCATGGATTGTGTTTATAGCAGGTATTGAGAACTGCAATAAATGCGCTCAGATGTTAAGAGATATGAGTATCAATGCTTATGCAGTCAATTCCTCTTTTACTGCAGATGAAAATGCAGAAAAGATTGAAGGCTTCAGAAAAGGAGAAATCAGATGTCTTGTATCTGCAGATCAGTTAACTACTGGTTTTGATGTTCCTCAGGTAGATCTGATTGCAATGTTACGCCCTACCAAGTCACCTGGTCTTTACGTTCAGATGGTTGGAAGAGGATTAAGACCTGCAGAGGGTAAAAAGGATTGCCTGGTATTAGACTTTGCAAGAAACATTGAGCGCTTAGGCCCTATCAATGCCCCATTCATACGCGCTCGCAATGATGCAGCAAAAAAATCATCAGACAAGAAACAGCAGGCACCGGTTAAAGTCTGTCCAGGATGTAACAAATACATTCCAGTTCAGGCTACAGAGTGCCCTCATTGTGGCCAGAAGCTAGAAAGAAATCTTGAACTGGAACTAAAGGCAGGAGTTCTGATTGAAAGAACCTTTGGCCATCAGGCAAAAGCAGGCAGAAAGATTGCCACAGTAATTTCAGTAGATTACACAAAGTATAAAAGCTCCTCTGGAAATGTATCTTTTTGCGCTGTTTACACCTGCATAGTTGCAGGAAAGAAGAGAACACTGAAGAAATGGTTCACATTCAATCAGAAATCAACCTCTATTGGATATAAGGAAGCGGTTAAAGCCTGGAGAGAATTAAACAGCAATCCATATAGAGTGGTTCCTACATCAGTAGATGAAGCATATCAGAGGGCAAATGAATTAAAGAAACCTCTGGGCCTAGAGTTCATACCAAGAAACTTCTATTTTGGCAGCAAATTTGACGAAATCACAGAATTTTTATTTAACGAAACAACCGAAACAACAACCGCAAGGAGCGCATAAGAATGATTATTTCACCTCAGGAATTAAAAGCCATTTTAGCCTTTACTTCAAACAACAAAAAGGCACATGAATTTCTGCAGACGGTTTATGTTGATTGCCAGAACTCAAGACTGATTGCAACTGATGGTTTTAGTCTGATTGTCTTCAAGTCTAAAGATGATAAAGACCTGCAGGCTGTTGTTAAAGCCGCACCTTCCTACTATGTCAACAAATCAATGATGAAGTGGTGCAGTTCCAATGAATTCAATCTGCATATTGACCTAATCACCGGCAAGGTGGCTGATGTTGATACTG
>HF987957.1:92688-97004 GCA_000431835.1 Succinatimonas sp. CAG:777
GTTCTGATCGGTAACTCAATCGACATTAAAGATCGTGAATCTTATGCCTCTTATCCTGCAGATATAGACCAGGTGATCACTCGCTCAGACATTCTTGCAACCAAATGCATTTACTCATTAAAAGGCTTTGAGAAGATGCGTAAGTTGATCAGTATCTACTCATCTGAGGCAGAGCGCTTCTTATCTCTGCAGTCACGCAATTCAGATTTTATCTGCTTCAAGATTGAATCCAATAAGGCGGTTATCTGGTTTGCCATTGCTGCAGAGACTGAGGAAGGAGAACCTCGTTTGATTATTGAAAGGAATCAGTTCTAAGTAGTTGGCAATGACATTGGTGGAGCTAACCACTCCACCCTTTTTGGAGGATTAACTATGAATGAAATACTAACTAAAGATGAGGTTGCAGCACTTCTGCATACTTCAACAAAGACACTCAGCAGAATTAAGCAGAAAGATCCTACTTTTCCTGTTGGTGCAAGTTTGACTCTTGCTCCAAACGCCCCGATTCTGTGGTTTAAAGAAGATATTCTTAACTGGTTAAGAACAAAACAACTACAGGCACAGAGAATTTAACATGATCAAAGTATTCGGAGTTCCGTTTGAGTCATCTGTTTCACTGCGTAAGGCACTGGGACTGTATGGCAGTAAATGGTGTGAAAAAGCAGACATTACAGAGCTGTTAAGGTGTGCGTTTCCGATGTTTACAAGAGCTGATCATGTCAGAAACATGGAAGGATTTAAAAATGATGGAATATTTATGGCAAAAGTTCCGGCTCAAGCGGAGATTTACGCTAATTACAGAGACGAATTTGGAATAACAGTTCCTTTTGACCTGGCCGGCAGAATTATATGCACACCATACAAAGAACTTGATTCAAACATTAAACACAAAAGGGAAGTAAAAAGCATGGAATCACCAAGAATTGAAATTGAAACAGCTGCACCTGAGAAGAATGATCTTACTGAGTTGAAAAGCGCTCTATTAAGTGAGCTAGACAATATACGTAACGCTCAAAATTATGTAACTGAAGACGGTGGCATTGATGAAGAAAAAGCAAAAATGCTGTTCAAGAGAGTAGAGGCAGTCAATAACATTGCAGCCAATGTAACAGCGATTCATCAGGTTGAACTTCAGAGTAAAAGGCTGCAACTTGATGCAGTAAAAACAGCAATTGATAACGGGTACAGCGTTAAATTAAAGAGCAATCTGTTAGGAGTTGAAATTGACCAGCGCAGGTAAAAAATGGTCGCGTAAAGACAAAAAGTGGACAGATGAAATTATGGAGTTTGTAAAGTCTGTCTGTCCTTTACGTGAGCACGGATTTAATTCAAGACGAGAGCTTACTGAAGAAATCAATAGAAGATTTGGCAGAGAGTTTTCTATTGTAGCTCTGTGCAATCACTGCTATGAAAACGGCATTCAGCTAGGTTTGTGTTATAGCAATTCAGATGTGCCACATGGAGAAAAACACTGGAGGCATAGACTGGTTGGATCATTCCAGATTAAGAAAGATTACGTAAGGATCAAGGTAGCAGAACCTAACAAATGGATGCAGTATCAGCGTTATGTTTGGGAACAAAATCATCCTGGACAGAGCGCCGAAGGCAAGACTGTTATTTTTATGGATGGTGATAAATGCAATTTTGAGCCTGACAATCTGGAGTGTGTAGAGCGTGGCGACTTATCTGTAATGTCATCACTGGGTTGTACAAGTGATTGCACTCGAGAAGAGAGAGAAATCTTTCTTTTAAGAGCTAGATTACTTCGTGCCAAGACTAAGCTGCTAGGTACCAAGGAAGTTATGAGACGACACAGCAAAATGAGCTATGAACGTAGAAAAAATGATCCTGAAGTTAAAGCCAAAAGAGCTGCATATGCAAAACAGAGAATGGCAGAGATTATGGCTGATCCTGTCAAACATCAGAAATTTCTTGATAAACAGAGAGCGTACAGAGAAAAGAATAGAGAACGTATCAATCAATGGACTAATGAGCGAAGAGCTTACTTAAAAAGCAAATGAGCCGGATAAATATCAGGCAAGGTTATTAAAAGAAAAAGCTAGAGCAGCAGCTATAAGACAAAAGGAAAAGACAAAGAAATGACAGCAACTGCGAAAAAGAAATAGGAGCTTATTAAAAATGAATGATTTAGTTAACCATCCTGAGCATTATCAGGGCAAAGTTGAATGTATCGACTGTCTGGAATCAGCTACTGAGGGCCTTAACGGCATCGAAGCAGTGTGTACCGCAAACGCAATTAAGTACCTGTATCGCTGGAAAAGGAAAAACGGCAAGGAAGACCTGCGTAAAGCCATGTGGTACATCAACCATTTAATCGAACATATAGACGGAGACAGCACCCATGCTTAAACAGAAGATCATCTATCAGCTTGATGCAGGAGCCTACAAGCCTGTGAAAGCGCACGAGGCAGACGCAGGCTTTGACCTCTTTGCAAGAGAAGACGTGGCTCTGAGTCCTGATAAGACCTTTAAGGTTGACACGGGTGTGCACGTACTTATTCCTGAAGGGTATGTAGGCCTGGTACTTCCGCGCTCCTCTTACAACTGCGCCGGCGTGGCAACTCCCACGGGTGTGATAGATGCGGGCTACACAGGCTCTATCTCAGTGGTTCTCATCGCTAAGTTTGACTTAAAAATCTTTAAGGGCAATCGCATCGCTCAGCTGGTCATTGTTCCTCTTCCTGATGTGCATCTTGTGGAGGGCGACGTTACAGGTGTTAAAAGTGAACGCGGATTAGGCGGTTTTGGCAGTACTGGAGTGTAAATATGAATATTAATGAATTTGCGTTGAAAGGTGAAACATTTAGGCCATTAGTCGCTCCTTTTGAAAAGTATCTTGTCAGCGATTATGGCAGGGTTTGGAATTCAAAAACCAAGAAACCTGTAGCTTTAAGCAAATGCTATTTTTCAAATCACAGATCAAGAGGTTATCTGGCATGCATGCTGTATTCAGGAGGGGCTCAAAAACATGTATTTGTACATAGGTTAGTAGCCTCCGTATTTTGCGAGAATCCGAATCCAGAGACACACACAATTGTTGATCATATTGATAATGATCCCAGAAACAATCTTGCAAGTAATCTGCGCTGGGTAACACCTCGTATCAATACCACAGAAGCTTTTAGTAACGAGTTACAGAAATACACAAGATGGCTGATTCAAAAGACACAGGAAGGAACTAATGAAACAAAAGACATTAACTGTTGAGCTGACTCCTGAAGAGCGTGACATTCTGCATAGTGCGCTGCTTAATCACAGGCTATTCATTGAAAAGCAGATGGATGAAGAAAAAATGCACTCCGACTTCATAGAGTTTTACTTTAACCGGCTCCAGCTCGTAGAGATAAAGGCTCTGGCTAAAAAGCTGAAATTGGAGAACGTTTAAATGATGCTGGGTATATTTGAATTTATCAAATCGGATCGTTAGGAGTAATCATGCGATTAGTTTTAACTAGAGTAGAGGCTAAGATCTTGTATGCATACTTGAAAGGCAAAAGGATTAGCTCTGTAAGAGAGTACATTGTTTTACAGGATATTATGTCACGATTAGAAGAGGTTACTGAGAATAAAGTTGTAATTGAAGATGAAGATTGAATTATCAGAAGAGACGATACGCATTATATCAACTGTGCTTGCTAACTGTATTACTCATATACGTTACGAAGAGGATGGAGACCTTACAACGCTTACGCAGGGCTTTCAAAACTTAGTAAAAGCAAAGAATGACTTTGACAAAGCTATTGCTAAGCAAAAGGTTTTTGGCAGTAATGGAGTTTAGAAGCAATGAAAGATTTAAGAAGGTAAGCATTATGGAAGGAGAACAGAATGGTAACTTTACAAGTGACAAGCAAAGACTTACTATTAGATAAGCATGACGTAGCTCAAATGTTCAAAGTCAGTGAGCAGAAGATTAACTTACTCCTTCGTACAAGTGATTTTCCACAGCCATTCAAGCTTGGCAATAGTTTCCAAGCTACACCTTTATGGAGACTTGAGGATTTGAAAGCGTGGATTGACAAGCACTACGGAGAGTAAAGTTAAACACCCCAAAACTACACCCACTAACCACAACAAATTACTACAAAACAAGTGGTTAGTGAGTTTTATTTTAATCCCGTTCTCACCGCCATAGCACCTTTTAGGTGCTTTTTTCATATCTAATCTATACATTATTCCTTTGTTTTTCATGCAATTATTTACATTGTTTGTAAAAAATATCTCTTTATACTTTGTTTATATTATTAAATTACGGCGACAAAGCTGTGAATTGAGATTATACAAAATGAAACTTAGAG
>HF987958.1 GCA_000431835.1 Succinatimonas sp. CAG:777
AATGCAAGTGCCTATTCTCAGATGATAGGTTTTACCCGTGATGAGATAAAAAGGTACTACATTGATTATTTAAAGTTGGCAGCTTCCTATGAGAACAAATGTAGAGTGGAAGAAGTAACTGACACTCAGATTGAGTCAATGTTAGATATGATGGCTCAAAACTATGATGGTTACTGCTTTGATGAATTCTATAAAAAGAAAGTCTTCAGTACTTGGTCTGTAAATAGTTTCTTTCAAAGCATTATTGAAAATAAATTTGTAGATTTTGGAGACTACTGGTACGACAACGGTGGCCTACCATCTATCCTGGTTAACTATTTAAAGACCCATAAGTTAAATTCATTGGATTATGTAGAGAAAGATAAAACTATCACTATTAGAGTAAATGATTTTAAGAATCCAACGTCTTTAACCTCGATCAACAAGAATGTCTTAATGTGTCAGACGGGCTATTTAACATTACGCTCACCAGTATACTCAAAAGGTTTTATGACCTTAGGAATACCAAACAGTGAAGTTTACAATGCACTGTTATCCTTAATGGCTCTAAATATCTTTGATGATACAAAGCTTGAGAATGTTAATGAACAAATCCTTTCACAAAGTAAAGATGTTGGTGAAATCATAGATCTTTTCAATACTGTTCTAAATACAGTTTCATATGATAATTTTCCAATCAGTTCTGAAGCTGTGGTTCAGCAATTACTCTATATGTACTTAAAAGGTATTTGTAACTCTGTCAGTGCAGAACTGCACTCATCAAAAGGTAGAGCTGATCTTGTAATAGAGTCTGATAACAGAAGGATAGTCTTTGAATTTAAGTATGCAAAGAATGAGATAGAAGCTAAGGTAAAGCTTAGTGAAGCCATTGAGCAGATTAAAACACGTGACTATGGCAATATTGTGCCTAAGAAAGCAGAGCTTTTAAGAATTGCAGCTGTGTTCAATGCTGATCCTAAGGTAAGAGCTTTTACTGAGTATCACGAAGTTTAAAGTTCTTTTAATTATTAACAGCTGCATCTCTTAACAAGATGCAGTTTGACAGAGCGCTTCTTTGTTCAAACTGCATTTTTAATGAAAACAATTATTAGTGACTATTACTTGTCATTATTAGGTCTAAATACCTTTACATTATGATAGCCCTTTTCTTTTAACTGCTTTGCCTGCATGGTACTCATCACGCCCTGATCACAGTAAAGAGCATAGGTCTTTAATTGATCCAGCTTGTTAAAGTCTGAGGCTGTTTTATAGAAAGGCATTAAGATAACTTCATTCTCAAAACCTGTTAACGGCTTCTTTTCAACATCATCAGGAGCTCTTACATCTAAGATCACATCTGATTTAGCTAGTTCTGATACAACCTCGATCTCTGTTTTAAGCTTGGTAGTATCAGTTGGGATATCAGCAATATCAACAACCTTCATACTTTCGAAAGCTTTTTGTACAAGATCAGGATCCATCTTAGCCTCTTCCTCTTCAACAAAAGAAGCACTAGGACATACATTTGGATGATCTGAAATTACGCCACAGTACTCAGGCATGGACTCAGCAAAACCAATAGTACCAATCTTACGAGACATATCGATGATGTCCTGCTTATCAGCTGTAACTAATGGTCTTAACAGCAATACATCACATACATTATCAATATGAGTTAGATTGCGTAGGGTCTGGCTTGATACCTGACCTAATGATTCACCAGTAACTAAAGCTTCAGCATCAAAGTGTTTTGCAACCAATGAGCCTACTCTCATCATCATGCGCTTTAAGATCACTCCTCTAACTCCATGATGAGTTCTCTCTAAGATCTGCCCTACAATTGGCTCAAATGGAATAGTTACGAACTTAACGCGATGTGAAGATGCATAGCGATCCCAAATAAAGTAACTCTCCTGCTTTACTCCAATCTCATGAGCAGTACCGCCCATGTTAAAGAACAGGTAATTTACCCTGCAACCACGATGTAATACATCATAAGTTGAAACGCCACTATCAAAGCCTCCTGAGATTAAAGAGAAGACATCACCCTGAGAACCTACAGGATAGCCACCAATGCCTAGGTGCTTGTCACCTGACAAGTAAGCTACCTGATTTTCAATTTCAAGGTGGATTAAAACTTCAGGATCATCTAGGCATACACCTTTGTTAGGAAATGAGGCTTTGAATTTACCGCCGATGATCCTCTCTGCCTGCTGAGAGTTAAACTCATGATTGCCCTTTCTCTTTACTCTTACAGCAAAGGTCTTATTCTCAATTGAAGGACCTACAACGTCTTTAATAGAATCAAACAGAGAATCTAGTGTGGTAAATGGGTATTCATTTACTTCCATGAAAGAGTGAATGCCAGGAATTCTTGATAACTCATTGATGGCATCTTCTTTTGATACAGGCTTTTCCTCAGTTCCAAAGATAGCTACAACCTTATCCCACTGAGCATAGGCATTAACAGCGATGTTGTGGTGTTTGCAAACATTAACAATGTTCTGCCTAACTAATCTAATAAGACGGTTGCGAACTGGTTTACTCTTAATTGAGATTTCTGGGAAAAGTCTAATAATAAATTTCATGGTGTGCTCCGAAAACAACAAAGGCTCCTGCACAAAGGAGCCTTATCTTTAACAAAATTTAATTACTCGTGAGAGTGTTTGTGACAGCAGTGATGTTCACCTTGCTCATGCTCATCATCATGGTGATGACCGTGACAGCAATGGTGCTCATGATCGTCGTCATGGTGATGGCCATGACAGCAGTGATGCTCATGATCGTGCTCATCCTCATCATGGTGATGGTGACAGCTGCAGTGCTCGTGATCATGATCTTCAGATGGACAGTGACCACCTACGTGAGCGTGACCGTGCTTAATCTCCTCAGGAGTTGCTTCACGTACATCTTCAACTACGATTAAGAAGTTTAAGATCTTGCCTGCTAATGGATGGTTACCATCAACAACTACAGTCTTGTCATTGATTTCTTTAATTACAACAGCCATAGGACCGTGTTCTGAATCTGCTTCAAAAACATTACCTACAGCAATCTCGAAATCACCAAACATGGCTCTATCAATTGTCTGCACCAGATTCTTATCGTACTCACCATAAGAATCCTTTGGCTCTAACTGAATTGCAAACTCGTCACCTTTCTTGTGACCTTCAAGAGCTTTCTCTAAACCTTTGATTAAAAAGCCGTGACCGATAAGAGCTGTTACAGGCTCATCTGGCTGAGTTCTGCCAACTACCTGACCATTTGTTTCAGTTACGGTATAGCTTAATGTAGCAACGGTATCTTTTGTAATATTCATATTTCTTATTCCTCTAAAACTGGTTTAGATTTTAGCAGAAAAATCGTAATTTATCTTTGTGAGATATTTCTGACAATTGGGGTAAATCCTGATGGAGCTAACTGACCATCATTAGCATCGGTATCTCTTGAAATGGTAAACTGCTTTAAAGTCTTATCTATTACTTCAGTGCAGCTAGGATCAAGCTCACCTTTAGCATTTAGAGCTTTGACACTGCCATCACTGTCTGTTTCAAAGACCTTACAGGTATCTGAATTATTCTCTGTGGCGTTAAATCTTAAAGTAAAGCCATCAGTTGCAGTGTCAAAAACCATAGTAAAGTATGGTTTTGCCTGCTCACTTAAGCTTACAGTGCAGTTGTCATAACCTTTATCTAAAGCACCACATGTCTGCATATATCTTGTAGCCTGATAGATTTCTTTTAAGGCGATGGTTCTAATTTCATCTGCTGATAAAGAATCGTCAGCTTCAACACCTGAGTCCTGATTCTCAACTTGAGCTGTAACGTCTTCGGACACTTCATCTTTATTCTTGCTGTCTGATGAACTGTCCATCACACAACCACCGATAAGGCAACCTAAAGCTACAATAAGACAGGTAACTCTAAAGTAACTTAATGATCCATCAGCATTAAAAATAGGATTAAACATCTTTAAGCTTATTATCCTCTGTTTTCTTATCTATTCATTCGTACTAGACTTAGTGGATTTTCCATGGTTCTAGTAGTTATGATGTTATTTGTTCTTATTGAAATAGGGAGCTGCATACATAGATTTAACTCTGTCACGTAAGCTCTCTGGATAAGAATTTAGTCTATCTAAAAACTTCTGCTTGTCTTCAGTTGATACATTCTCATCATGACCTGCGCTAATTAAAGCTGTAGGATATAACTCGTAGTTCTTCCATACAAAGTTATCAATGATTGCTGATAACTCTTCAGCAGTTTCAAAGCCACCTTTAATTGGATCACCTGCAACTAACTTCACATGACCTTTATAACCGCGAATACCTCTGGTGATTGTATCAATGTCCTCAAACTCATCTTTATGATACTCACCATTCTTTTCTTTTTCATAAAGCTCATTAGCTTTAGCTAAATCATTAGGATCATACTCATAGGTAATTGATACAGGTACAATGTTAAGTGAACTCATATACTCTGAGAATGACTGTTTTTTCTGACGACCATACAAAGAGATCATCTTTAATACTGCATCTTCAGTCTTATCATTACCGTCTTTTGCTCTACCCTCTCTTTGGGCAATCCAGATTGATTTATTCTCTTCAATTGAAAGGCCAATGTAGTTTGATAAATGGGTTAAAGCCTTTAACTTTTCACGAGGAGCTTCAATTGATCTTTTAACAATGAAACTTCTGTTTAATCTCATTAAAGAGGTAGCAGCTGGTATTCTTAAAAGATTATCACCGATAGCAATTCTTACAGTATCGCAACCGGTCTTATATAAAGCGTAATCAATAAAAGCAGGATCTAAAGAGATATCTCTATGATTTGAAATAAAGAGATAACCTTTACCTTTTTCTAGCTTGTCAAAGCCAACTAATTCAAGACCGTCAGTTGTGGTCTCAACCATCTTTTTGACAAAGTTAGCTACGATAACTTGGAAATCTTTAATAGTCTTGATTTGAGCAATCTTTTTCTTTAAAAAGATCTTCACAAAAGGCTTTAGGATAAAGCCTAATTTTTTATAGATAACAGGATAGCGAAATTTTAAGATACTGCTAATAACCATTTCATCAGAAATGATCTTATTTAACTCTGACTCAACCTCATCATCTCGACATGGTCTGATGTCATCAAAAATCTCGTCGTAAGTAGTTATTTTTTTTTCTTCTGTATTTATAGCCATAAGATGTATTTTGCCTATTGCTTAATATAATTGTCCGCTATTTTATCAAAGAATTGCCTTGTTTTTTTAAATCATGTCTAGTTTAGAGCCAAGATTGAAAGTTAGGACATTTTTTTTCACAAAAATCGTCTTGTTTCAGAATTTATGTCTCAAAAGGAAATTACTTCATTGATCAAAAAAAATTACTCTCGTAAAAGTGCACAAAGTGCAGAAAATAAACAAAGGTGTCAAATTACATAATGTATAATCATTATCAATGACGATAAAGGATTTACAAATATGAGCAACAAACACTTCTTAGCCTTACCAGTAACAGGTGATACCTTCGCTGAGATTAGAGAAAAGAATCGTTACTACGTAGATAAGACTCCATACTTAAAGACTGTATTCTCTGAAGATGAAGCAGTAGATGATAAGTCTTTAATCAATGGTACTACTGTTTTGCTCTTAACAAGACCTAGACGTTTTGGTAAGACCTTGCTCATGAGTATGTTTGAATCTTTCTTAAAGATTAGTGCTAAAGAGCCTGGAAACATAACTAAACACCTAAACTACTTTAAAGGAACCAAAATCTTAGAGGACAAAGAGTTCTGTAAAAAGTACATGGGACAATTTCCTGTTATCTCTATT
>HF987959.1:0-174 GCA_000431835.1 Succinatimonas sp. CAG:777
AATGAAACCTCTATGAGGTGATTTTAAGAAATTTAATATCGACCAAGGATTGTAAACATGGTGCATACAATCTTCATCAAAACTGTATCCGTCATAATTTCGCTTTAGTTCTTCAACAACTTTTTCATGTGTATAACGTTCTGTTGGGAACTTCCTGTTTAGAGTCTCTACAGC
>HF987959.1:214-637 GCA_000431835.1 Succinatimonas sp. CAG:777
ACTCACTAAAGTATGATTCTAATTCATCAGACGTATAGCCTAATAATGCACCATAGTCGCTATCTAAAGTTAAATCTGTAAGATGATTAAACGCAGAGAATATTGAGGTATGTGAGTAATAAGTTACACCTGTAATAAAGATGAAGCGGAATCTACCTTGATACTGTTTAAGTTTTGAGTAAAAACTATAAAGTATATCTCTTCTTGCTATAAATTCTTTTTCATTGTTTAAAACGGCAGATAGAGGTGTGTCATATTCATCAATAAGTAAAACTATCTTTTGATCTGATGGATTATTTTTAAGAACATTATCAAAAAGCAAAGCTGGAATTTTTGTATCTAGAGTACTGTCATTAACTTTTAATCCAATGCTTAAGAATTCTTGTTTTAAATCTTCATAAAAATAATCATTAAAATTAATCT
>HF987959.1:700-975 GCA_000431835.1 Succinatimonas sp. CAG:777
AGATGAGAAATCTAAATGAAGGACTTTATATGTTTTATCTTTCCACAAAGGTTCAATCTTTAACCCCTTAAATTTCTCAAGACCATGAGAAAAGAGTTCATGAAGTGTATTGATAAGGGTCGATTTACCAAAACGTCTTGGACGAGAAATGAAAAATGGACCTTTTTTAGAGGCAAATTGATTGATAATTGCTGTTTTATCAACATAAATACAATTATTGTCAATTAACTCTCCAAAATCGGTGGTATCTGGAAGTTGCTTTGTAAATTTCATGT
>HF987959.1:1137-61090 GCA_000431835.1 Succinatimonas sp. CAG:777
ATCGGCGGTATCTAAAATCTGACACACATTTCATTCTTAAAATTAAGTATTCAAAGTTTCTTTCAACAGATCATCACAAAAATATTTAAATTCTTCAAACAGTCATCAAATTATGGAACGATGATTTTATATTCTGTAGACATACAAAAGAACAGATACATTTTTTTAGTACGACATTACGGTCAAAAGCTATACGTCATTAAAGATGACAATTTGAAAAATACTGATGTAAGAGCTTTTATGTAAAAGAGAGGATGTCTATGGAATACTATATTAAGCAAGCAATCCTAAATATCGATTCAGATAAACCTTTAAAAGTTAGAAGTGCATTTTTAATCAAAGCTTTTTTAGACAACATATCAACTTGTAATGACTATAGAGTTGGCTCTGCAGACATCAAAGGATTTTTAGATGTCTTAGGTTGGATATATTCAGACAAGCATTATTGCTCTAAATTCACACAAAACTATCTTACAACCATGTTAGAGAAGTCAAATTTCTCTCAAGGACAAATAAAACTCATCAAAAAGTACGTAACTGCAGCTAAAAAAGACATGTTTTCTGCAAACGAGTTTGAAGATCTGCTAGATAATGACGATCTTGGACCTGAAGATGATGACGCTACCTTTAGTAGCAGACGTCGTGGCTATCAATGCAAGTTAAGATATGAGCTGATGTTCAGCCTGTTTAAAACAGAAGCTGACAATTATGTAAAAAACTATAAGATGTCAAAAACCGATAGAGATTACCAAAAGAAAATAGCCAAGATTGAAAGCATGTTTTCTTTAAACGAGATTGAAACTAAAATTCTTGAGCTCATATATCTTATCGACAGTTACAGCTGTTGCAAACTGCTGTTTGATGAACAATTAGATTTAAACAAAGATTCTGAAATTTTAGCTGCAATCTACGAAACTTCAATTTCCAATATCAAAGAGAGCTTAGATAAACTTGAGAACTATGGTCTTGTATGCGCTTGCAGAGATTACCATTTAAGCTCTTTTGCAAATAAAATCTTAAGTTCTGATAACAAAAACGTAATTGATGAAGCTTTCAAATTTAACGGTTCTGATACAGACTTGAGGTCAGATGAAATTGAAAAAGATAAAAATAAACTTGCGCTTTTAAGAAAACTACTAGTTTCTAAAGAGATTAGCCCTGTAAATATCCTTTTATACGGTGATCCAGGAACTGGAAAATCAAGTATCGTAGGAGCGTTAGCAAAAGAGCTAAAACTCGATGTATACAGTGTAAACAGTGATGTTGATGATAACGAACAAGACAGACGTTCTAAGCTTTTAGCCTGCCAAAAGATCACTGAAAATAAAGATAACTGCCTGATTGTCATTGATGAAGCAGAACGTCTTTTAAATACAAGCTATGAGATTAGAAATAGCAAGGATAAGGCGTGGCTTAATGCTTTTTTAGAGCAGAAACAGTCAGCTCCAAAAATTTGGATCACCAATGATGTAAGCGAAATTGACAGTGCCGTAAAGCGTAGATTCAATTTGAGCATCAAATTCTCAATTAAGGAAGTTCAAAAGAGGATCTGTATTTGGAAGAGCATTGCTAAAAAATACCCTAAGGCAAAGCTAACCTCTAGAGTCATTTCTGATTTTAATAAAAAGTATGTAACTTCACCTGCTGTGATAGAGCAATCACTAAAGGCAGCTTGTGCCTTGTTTGAAAGTCCAAAAGAAATCAAAAACATGCTTGAATGTCAGTTACAGGCCAATATTACCTTGAACAATCAGAATAAAGGTTGCGGATTTTTATTTGGTCCCCTATCTGGAGGAGAAGATGCTGACAATAATAAAGACATAAAGAAAAAGACTGACATAAAGAGATTTTCAGAGTTCAACAAAGAAGCTGTGTGCTTTAAACAAGATATTGATGTTTTCTTGAATGGCTGTAAGAAACTTTCCTCTATTATCAAAAAAGGAAAGTCTAAAAAAGGCATGGGTACTATGCTCTTTTATGGTCCTGCAGGCACTGGTAAAACTGAACTTTCAAGATTCATTGGACATGAAGTTAACATGAGAGTTAAGGTCGTAAGAGCAAGTGATATTCTTGATATGTACGTAGGTCAATCTGAAAAGAATATTGCTGAGCTCTTTTACGAACTTGATATCAAAAATGAAATCTTGGTAATTGATGAGATTGATGGACTTATTTTTGACAGAAGCAATGCCAAAGCTCAATGGCAAATAAGTCAGGTAAATGAGTTTTTGACTCATTTAGAAGAGTGTAAAGGCTTTGTGATCTGCACTACTAACTACATCGACAAATTAGATAGAGCAGTCCTAAGACGCTTTTCAACTAAGATTGAATTTACCTACGCTAATGAGAAGCAAAAGCTTGCTTTATTTGAAACTGAGCTTTTACCTTTAGCTCATGATAAATTCACTGATGAGGACAAGCTTCGTCTGTCAAAGATTAAGTACCTAACTCCAGGCGACTTTCATGTGATAAAGGCAATGCATACAGGCATTTTTGCAAATGAAGACTCACTTTGTAATTCAGTATTTTTGTCTGAATTAGAAAATGAAGCCAAACTTAAGAACATTGAAGAACATCAAGGTAAAAAGATAGGCTTTTTAGGATAGTGTTTTTGAAAATTCAGTACTGGAGGGACATTAAGTTTTAATGTTCCCTCTGTACTGAAGATAAACCGTGCCACTAGACCGAGGATGGCGCTAAAGTAGACCTAGGTTAGGTGCACTGACCTTCTGATAGCACAATAAGCATCAAAAACGCTTTTTCCTTAGGTGAAGCTAAACTGCAGACACCATACTGAATTTATGACGGTGTCTTGTGTAACTTCACCTTTTGTTTTAACCTCTTAGCTAATTTAACCTACGCCATTGCTTAAGATTTTGCGTAAGCCTTTTGCATAGTCTCAATCTCTTTTGCTATCTCTTCTTTTAATGAGGCAGGCTCTAGTAAAACTGCATTCTTACCAAAGCCTAAAACAAAAGAAATTACTTCATATTTATTACCAGAGGTAAACTCAAGTAATAAAGAACCATCATCATTTAAGGTAATCTTTTGATCATCGCTCCACTTTCTGTCATAAACATAAGTAGCAACCTTTTTGTTAAAGAGGATCTTTACCTTTACAGGAACTGATTTTATAAAACCAAAAGTTTCATTACTAAATTCAATCTCTGGTAACTTTTCTGAACTTCTATTACTTAGAATCTCTACCTTTTGCATTCTATGTACTAAAAAGAACATAGGATTGTCGATAGTTTTCTCTACTTTACCAATGCTAGTTACACACCAAGCGCCAATGTAGAGAGTTTCTCTGTATGCAATCAGTTTCATTGGAGCTATGGTGTATTTTTTAAGCTCTCCATTGACCGTTTGCTGATACAGAATTTCACAGCATTTTCTTAAAGCAAGGCATTTTTCAAGTTCATTCA
The DNA here is from genome assembly GCA_000431835.1 of Succinatimonas sp. CAG:777. Taxonomy (GTDB): domain Bacteria; phylum Pseudomonadota; class Gammaproteobacteria; order Enterobacterales; family Succinivibrionaceae; genus Succinivibrio. The sequence goes on from HF987959.1 coordinate 4,563, forward strand.
ATTCAATGTCGCAGACATCATAATTGATCTTACCTTTGGTAAAGCTATAGCCATAGTGAACATCGTTAAAGAAAGGAAGCTCTTCAGAAGGGAGGTTTGCCTGAGCTTGCAGAGCTGAAGCTTCAATTTGATCTCGTGTTTTGTAAGAGAGTAAATGCCACATCAGATCACTGCATAAGATCATCTTGCGCAGACCATCAGGATTGATACTTACGTGCATACCTTTAGATGTACATGGCTTTTTTAGGCTGTAGAAGTTCTCTTTGCCTTTCTTTTTGACAACGATGCTTCCATAGTAGCTCTTCTCTAACTTATCAACTAAGCGTCCAATAGTCTGTTTAGAGCACATAAGCTTGTCTTTAAGCTCAGTTAAAGAGTATTCTTTTCCTGTAAACAGTAACAAAGAGTAAAGCTTTAAAAGTTTCTCATCAGGTCTTGCGTCTTGATCTAACTTAGCAGGCATTTTGTCTCCTTACAAAGAGATTTTCTCAAGGTGAGCTTTGATGTCGGATAGATGCATGGTATAAGCATCCTCGCCCTTTTCAGCACCAATTGGATTATAGTATTCCTTGCGCAATCCAACTTCTACAAAGCCATACTTTTTGTATAAATTTTGAGCCACGATATTACTTACTCTTACTTCCAAAAAGCATTCCATATCCTCGATATCCAGAGCTTTTTCTAAGGTTCTATGTAAGAGTAAAGAGCCTAACTTTTTACCCTGATAATTAGGATCAACACCTATTGTTAAGAGATCGGTAGAAAACTTTGTGTTATAGATAACTGAAAAGCCTATGAGCTTTTCTACATCAAACAGGCCTAAGATGATGTAACTGTCATCAAAACACTCAATTAAAGACTGAGCATTCCAAGCGTTTTTTTGAGTTCTAAGCTCAATCTGTTCTAATTGAGGTACTAAAGACAGATCATCTCGTGTAAGGACTCTAACCGAATATCTTTGAGGCAAGGTCATTTGAGTCTATCTCCAAATTCTATGAGCAATTCATTCCATATCGCTCTTTTACCAGCTTGCAATACATAGACAGTACCCTGACGCACAAGATCTGTTTTATCTAATAACAGAATGTCACTTGGGAGATAGTTTACTGAATCGTCATATGGCTTGATATCTAGACCTTTACTCTTTAGAAAATCTACTAAGCTCTGTAAGAATGGTACATCTGAATTTAAGTTGATGAAAAGATCAGCTCTCTTTGCTCTTAGTTTATAAGGCAAAGTCTTCCAACGAGGGAATGATTCTTTTACATTCTCAAGAACACTCTTATCAACAACTCTACCGTCAACTACTGGAGCTGTGTCATTTTCAGGAAGAGCAGCAGTTGCTGGTGAAGATTCTTGAGAAGGTAATGGTGTTGGTGTAGCTAGTGAGGATGTAACTGTTGCTGATGTTGCTGTTTGAGCTGTAGCTGTTGAAGTTGTAGCTAAGCTTGCTACTTCTTGTGAAGCATTAGCACTACTATCAGTAACAGTTTCTGTAACAGGGGTTACAGGTGATACAACATTATCAGAACAAACATTTATGGATACAGGAGCTCCTACTTTAGCAATGGAAGGTTCATAATTATGAGTTAATGAGGTATCAACTGAGCTTGTTGCAACTTGATTTAAAGGAGAATCAACTGTATTAGCAACAGCTTGAGTTAATTGAGAACTAGTAACACTCTCTACAGGCTTGTAATTAACTGGATCACCATTCTCCTGAGGAGCAAAAGGCAATTTAACGTCTTTACGTAGTGTCCAAGTTACCTGATTAGGATTAAAGATCATAATGAAATTCCAATATTGCAAAGGAGCATCAATTACAGATGCAAGCTTATTGGTATTTTACTGATAAACGTGTGCTAAATGAACAATTCTAGTAAGGAAATTTGAAATGAAAACAAGACAACTCTTTTTGTCACTAACAAAGCCATAACTCTATTAAAAGAGCTATCTTGTTAAATTTTTCTTTATCTGAATGCCTTGCTGTAGAACTAAGGCAGTATTGTAGATGAAGTACCATCTGAGTTTAAAATTGAATTTCCTACCACTGTAGATGAAGTACCGTCTGAATTTAAGATTGAATTTCCTACCACTGTAGATGAGGATCCATCTGAATTTAAGATTGAATTTCCTACTATTGTAGATGAGGATCCATCTGAGTTTAATATTGAATTACCTACCATTGTAGATGAAGTGCCATCTGAATTTAAAATTGTGTTTCCTACAATATTAGATGAGGTTCCGTCAGAATTTATAATCACCGTGGCATTGGCTGCAGAGAATGTAAAAGCTAAAATAAACAATCCCAACATTACTTTATTCATTGTTATCCCCCCGCAAAAAGCTTAAACAACATAGACAGTATAGAACTTTTAGCTTGAAATAACTCTTATAGAAATAAATTACAGGACGGTCGTTCAAATTCAGACAATATCAACTTAAGACATATGATCTTACTAGATTAGTGCAAATTAGCGAGAATACAAATAAAAAGTAAAAATAAACAGACTCCCGCAAAACACAGAAACAACGTTCATCTTCTTTCTGATTTAAAACCTCAAACAGATCGATTAAGGCTTTTCTTAAATACTTTGTCTCTTTGTTCTTAATGTAATTACCAAAGATATGACAATCTTTACGATCAAATAGTCCTGCATCTTCTGCATATAAACAAAATACCAGGCGAACGCACAGCTTATTAAGGCTCTTTAAGATGTTATCTGCCTTAGGATCTTTGTATTGTTTGATTAAACCATCGTATAGCTTACCGATTAAAGTACCAGCTTTAATTGATAATTCCTGTTCTACAATGATCTTGTCATTCTTGAATGAAGCTAAGAATTGAAGCTCATTGAGCCTCTCAGGTAGTTCTTCTAATTTTATACGGACAGGATCTTTACCTTTTAGATCTTGATCCATGTCATAGATTAAAAAGGTCTTAAAGTTACAGGTAACGATCCAACGTGCTTTTTGTGAGAATGGCAACTCTACGTTATAACGTTTAGCCTGTTCAAATGGTGTTAGCTCTGTGCCATCTGACTGTTTGGCAGCCTTGAATAAATCAATATCACTGCCTTTTTGTTCAATGATTACTCGTGAGTCTGGCAGATATACATCAATGTAAGATTGATGTCCTAGTTGAACTCTGTATTCAAACTTAACTGTTTCGTTATTTACAGTGCTATGAAGTACGTTAGATAGAAGATCAGTCCAAAAGAGTTGGCTGTGCTGTTTCTCGTCACCTTTATCAATCCAACGTTTTAGAAATTCAACTACATCTTTATTTTTAGTTGCCATTTTGGATTTTACTGTTTTGATCTTTTAACTAATCTATCTAACGATAGGCTCTTATATATTTATATATTCAGTATTCTAAACAGTATTACAGTATATATAGTATGTCGAAAGTCAAAATTAACACAAAACTATCATAACATTATCTAAGTGGTACACCATAAAAGTGGTACACCATTTTGGTGTACCACTTACCAAAATGCTAAAAAATGAATAAATTTGAAAATACATGAAAAATTAAAAAATAAAAAGAAATTTATTGTATTTCAAAAGGTTATTTAGTAATAAACTTGATTAAATTTAGGATGATTTTTAGAAGTTTTTTGAGGAAGTGGCAGGGGCAGAAAGACTCGAACTCTCAACCGTCGGTTTTGGAGACCGCTGTTCTACCATTAGAACTATGCCCCTGTGGAATTGCCGTAGTATTATCAACAAATTGCCCCTCTTTGTAAAGGGGCTTTTGTAAATAAATTTAATGTTTTTTTAACAATGGCTTATTTAAGGCTTTTATTTAGCCATCAATTTATGTTTTTTCTCCATCTTTTTGTTCAAGTTTCTTCATTTCAAAGTAATTAATGCGAGTTTTGAAATAAATAATTGCTAGTATTGAGGTAATTACAGTTACATACAGAGCATATTGACCATAACTTTTTACCATATCAACTAAGGGTAAACCTCTCATTGAAAAATCACGCCAGAATTCATATTCCCAGGTTAAAGGGAAGGCAAACTTAACTGTATTTACCCAAGCAGGCATATAACCAGATGCTAAAAGAGATCCTCCTAAGATAAAGCCTGGAGGCACAATTAAGATCATCTTACTGCCGCCTTCACTTGGTTGAGTAGTTTTCCATGTAACAATAAGAGCCAGTACACTGATTGAAAAGCCTGTCATCAACATACTAGGTAAGTGAAAGAAATAGTTGCCTTCAAATCTCATTTGTCCAAAGATGATAAGTGGAGCTGTAACAAGTGAGATAGCTGTAGTGTAGATTAAAGCATAAGGCAGAAGTCTTGCGATAAGACAGGCAAAGCCATCCTCTAAAATTGCCTGCCAGCGCATCGAGACTTTAAATCGTCCTACTAACATCACCGAGGTAAGACCTAGGATAATGGATGAGAAAAAGTAGATAAAGGCGCTACAAAAGGTAATGGAAGCTGAGGTTGTAGGATTATAGAGCTCTCTTTTTACCATATTCATAGGTTGCAACAGAGCCTGTACCTTTTCACTTGATGATTTAGCCAAAGCTGCAACCTCAGGGGCTGAGTTTTCAGCACCTAATGTAGCTATCATCTCACTTAAATTAGCAATAGCCTGACCGTTTTGCCCCAGATTTGAGTAATCAGCAAAATAGCCTATATTAAAAGTTCTGTCGAGTCTTTTGAGCTCTTTTTCTAAGCCTTTTGGAAAATAGAGTACACCGATATTTTTATCATGAGCTGTAAGATCACGCACTGATACTGGTGAATGGTAAACCTCAGTGATCTCCACATAGGCTGAGGTATTTAATTTCTCAATTAAAGTTGTAGATAACTGTGAACTATCAAGATCGACAACCGCAATCTTACCTTCAAACACTTCACCATGACGGGCACATACTGATACTATCAGGGTGATCATAATCGCCATCATGAATGCTGCAATATGGTAAGGTATGAACCTGCCTGAGAGCATAGCTTGAAACTCTTCATCGATGGAGGCTATGATCTTATTCATCACGTACCTCCATCGTCATACCGGTTAATACCTCTGGTGAGTCTACATATATTCTTACCTGAAATGAGGTCAGATCACCTAAACCGCGCTCGCGGGTCATTCTAAGATCTGCAAAGGTAGGAGCTACTGTTGCATACCTTACCGTACCTGTAAGATCTTCATCTGTAGCTACACAATGAACTTTTACTTTATTGCCTTTTTTATACTTTAGAACCTGCTCTTCACTTACATAGATATCAAAGTACTTTCTGTCAGTCTCGAGTGTAAGACCTGAAGAGTTAGGAGATACCAGCTCCCCTTGCTGATGCAGGATCTTTAAGATCTTGCCATCACATGGAGCAATTAAAGTAAGACGACTGTAGTTAACCTCTTCTTGTTTTAATTGAACCTCGGTCTGCTTTAATTGAGATTTAAGGTTGTCTAAAGCGTTTTGCATGTTATCAATCTCAAGTCTTTCATTCTTAATTGATAACAAGGTCATACCCTTTGCTGAACCTGTTCTCTTTAACTTTTCTATCTGCTCGTCTGTGGCACCGTAAATTGCTGCCTGTAACTTACGCAAAGCCTGAGTTTTTGCTGCACCTGCCTGGATATTCTGTGAATTGGCGCTGTCATAGTCAGACTTTGAGATACTTCTGGTATTAACTAAAGAGTTAGCTCGTTTATATTGCTTTTGTGCTAAGAGCTTTGCTGACTCTGATACGGTAAGAGATTGCTTTAACTGTTCAATCTCTTTCCATTTGGTTAACTCCTCTAAATCTACATTAGCTTTTCTAATCTCAATTTCATTTTCTTTTGAAAGAATTAAAGCCTTTTGAGCTTCAATGGTAGCTTTGGTTCTTTCAATACTGATAGCTGTATCGGTGTCATCTAAGACCATTAGAACATCACCTTTTTTAACTATTTGAGATTCTTCAATGTCACGCTTTAACAGCACCCCTCCTACATTTTCAAAAGAGACATCCACTGTATCCGCAGTTAAGACTCCTGACTTAATGCTTTTAGCAATAGTGGTGGCATCACCTCTTGAACCAAAATAAATAAGAGTAGAACTAATGATGAGTAATGAAAACATGGTAAGCAGAGTCCTTAGAGCGCCTCTACTCATATTTGAATTTAACTTCACTTTTACATACCAAAATTCTGTGGCGGTACGCATTCTTACTGGTACCTGTAACTTACAGTATGGAAAAATTGAAAAATTTTTGTACGTTACAAAATTAAAAAAGTTGTGCAATACAAAAGCTACATCTTTCAAAAAGTTATTCATATATCACACAAAATTTACTCCCTTCTGCTCAATAAGATAATGACAATTTTGTCATTATCTTATTGAGAATTTCTAAAATCGATCTATACTTAATGACACAAGTGTCATTAAGAGCTAATAAAAATGGATACTAAAAACAGAATAAGACGCAAAGATACACGTCCTGCTGAAATCGTCATGTGCGCGATGAAACTGTTTGTTGAAAATGGCTATTTTGAGACTAACTTTCAGGATATTGCCAATGAAGGACATCTGGCGCGCTCAACAATCTATCTGTACTTTAAAGATAAGAAATCAATTTTAAAGGCTGCTCTAAAAAAGAAATTTGAAGAGAATAAAAACAACTTAATCGATTTGAATCAGGATGAGAAAGATACTTTCCATGAAAGAATGGCAAAGCTCTTAACTAGGATGCAAAAAATTACCCAAGACGAGTTCTTTAAGCGTTTTTGCATCATGATGGCTGAACTATCAGCTAAAGATCCTGAAATTGCCATGATTTGGAAAGAAGAGATTTTTGACAAATTAAAAGAGATCTGGGCTTCCATGTGTGAAGAGTTCAACCTTGATCCAAAATACAGAGAATATATCTTTAATGTTCTCTATTCTGTCTTTTTTATGTCCTGTATTTCGTCTGTCTGCTTTTGTGAAGATAACCCTTTTATGGATTTTGCGTCATTTGCAGAAATTACTAAGACTGATGTTCAAAAGGCTAAATATGATTGGATGCTAAATCATGAATAAGAAGTTAATTGTTGTTCCATTCGTAATCACTGCTGCTATCTGCGCAGGCATTATGTACTCAAAATATGACGGTTCAGAAGCACTTTCTAAAGCTTATGGTAATGTTGATATCAGACAGAGCTCTCTTGCTTTTGAAAGATCAGGTCGTATTGTCAAATTAAACTTTGATGAAGGACAAAAGGTTAAAAAAGATGAGATCTTAGCTGTCCTTGATACAGAGGCTCTTAACTATCAGATACAGATCGATGAAGCTAATATGCGCCAGGCTAAAGCATCATTAGATGAAATGGTTCGAGGCTATAGAACTGAGGATATCAAACAGGCTGGAGCCAATGTCAAAAGGCTTGAGGATAACTTAAAGCTTGCAACTGTTACCAACGAGCGTTACCAGAAACTGTATAGAGCAAGAAGTGTTTCAGCTCAGGAAAAAGATAATGCTTTTTACTCTATGACACAGATTAAAGCTCAACTAGATGAAGCGTCAGCTAAATACAAGCAGATGCTAAAAGGCTATCGAGTTGAGGATATTGAAAAGGCTCAGGCCCAATATGATGGCGCTGTAGCAGAGGTTAATTACTTAAATTACCAAAAGAATGAGCAGAGTGTTATTAAAGCCCCATTTGATGGTGTCATTCGCACAAGAAAGAGTGAGCTAGGTGATATGGCTTCTCCTCAAAGCACCGTTTATGAGTTATCAGTAATAGATAAAAAGAGAGTGCGTGTCTATTTGACAGAAAAGCAGTTACCTTTAGTAAAGGTAGGCGCTAAAGCTTATATCAGTGGTGTTGACGACAATAAGGTTGAAGGAAATGTAGCTTACATCAGTGATACTGCAATGTTCACACCTAAGACTGTACAAACAGAAGACTTAAGACCTGATCTTGTGTATGAGGTAAGAGTTGATACTAATGATCCTGAGAACAGACTGCGTTTAGGTCAGAGTGTAACTGTAGAATTTTCAGAAAAATAAGTAACTGTAATAAAAGCACAGATTAAAGAGCAAAAAGATGAACGGCATTATTGAGATTAGCTCTCTTTATAAATCCTATAAGGTACAAGGCAAGAAAGATGTAAATGTCTATAGTGATTTTTCACTAAACATTGCTACATCTAATCATTTTATTTGCCTTACAGGGCCTGACGGTGCTGGTAAATCTACGCTTTTAAAATTACTCTCAGGCGTTATAAGACCTGATGGCGGTGAAGTGTTATTAGATGGATTAAAGCCTGACAATAACAGTGAGAATTTCACAAAAGTTGTAGGCTACATGTCACAAACACTAGGCTTATATGGAGAGTTAAGTGTTTTTGATAATTTGAGGATCTTCTCAGGATTAAAAGGACTTAATTTAAAAGAAAGCTCAGCTTATCTTTTAGATTTATTAGAAAAAGTAAATCTCTTGCAGTTTAAAGATCGTGAAGCTGACGCCCTCTCTGGTGGTATGAAGCAAAAGCTGGGACTTACCTGTGCTATCGCATCAAAGCCTAGAATTTTAATTCTAGATGAGCCTACAGTGGGTGTTGATCCAGTCTCTCGTCAGGAACTGTGGGACATTATCTATGACTATATCAATAAGGCACAAGCTTACTGTATCTTTTCTACAGCTTATCTTGAAGAGGCAGCAAAAGCTGATATCACCTTGATGATGAATGATGCTAGAGTGGTGCTACAAGGCAAACCTTCCGATATCTCAAAAAAGATGGATGGCAGGACCTATAGTGTTGAGTTAGGAGAGCTCAACTACCAAAAAACCGTACGCGAGGTTATGTCTATCTCAGAGCGTTGTTGCAAAGGATCCCCTCTTATCGATGTCTGCCCTCGCTTGAGCAAAATCGATATAGTTACCAAAGATAAAGACAGTAAAAAAACTGTTTATGACTTTTTAAAAGACAATCTAGGCATTGAGGTTACTGTAGAGAAAAGAAAACCAATTCTTGAGGATGCCTATATCTATCAGAGCTATTTAAACAGATTACAAAAAGAAAGCGATGTTACAAGCTGTAGCAGTACAACTGCTGATACTTACAAGTCATCAGGGAATAGTACTACTCAAAAAAATAAATCTTTCTGTACACCGCTTAAAGTAACACCTTATGACACAGGAGAGCCTGTAGTCATGGTCGATAAAATCAAAAAGAAGTTTGGTAACTTTACTGCTGTTCATCAATCTAGCTTTAAAGTGCATAAAGGCGAGATCTTTGGCTTATTAGGTCCTAATGGCGCAGGTAAAACCACAACCTTTAGAATGATCTGTGCTTTGTTAAAGCCTACCTCTGGTAATGTTACTGTAAACGGTTTTGATCTTAAACATGCTAAAGATGATGCCAGAGCTACCATTGGCTATGTATCTCAAAAATTCTCCTTGTATAGAAAGTTAAATGTCTATCAGAATTTAGAGTACTTTGGTCTTAGTTACGGACTTGAAATAAAACCTCTAAAAGCTCGTATTGAAGAGCTTTTAGATGAATTTTCATTACGTAAATACAAAGATATTCAAAGCGAGGATCTGCCCTTTGGTTTACAGCGTCAGCTCTCCATGGCCTGTGCTTTAATTCATAAACCTAAGATCCTCTTTTTAGATGAGGCAACATCTGGAGCCGATCCTGTAGCAAGACGTGTCTTTTGGGACAGGGTGAGTGCTTTAGCTTCAAGTGGAACCTGTGTGATTGTAACTACCCACTTTATGGAAGAGTCTGAGTATTGCGATAACTTTTTAATTCAGGATCAGGGAAAGATCTTAGTTTTAGGTGCCCCTGACAAGATCTGCATTAAAGACGGTCACAGAATCAGTATTGAGCAGGCCTTTGTGGAGCTTGTTCATAAGTTTAGAGCTCAAAAGACATAAAGGAGAATGAGTATGTTCAGATATCTACCAATTCTTCTAGAAAAAGAGTTCAAACAGATTTTAAAAGACAAATCTGTCTTTGTCTTAGCCTTTTTACTGCCAATGCTCTTAGTAGTCATCTACGGTAGTGCTGTAAGAATGGAAGTAAAGCCTGTAAAGCTGTGCATCAGCACTTATTATGAAAGTGCTTTAGAAAGAGCGATTACAGATGAGTTTATTGGCTCCCCTTACTATGAGGTAACTGTTGAGAAAAGCTTTGCTAAGGCTCAGGAGTTATTTGATGACAACAAAGTAAAAGCCCTTTTGTACTTACCAAATGATCTTCCAAACAGAGTGCAAAAAGGCAATGGTGAGCTTATGCTATATTTAAATGGTGTGGAAGCTCAGCTCTCATCCATCTCTGAACTTTACATAAAATCTACCATCCAAAGTGCTGTTTCAAAATTAAGTAATACCAAAAGCTCAAGAATTACGGTTAACACCCGCAACTGGTTTAATGAGTCAAATGAATCTGTATGGTTCTTAATGTCAGGACAATACGTAAGTATCATTACTTTAATCAGTATCTTTTTAGGTGGCTTTGTCATTGCCCGTGAATGGGACAGGAAAACGATTGAGTCATTAGCTGCTACTAATGCTTCAGCTTTTGAGATTGTACTCTCTAAAGTCATTGTCTATTACATTATGGCTATCTGGTCGATGTTTATCATCCTAGGGTTGGGTGAGCTTTTATATGACATTCCTATTCGAGGCAGTATCATAGGTTTAGTTTTCAGTTTATCTGTATATGTATTAGAGATGATCTGCTTAGGTGTACTTATCTCCTCTTTCATGAAGAATCAGTTCACCGCAGCTCAAATTGCTGTGATCATAGGTTTCCTACCTACCGTGATGTTGTCAGGTCTAATTTTTGATTTACGCGCCGTACAGCCTTTTATTCGTGTTATAGGTATGATTATTCCTCCTACCTATGAAGTTAAAGCTATGAGAATTAACATGCTATCAGGTGGCAGTGAGTTATTCTTAGTAGCAAACTTCTTTATTCAACTTTTTTGGTGTGCGCTGTTTTTCATCCTTACAGTAAGACAGGTTAAAAAGGACAGCAAATGATGAGAACTCTAATCAGAAGATCTTTGCTAAGAATTTTAGCTTTAATCAAAAAAGAAATCTTAACCATTTTAATGGACAAAAAGTCACGAGCCGTACTTTTTGCCCCAATCATCGTGCAGTGTATTATCTTTGGTTATGGTGCTTCCTACCATTTAGAGAGTGTGCCTTATGCAATCTATAATCAGAGTAATGACAGTGTAAGCTATGAGATTGAGCAGGAGCTTTTAAAAACACCAAAGTTCAAGCTCATTGAAAAGTGCCACACCATGGGCTGTTTAAGAGAGAGTGTGGACTCACAAAAAAGTCTTATTGGTATCTTTATAGACTCAAATTTTAAGAATACCCTTCAGGCTAATATTATTCTTGATGCACGAAATACAGCCTCTGCAAATACCGCTTCTGGCTATGTCACCTCTATTATAGAGAATATTAACAATCGCCTCTATGGTAAAAGTGCACTTAACATCAACTCACGCTTTTTATTTAATGAGAATAACTACACTCGCTATACCATCTTAATTGGTATGACTTTAGCTTTATCTGTAATTCAGGTGTTATTACTCTCCTCATTGAGTGTTTCAAGAGAGAAAGAAGAAGGCTCTTATGACATGATGATCATGACTCCAGCAAGACCTTTTGAAATGCTAATTGGTAAAGCCATACCTCCTATTGTGATTGCTTTTATCCAATCATTTATCCTGATTGCAATCTGTCGCTTTTACTTTGAAATACCAATGCGAGGAAATATCTTTGCAATCTTTACTTTAATTACCATATTTGCTTTTGCTATTGTAGGAATTGGACTTGCTATCTCTACCTTGAGTAAAACCACTATGCAGTCACTCGTCGCAGGATTCTCACTATGTCTTGTATTAATTATGGCCTCAGGTCTTATTACCGCAGTTGACGGAATGCCTTATTGGTTTAAAGCTGTAGCTTACTGTAACCCTGTGTACTATGGAATTAACTCAATGTGGCAACTCTACTTACAAGGCTGCTCTATCTTTGATTTGACCGATAAAATCATACCTTTAATCATGGTGGGTATTGTTACTCTATCAATGGCTTCATATCTATTTAGACATAAGCTTGAGTAAAAAAATTTAATTTTATCCATACCTAAAAATCCCTGTTAATTAGTGTATAATGTAGCTTTCAGGAACAGCGAAAAAACGCAACCGCTCCTGAAAGCGAATGCGTCCCCGTTCTTACTGGATTTCACTCAGTGTAAGGGACAAAAAATGACCAATCCACTTTTCCAAAAAGATATCATCTCAATCTCAGAGTTTTCAAAAGATCACATTGAACTAATTCTGAAAACTGCATTTGAATTAAAAGCACATCCTCGCAATGATTTATTAAAAGACAAGTTAATCGGTGTAACTTTCTTTGAAGGTTCAACCCGTACCAGACTATCTTTTGAAACTGCTATTCAGCGCTTAGGTGGTAGAGTTATCGGTTTCTCTGATGCTACTAACACCTCTTTAGGCAAGAAAGGCGAGACCTTTATGGACTCAATGAGGATCATCACCTCATATACTGATGCCCTGGTAATCCGCCACAACAAAGAAGGTGCTGCAAGATTAGCAGCTGATATTTCACCTGTACCTGTAATTAACGCAGGTGACGGTTCAAATCAGCACCCTTCACAGACCATGTTAGATTTATTCACCATTAAAGAAACTCAAGGCCGTTTAGAGGATATCTCAATTGCCTTTGTAGGTGACTTAAAGTACGGTCGTACCGTTCACTCATTAGCTGAAGCTTTATCACTGTATAACGCAAGAATTTACTTAGTTTCTCCTGAGTCATTAGCAATGCCTCAGTACATTCTTGATGATTTAACCAAGCGTGGTATTACCTTCTCAATTCACAATTCATTAGAAGAGGTTATGCCTAAGATCGATATCCTGTACATGACTCGTGTACAGAAAGAGCGTTTTGATGAAACTGAGTATCAGCACTTAAAGTCAAAGTTCATCTTAACCCCTGAAGTTTTAGCTGATGCTAAAGAAAATATGAAGATCTTACACCCTCTCCCAAGAATCGATGAGATCACACCTGAGGTTGACAATACCCCATATGCTTACTACTTCAAGCAGGCTGCAAACGGTGTATATGCACGTGAAGCTATTCTTTCATTAGTATTAAACAAGGAGATTTAAGATGTCAGACGCTCATGTAGAAAACAACAAATCAAAGCTCCTTGTTGAGGCTATTGCTAACGGTACTGTGATCGATCATATTGCTCCAGGTCAGGCAATCAACATCATTCGTATGTTCAAGTTCTTAAGCAAGAACAACCAGCTAACCGTAGGCTTTAACTTACGTTCTGGTAACTTAGGCAAGAAAGACATCATCAAGATTTCTGATGTTGTATTCTCACCAGCTCAGACCGAGCAGATTGCTGTATTAGCGCCTAATGCAACTATCAACCAGATTAAAGACTTTAAGGTTGTAGATAAATACAAGCTAAGATTACCTTTAGAGACTGTAGGTGTCTTCAAGTGCCCTAACAGCAACTGCATTACTAATGATGAAAGAGATGCTAATGCTCGTTTTAAGATCTCAACTGAAAACGGCAAGGTGTTCATGAAATGCAGATACTGTGAAAGAGTATTTGAGCGTGAAGTTGTATTAGAGTACAACGGACTTGAGGTTAAATAATTAGCTTCAGTTAATTTCTGAATCTACAAGGAGAGCGCAGATTTTGTAAGTTTTTTATGACATAGCAATCTGCGAACGTCAAAAGTCCGATTTAAAAAGTCGGACTTTTTGTTACAGCTGTTTTTCAATCTCTACCAGATCTTCACCCATCTTTTCATACTCAGCATTTAACTCTTCATCAGTGATCCTGTCATCTTGATCTGGCTCGTATTTATGCTTAGCTTCAGGTAAAGGAATATCAATAGCTTTATACATTGTTTTATAGATGCCAGCTATTTCATCAAAGTAATAACCACCTTTGTATACAGAAAGCATAATGGTATCTAGATCTTCGAGTATTCTTGATAGAGACTTGTTTGAGAACTTAAGACCATCTTTAGAAGCAGCATCTGACTTTTCATAATCTCTAATGCGGGTGTTAAATATCATCTTTAGAGAAGCAGCAATAAGCTGACAGAGGAACTTGCCATGGAAGGCACGGTCAGATGATGAGAATATACGGTCAAAGTTTAAAGGAAATAAGAACTATCTGTGTGAGAGTTTATGAAGGGCCTAAAGGCATTTAGGATTTCAGGAAATTGGATTTGAAAAGTTAAACATTACTGCTCTAAATGAAATTCAAAGCAGTAAGTTAATTAAAGATCAGCGTAAACTGCGCTGTTTGAATCAAACTCCGGAGCTATTTCAGCTTCAATTCTTGTTTTATTGAACTCTTGAACGAATTCTAGGAACTTGTCTTCTTTTACAGGTTTAGAGTAATGATAGCCCTGTAAGAACTCAACACCATTTTTTGCCAGAACTTCAGCCTGTTCAGCTGTTTCTACACCTTCGGCTACAACAGAAATACCTAAGGTATGGAACATCTTAATACAAGCTATCATGATGGTTCTTGCCTGCTCATTATTAGGCTCAAATGCAGGCCAAATTAAAGACTTATCCATCTTCACAAGATCATACTTAACAGCTGCCACCTGAGACAGATTAGAATAACCAGTACCGAAGTCATCCATAGAAAACTTATAGCCAAATGACTTTAACTTCTCCATATTGTCTAAAGCAACCTTACCGCTACGTACTAAAGCTGTTTCTGTCACCTCAAGATTGATCATCTTAGGATCAAGACCATAGCTCTTTACGGTCTGATGTAATCTAAAAGGGATGGTAGGATCTGCTATCTGAATACCTGAGAGGTTGACCTCGATATACTTGATACCAAGTTTTTCAACTTCATTATCTTTAATAAACTGACATACCTTTGAGAAGACTTGATCACCAATCATACTGATTAGTCCACGTCTTTCTGCTACAGGAATGAAGACCTCTGGTGAGATAAAACCAAATGACTTGGTATCTTTTAATCTTACTAAAGCTTCAGCTGACTCACAGCGATTAGTCTTGGTATTGATAATAGGCTGATATACAACATAGAAACCATCTTCATCTACTGCTCTTTGAATCAGTCTTTCAACAGAAAGAATATAGTTTCTCTTATCAGCAATTTCTTTATCAACGATTAAAACTGAGTGGTCATTCTGCGCTTCATAATGAGACTGACAGAATGAAATAAGTGAGAATAAAGACTCAGCATTATCAGCACTGGTAGGGCATTCTACTGCACTTACAATATAAGTAGGCTGAATCGAACTATCCTCAATTAAGAGAGCCTTATCTGATACTTTATATCGAGCACTCCAATCGGTTAACTCTTCTTTTGAGAAGAGGATGAAACCAAAGCTGAATTCTGAAATTCTAAAGATATTACGGTTACTAAAATCAGGAATTGATTTTACTGATTTAGCAATACAATCTAAACAGGTTGATAAGCTGTAGGTTGAACGTAGTGAAGTGGTGTTCTGCATTGAAAAACAGATCACATAGAAGTTCTTATTCTCACCAAAGAGCTCATCGATTACCATCTCAAAAGCATTGCGAGATAATAAAGAGTGAATATCCTTATCCTCATTCTCTTTTGAGTTCTCAAAGGAGATGTATACAAACATCACGATAAGAGCAATAGCTAAACTTATTAATGATGCTGTTGGTACCAAATACTGATAAATAGCAATGAACAGCCATGCAGCAAAGCAGAAAATAAAGTCATATTTAACCACTAAGTGTCTGTTTTTTACAGCATAAGCTAAAGCAGCAATTGCCATTACGCAGTAGGTAGCCGACATGACATAAACAATGTTTACTAAGGTACCGTATGAGTATGAACCCTTTACAGAAACACTGTAGTTAATATCACCAAACAGAATACCTAAAATTGCAATTATCAGAGGAATGGCTCTTAATAGAAGTTCTAGTGTTGAATAGTTTTTGACCTTTCTTCCGCGTAAATCAATATAGATAAATACATAAAAGGCCACCAAAGACAAAGAAGCAAAAAAGAATTGATGAATAATTCTATTTGTCAGAATTGAAAAATATTGAGGATGAAACGAGGCATATATACAACCAATGTCGCATACAATGCAGAAAATAGATAAGCCTAAGAAACATTCAAATAATTCGGTTGAAAGTAACTTTACTCTTCTATATTGAAAAAATTCTATTGTAACTACTAGTACTACGCATAAGGCAACTAGTTGTGTGCCATAATCCATAGTTTTCTCCGATAATCTATTGTTCTAACTCATTCTACAATATGGAAAATTTTTTAACACTAGCAGTGCAAATTTAAATCGAGGCTATCACAAAATTTTTGATAATTAAGCGAATTTTGTATAAAAAATCCTCAGTGGAACATGTTATTGTATGAATTTTCTCCACTGAGGATCTTTATATCTAACTGCTTGAAAGCGCTGTTAATAAACCTAACAGCAAAAAAGCTTACAGTTAATTTTAAAGATTATCTAGCATTCTTATCTTCAAAGTATTTTTCTTCATTTCCCCATGAAGCAACACCACTTTGATCTTTCATTAAAGAAGCTGTAAATACAGGCTCTTTGATGCCCTGTTTCTTCTGAGAAATGTAGTTATCAAATGCATAGAATGCGTACTTACCTAGGCGAACAATAGCATAAAGGTTGGTTAATGCTAATAGAGCCATACATAAGTCAGCTAAATCCCATACAACTGACAGTGAAGCATATGAACCGAAGAATACCATTGCAACAACTAAGATTCTGAAGACAGTCATTACATAGGTGTTCTTAGTTAAGTACATGATGTTAACTTCACCATAGTAGTAGTTACCTATGATTGAGCTGAAGGCAAATAAGGTAATGGTAAATGACATGAAGTATCTGCACCACTCTCCTAACTGAGATGATAGAGATTCCTGAACTAGAGCAATACCAGTTACATCACCGCCGATTTCATATTTACCTGATAGTAAAACAATCACTGCTGAAGCTGAGCAGATAAATAAGGTATCAACGAATACACCGAAAGCCTGGATTAAACCCTGCTTTACAGGATGAGATGTGGTAGCACAAGCAGCTGCATTTGGAACAGAACCTTCACCAGCTTCGTTAGAGAACAGACCACGCTTAATACCAGTCATGATCACTGCAGCAAAACCGCCAGCTACAGCTGACTGAGGAGCAAAAGCGTCATGGAAGATTAAGTAGAACATCTCAGGTACTGCTGATAAGTTCTTGAAGAAGATAACTAAAGCTACAATCAGGTATAAAGTTGCCATGATTGGAACTAAGAACTCAGTTACTTTTGCAATACGGTGAGCACCACCAAAGATCACCATTGAGGTTAAGATACATAGAACTAAACCGGTGATGATGGTGTCAAAGCCCATACTGTCATTTAATGCCATAGCAATGGTATTTGACTGTACTGAGTTATAGCTTAGAGCAAAAGTAATGGTAATTAAAACAGCAAATAAAGCAGCAACAGCAGGCTGTTTTAAAGCATTGCGGATGTAGTAAGCAGGACCACCGTGGTAACCACCCTCACGGAATGGAACCTTGTAGATCTGAGCTAAGGTACTCTCAACGAAGCCTGTAGCTGAACCGATTAAAGCGATGACCCACATCCAGAAGATTGCACCTGGACCACCTAAGGTTACTGCAATTGCGATACCTGCAATGTTACCTACACCTACACGTGAAGCTGTACTGATACAGAACGCCTGGAAAGAGCTGATCTCCTTACCCTTGGTTTTATGACCAACGATACCGTGTCTTAAAACACGAACCATTTCACCAACGTAGAAGATCTGAACGAACTTGGTTTTGATAGTGAAATATATGCCTAAACCAATCAAAACAATGATTAAGACATAAGACCACAGAACGCCATTAACAGCATTAATGGCAGAATCTAAAGTGTCTAGCATTTGAGTTATATCCAGTTAAGTAAAAAATTCAGTGACTATCTATTTTCAGTGACATTTTATGTTGTTGCGCTTTTTAAGACGCAGGAACTTAATTTTTCATTAAATTTCTAGTCAAAGATTGTAAAAAATCAGGTTATTGTCCCACAAAAAGCCTTTTTTACAAAGAGAGATATGAACTGCGCCGTTTTTGTTCATGCATTTTGTACACTTCAATTTACAAAATGCATGTGGTAACAGATTTTGGTGAGTAGTTAAATGAGGTTATGTTGAAAATAGGAGTTACTCTCTTTGCTATGCTGTACGTAACACCTTTTTCCTAAGATTTATATAGCTCAGAGTCATTAAGACTACACTTACAGCCCACGACACAGGATAAACTAAAAGCACACCTTCAAAATTATTGAGTACAGGTAGCGCAAATAGGATCCATAAAATTCTGAAGATACAGAATGAGAACAGCAATACCACCATTGGAACTAAACTCTTACCCGCACCCCTTATTGCTCCTGCAAAGACCTGAGTAAAGCCTAACATGCCATAGAATGGGCAGAAATACAGCATTGCAAGATATGCATAGTGGATAGCTTCTCTATCTGAGGTAAACAAGCTTAGAATTGGATTGTGGAAGACAAGCATGATAATGCCGATACCTGCTGTATAGGTAACTCCTATGATAAGACCACAAATGACACCTTTTTTAACGCGCTCAATACAGCCAGCGCCATAGTTTTGTCCTACAAAGGTTGCCATTGCAAGAGAAATACTTAACAAAGGCAAAATATCAAAACCGTCTATCTTAAGATAGATACCATAACCTGCGATGGTCTCGTAGCCAAAGACATTAACGCTTGACTGAATTAGCACATTTGAAAAACAGATCACGGTGTTCTGCATTCCAGCAGGAATGCCCATACGAAGAATTCTCACTAACATCTGCCTATGGAAACGGATTGCTTTTAAATAGACTCTGCATTCATTTTTTGTAGTCATGACGTAGTGTAATGAGAAGATACAGGCTAAAAGCTGACTGATGTTAGTGGCTATAGCAGCTCCTGCTACTCCCATATCAAAGACAACAATAAACAGTAAATCTAAAACTACATTGATAACTGAAGCATAAGCTAAATAGAGCAAAGATCTTTTGGAATTACCAGAGGCATTTAAAATGCCTGCAATCATGTTGTAGAAGATGGTGAAAATAAGACCAAAAGAGTAGATAAATAAGTAGGTAACAGAGTCATCTAAAATATCTTTTGGAGTATTCATTGCCTCTACCATAGGCCTTGTTAACAGCGCACACAGCACGGTTAAAACCACACCCACAACAAGTGAAAAAGCTAAAGAGGTATGCACTGATCTGAAGACATTACGTCTGTTTTTAGCACCTAAACATTGAGCAATAACAACACCTGCGCCAACTGCTATACCCTGACAACCTGAAATAATTACTGTCACTATCATGGAGGTTGAAGATACTGCTGCTAATGCCTGTGATCCTACGTAGTTACCTACGATAATTGAATCAACAGTTGAATACATCTGTTGCAGGAAATTGCCTAATATCAGAGGAATAGAAAAGAAAAGCAAGATCTTAAAGATATTGCCTTCTGTCATGAGTGTGATTTTGCTTTTTTGCTTGTCAGTCATAGTCTTAAATAATCTTTTTTTGCTTATTGTATGCCAATTTGCAAAATAGTCACTAGTAGGGCACTAATGATCAAGGATTAGACTTGAGACAACATGTATTGAGTGAGGTTAGTTTGAAATGTTTTCAGTATTATCTTGAGAGAGATGTTCTAATATTTCATTAGAACATTGCTTAAATTTCTCCTCATCATCGACCATAGCACTTAATGAGGCTGTTAACTTTTCAATTTCATCAAGATTTCATTTTATGAATATACTGTAACTATGTAGAAGGCACAAATTGTATAATTTCTTGAAAAGTTTACATTTATCTTCTCCGTGAAATAATTACGGCACAAAATACAACCTAAAAGCTAAGAAATTACCATGCAGACAGATTTAACCAATGGAAGTGTTTTAAAGAACATTGCCTTATTCTCACTTCCTTTCTTTTTATCTTATTTCTTACAAACTCTTTATGGTTTAGCTGATCTTTTCATCATAGGTCAGTTCGATGGAGTAGATAGCATTACAGCTGTATCCATTAGTTCACAGATCATGCATATGATAACTGTCATGATTGTAGGTTTATCTATGGGCGCTACTGTATGTATTGCTCAGGCTGTAGGAGCTAAAGATAAAGAGAAGTTAAGATACTGCATTGGTAATACTGTCACCGTATTTTTTATTGTATCTTTGATCCTTACAGGATTGTTGCTGTTCTTTACTGACTTTATTGTAGGTGTAGTAAAAACTCCAGCTGAAGCTGTAGCAGCCACCAAAGAGTACCTTATCATCTGCTTTATCGGTATTCCTTTAATCACTGCTTATAACATCGTAAGTTCTATTCTAAGAGGCATGGGTGATTCAAAATCCCCTATGTACTTTATTGCTATAGCTTGTGTTGCCAATATCATTTTAGACTATGTATTTATCGGCTATTTTAAGTTAGGAGCAGTAGGTGCAGCCTTAGGTACTACTTTATCTCAGGGCATTAGTGTTATCTGTGCCCTCACCTATATCAATAGAAATAACTCAAGCGACTCATTCTCTTTTGCCTATTTAAAATTAAAAGGCAACATTGCCAAAAGATTATTACGCATTGGTATTCCTATCTGCGCTCAGGACGGATTTATTCAGGTAGCCTTCATGGTGATAACCGTCATTGCCAATATGCGTGGTTTAACTGATGCTGCAGCTGTTGGTATTGTTGAAAAGCTCATAAGCTTTATCTTCCTGGTACCATCTTCTATGCTCTCTACAGTATCAGCTATGGGTGCTCAGAATATTGGTGCAGGTAAAATTGACAGAGCTAAACAGACCTTACGCTATGCTATCTACATTACCTTTATCTTTGGTGTGATTGTAGGAATTCTCTTCCAGTTTATCGCTGAAAACGCCCTTGAACTGTTCACTGAAAATCATTCTGTAATCGTCTCAGGTGGTAAGTACTTACAGGGTTATATTTGGGACTGTATGTTCGCAGGTATTGCCTTTAGCTTCAGTGGTTTCTTCTGTGCTTTAGGTAAATCAGAAATTTCTTTCTTGCATAACTTAATTTCGATTGTAACTTTAAGAGCTCCCGGTGCTTATGTAGCATCAATCATGTACCCTACAACCCTGCTGCCAATGGGTCTTGCTACAGCTAGTGGCTCCTTGCTCTCTGCAATTATCTGTACCATTGCTTATAAGGTTATAGCAAAGAAACTCTAATCTTAAGCGCATATTGATTTAGTAAAATATTTTACTATTACAGGTAATCGTATGCGCACTCGTGAAATCGTCAATGAGATAAATTCTCTTTTAAATCAGAGCACCTATCTTTATGCGCAATATGCGCAAGAGAACAGAATCTCATATGTAGAGATGATGGTGCTTTATGCCCTCTTAAATACAGATGCTCCTCTTACTCAAATAGAACTGGGTGCTTACTATGTCATCTCTAAGCAAAGCATAAACTCTGCTGTAAAAAAAATACAAATCAGAAGGTTTCATCCTTACTGTTCAAGATGAAAAAGATAAAAGACAAAAGTATTTAAAACTTACGTCTTCAGGTGAAAAGTACGCACTCTCTGTTTTGGACAAAATGATGAAAATTGAGGATGAAGTCACTGCTATTTTAGGAGATAAGAACAAAGCCATCATAGATGGACTTGAAATGTACAACATGCTGTTTGAGAAGAGACTTAACAAGAAGGATCAATAATCTTATGTTTCAAGGTTACGATTTAAAACACTTTTTTAAATTCATCATTCCATCAATTCTTGCCTTTACCATTTTAGGTGTTTACTCCGTTGTTGATGGATTCTTCGTGGGCAATGCTCTAGGTGATGCTGGTGTTTCTGCTATTAACATTGTCTTCCATGCTGTAGCATTAACCTTTGCTCTAGGCTCAGGTATTGTTTTAGGTGGTGCTGTAATTTGGTCTATTGAATCAGGACGTGGCAATTTAGAAAAAGCCTATAAGAGTTTAAAAGTTGCCTTAATCTTACTGGCTCACGTCTCTTTAATTATCACCATCGTGCCTTTTGTATGGATGGACGAAATTCTTGATGTATTAGGAG
This sequence comes from Succinatimonas sp. CAG:777, assembly GCA_000431835.1. GTDB lineage: Bacteria > Pseudomonadota > Gammaproteobacteria > Enterobacterales > Succinivibrionaceae > Succinivibrio. Next base: position 26,702 of record HF987959.1, read on the forward strand.
CTAGAGGTGATGTTGCATCTTATGGCAAGATTTACTTATGGTACATGTTTGGTGCTACCATTATTCAGTTATCAGGCTCAGTCTTTGTTCCCTATGAGAGAAACAATGGTGGTGTAACCTATGCAACTTACTTCATGGTCATTGTTTTTATCATGAACATTGTTCTAGACTATGTACTCATCATGATCTTTCCTTTTGGAATTCATGGTGCTGCCATCGCAACTTTATTAAGCTAGGCAGTTACTATAGTTGGTTGCATATATTACGTTAAAAAACACCAGATGCTAAAGCTTTCAAAGCCTGTAAATGTACAGAAAACCTCACTTAAGATCATGAAAATTGGTATTGCGCAGTTTGGTATCAATATGTTACCTATGGTCTCTATCTTTTTTATGAACGCTATTCACTTTATTATGGCGGAGCTTTAGCGGTATCAACCATTTCTTGTATTGAATTCATACTCTTCTTTGTATACTGCGTTCTTCAAGGCGTAGGCGCAGGTGCTCAGCCTTTGACGAGTAGATTCTATGGAGAAAGGAGATTTACTGACTACGCAATTACAAGACGCCTGTCCTTGTTCACAGCGCTGTTTTTAGCAGCTGTAAGTATCGTCATCATTTTTGTTGCAAGAGATAATTTAGGCAATTTATTTGGTACTTCTGATGAGGCAGCACTTGAGATTGCAATTGCAACTCCAGTGTTCTTAGTAGGTATGTTCTTTTATGCTCACAGCAGGATCTGCTCAAGTGCCTTTTATTCAACTGAGCGTGCCCCCCCTATCTTACGTCTGCATTTATGCCGAACCTATCATGCTAATCGTTTTACTTTTGATTATTCCAAGATTCTACTCACTTACATGTGTATGGTGTTATCGCAAATTCTTACAGCATGTATCAGCTTTTATCTAAGTAAAAAGAACCATGTAAAAAGAGATAGAAGTAAAGGAGAATAAAACAGTAGAGCTTAAAGGAGAGTTTTAATAAGAACTGATAATTACTACAAGGCCAAGCAATATAGCCTGACCTTGTGATTAAATTACTTTAATTGAGAAATCTTTTACTTTAACAGATTGTCATCTGTAAAGTAATCAATACGCATTGCGTGCTTTACTTCACTTAAAGTCTGAGCTGCAGTTTCACGTGCTTTAGCTGTACCCTGCTTTAAGATCTCATAAACATCAGGAAGTCTCTTTTCCCAATCACTGCGTCTTTCACGAATTGGGCGAAGTTCTGTCTGGATAACATTGTTTAAGAACTTCTTAACTACCATGTCACCTAAACCGCCACGCTGATAATGAGCTTTTAACTCATCTAGGTTCTTGTAGTCAGGTAAGTACTCAGCAAAATACTCATCCTTGCAGAATGCATCAAGATAAGTAAATACAGGGTTACCTTCAACATGACCAGGATCTTCTCTACGCAGGTGAGTAGGATCTGTGAACATAGACATAACTTTCTTTTTGGTGTCTTCTTCAGTGTCTGATAAGTAGATGCAGTTACCTAATGACTTACTCATCTTAGCTTTACCATCGATACCAGGTAATCTTAAGCATGATTTATTAGTAGGTAATACAATCTTTGGCTCAACTAGGGTCTCACCGTAAACTTCGTTGAACTTTCTTACAATTTCACAGCACTGCTCAATCATTGGCATCTGATCTTCACCTGCAGGAACTGTAGTTGCCTTAAAGGCGGTGATATCTGATGCCTGGCTTACTGGATAGCAGAAAAAGCCTAATGGCAGGCTTGTTTCAAAATTCTTTTGCTTAATCTCTGCTTTTACAGTTGGGTTACGCTGAACACGAGATACAGTTACTAAGTTCATGTAGTAAACAGTAAGCTCAGCTAACTCAGGGATCATTGACTGAATAAAGATATTTGACTTGGTAGGGTCAATACCGCAGCTTAAATAATCTAAAGCTACCTGCATTACATTCTGGCGAACTTTTTCAGGATTATCAGCATTGTCAGTTAAAGCCTGAGCATCTGCGACCATGATATAAACTTCATCGTACTCGCCTGAATTTTGAAGACTAACGCGCTCTTTTAATGAACCTACATAATGACCTACATGTAGGCGACCAGTTGGTCTGTCACCTGTCAAAATAATCTTTTTCACAATAATCTCCGTTAATTTATTCTTTTGAAAGTTGAATTCAACTTTGAATACGACTTAATCTATACTCGATTAACTACTATTTCTGTACGCTATTTTACTAATACAAAAAGGAGTGGTAAACAGTTATTAAAAACAGCTCATTATTATGCATGATCTTTTCGAAAATTTAGAGAATTAAGCTAGCATTGAAATGATAAGTGTGAACTCTGATACACAAAGCGGGAAAAAAGAAATTTGCTAGAAGAAATTTAGCTGGAAACACAAAGCTACATCTTAACTTAGGTTGTAAGACGTAGCTTTAAAGATAAAGGTAAATTGACTTTTATTTATTACTTCTGTTTTTCTACATCAGGATGCCATTTAGCAAAGGCTTCTAATTTCTCAGTAGTATTAGTGTAATAACGCTCATCCTTATTGATAGCAGCAATTACATTCATCTCATCAACAGTTAAAGCAAAATCGAAAATATCAAAATCTGCTCTAATGTGATCTGGATTCTTTGACCCTGGAATTACAATATTGCCATCTTGAATATGCCATCTTAAGATAATTTGAGCTGTAGTTTTGCCATACTTATTAGCTAAATCTACAAAGACCTTTTCATTTAAAAGGTTCTTATCTCCATGACCTAATGGATACCATGACTGAGGAACAATACCGTTTTGTTTTAGATAAGCTTTAAGCTCTAATTCACGCAGGTATGGATGTAATTCAGTCTGTAAAACCACAGGTTTTACCTCACAGATTGATAAGATCTCAGCGACCTTATCTTTAGGGAAGTTAGACAAGCCAATTGCTCTTACCTTACCTTCTTTAAAAGCCTTCTCCATCTTACGGTAGCCTTCAATATAGTTGCCTGCAGGCTGATGGATAAGTAAAAGATCAATATAGTCGGTATCTAATCTTTCTAAAGTCTTTTCAACGGGATCTTTATCTTCATAAAAGAAAGGCCACAGCTTAGTCTCTAAAAAGATCTCCTCTCGTTTAAGGCCTGATTTTTTCATACCACGGCCTACTGCTTTTTCATTTACATAAGCATTAGCAGTATCAATAAGTCTGCACTCTGTTTTTAAAGCTTCAATTACAGAGTTCTCAGCCTCATCTGGTGTTAATAAATAGGTACCAAGACCTGCCATAGGCATTTTGACGCCGTTACTTAAAGTAATGTATTCCATAGTTGTCTCCTATCTATTTTTCAATTCTGGTGCCACCGAAAACCTCAGACATGGTCATGTGGGTTAAGGCATCATCAATGTTTTGAATCTCAGATGCAGTTAGTTCAACCACCGCAGCTCCAATGTTTTCTTTTAATCGGTCTAACTTTCTAGTTCCTGGAATTGGAACGATATAAGGCTTTTTGCAGAGCATCCAGGCAAGAGCAATCTGTCCTTTAGTTGCAATCTTATCTTTTGCTAAATTCTCTAAAAGCTCTAAAAGCTCTTTGTTTTTTTCAAGATTCTCTTTTTTAAACTGCGGCATTACACTTCTGTAATCAAGCCCCTGTTCAAAGTGAGAGTTCTGGTTGTACTTTCCTGATAAAAAGCCATTTGCAAGTGGAGAGAAAGCCACAAAGCCAATCTTTAATTCTTCTAGAACCGGAAATAAGCTTTCATACCAGCGGGCCATCATCGAATAACGATTTTGAATCGCAGTTACAGGGCAAACAGCATGAGCTTTACGGATAACATCATCATTAACTTCAGACATGCCCCAGTGAGTGATTTTGCCTTCTTTGATTAAAGACTCCATGACTAAAGCCACCTCTTCAACAGGGACTTTAGGATCTACTCGATGCTGAAAATACAGATCGATATGATCTGTTTTAAGCCTTTTTAAAGAAGCTTCAACAGAGGCTTTTATAACCTCTGCTCTTGAGTCGGTAATTAAAGGTTTGTTAGTCTCTTTTGAAGTCATATCAAAACCAATACCAAACTTTGTAGATATCTTAATTTGGTTTCTGTATGGCTTTAAAGCCTCACCTACTAACTCTTCATTATCATGAGGATTTAGTGCTGTTCCGTAAACTTCAGCAGTATCAAAAAAGGTATAACCTAAAGACACAGCTTTAGCTAAAAGCTCTGTCATTTCCTTTTTATCAGCAGGAGCGCCATAAGCATGGCTCATGCCCATACAGCCTAAGCCCACAGGTGATACCTCAAGATCTTTTCCTAAAATACGAGTCTTCATGTGGTCCTCTTAAAACTCATTAGATACTTTTTGAGCCTCAGCTTTATTGTTCACCATACCGCAATAGCTCATGCCATATAACATGGCAAAACGGCTCATGGTGTACTCGCCTGCCTCTAGCATCCATTTTTCAGGAGCAGCCCCCTGGAAGATAAAATATAGTTTTCTGCCTTTTAAGGTACTGTCATCTACCTTGCCATAGAATCTGTCTAACATATTACGGACACTGCCACAGATGTTGTGCCAGTACATAGGAGATCCAATTACGATGGTATCAGCCTCTTTCATTTTGGAAATAACGGTATCTAAACCATCCCCTTCTAAGTTCTGTCCGTAGCTGCCGATGATGTAATCAGTAAGATTTAAGTTTTCATAGTCTGTGTTTTTTAGTAAAGTCTCAGCTAACTTTGCTGTATTACCATTGTGATTAGGACTGCCGTTTATAAATAAAATGCTCATAAAATTGCTCCTCATTTATATTCTTAAAATTTGTATTCAAAAAGTGAATTCTTAATTACGTTCTTTCATATGCCTTTGCCAAAAAGCTACCGCTTTATTGAGCCAGCCGTAAGCTACGGTATTTGAACCAATACCAAAGCCATGAGATAAACCTTTGTAAACATGAAACTCAGTGTCGATGCCAGAATTTTTCATAGCCTCGGCTCTTGCTTTCATAAGAGACCTTGACGCAATATAGTCACTGTCACCTACACATGAAAAGGTAGGTGGTGTTACCTTTGTATATTCTGATAATCCTGTATATTGCATAATAATAGATGCAGGCTTTTCTCTTTTATAATCAGAAAAGGAATCAGTTCCATAGCTGCCAACCCAGTACACCATTCTTGCCCCTGCTGAACCGCCCCATAAGGAGTAATCTCTTGTATCAACCTCAAGTTCTTTTGCGTTTTCAAAGATAAAGTTGATTGCTCTTGAAAGATCTTCACATGCCTTTTGAGGAGCTGGTCTGTAGATTAAAGCAAAAGCGTTATAGCCTAATTTTGAGAGCTCTAGAGCGTGAGGAAAACTATCCTGCATAGCACCTACAAAGGAAAAAGCACCACCTGCGTTTAAGATTGCAAATTTCTCGTTTTTATTGCCTTTAAAAAAGAACAAACCAGTATTTCTCTTTTGAGGATCGGCTTTTTTCTCGACATCAGAATAGATGTCATAAAAGACAGTTCCACCTTTTACACTTTGGTTATAAAGAGTATTTACAATTTCTACAGTTATTTTTGGATCGAGCTTACTGTAGTAGGTAAGGCTCAAGTTTCCTAGAGTGTCACCACTGTAATACTTATTAGTTGGGAATAAAAGACGACCAAAACCATAGAATGCTTTTGCAGATATCACATCCTCGATTTTGCTGTTCTCTGAAAATAAAGACATCTTTAGATCTATACTCTCGTTTGACTGCATAAGCCTGGCATTACACACTAAAGGCATCAGAATCAGAAAAAGAGCCTTGCTAAATTGCTTTGTAACAAAGGTAAATATCATGTTTAAGTCATAAAAGTTAAGCTTTGATGACTTTAGTATAGGAAAGATAAGTTAACTTAAGAAGTCTCAATTTTTCAGGCAGTTTATACCTAAAGGTTATAAGTTTTTTGTAAAGAAGCAATAGTATTTAAAAAGCTCTTTACTTGAGGAGATGGAGTATTGGCATGAAGCAAACCAAAAGGCATTGAGTAATCCCATTTAACAGGAATTACTTTGAGCATAGGATGCACATTGGCCCAGCCCGAGAAAGCCAGTAGCACTTCTTTTGAGTTTTCACATTGATTAAAGATATTGAGGTTATAAAAATCAAAGTCTTTAATATGAATACGAGGATGATTATTGGCAAGATCATCTCTTAGCTTGTCTGTACAGTTAGTCCAGCCACGTCTGATGATTAGTAAAGTTTCATCATAAAGATCAGATATTTCTAATTCATCTTTTGATGCTAAAGGATGATTTACAGAAACAGCACAGCAGAATGGTTCCTGTTTTAGCATAAAGCCTGAGCAATGGTATTTCTCAAGCATCAAATCATCAAAAACACCACCCACGACATCGATGTTAGAGCCTAGATTATTCAAGATCTCTTTGGCGTTTTCAGGTGTGTTTTCAAAGGGTATGATTTGAAACTTGATTTGATGACAGTGCTCTCGTAAGAGTGAATACAAGTTTACTAAGAGCTGGGCTGGTGTCATAGGAGAAGTGCCAATACGGATCATGTCAGAAGTGTTGTTAGCGGCATTCTTTGCTCTATTTACAGCATCATTGCAGTATTGAATGATGTATTTAGCATCTTTGTATAAAGATTCACCAGCTTTAGTTAAGCATAAACCTCGATGAGTTCTTTCAAAGAGCTTTACCCCTACCCTGTCTTCTAAAAGATTTATCTGTTTGATAATAGCTGAAGGAGTAATACCGGAACTCTCAGCAGTTTTATTAAAACTGCCAGAATCAGCTACTTTTATAAAAGTACTTAACTGAGGATTGTACATAGGTAAACTCTAACCTTTCATACCTAACATCAAACAATAATCATATCAGATTTAGGAATTTCACCATGATATTGATAGTATTCAAAGATCGAAGGTAACATTCTCCATGCCATCACATCAAGATCTTTTAAGGTGCTATTGGGGCAAGTGTATCCAATCTTTTCCCAGCAGTTTGAGCAATTCTGCACGGAAATAAGACCATTTCTTAGATAACTGTCGCAGTCTACTTTAACTATGACCTTCTTCATGATTATTCTCTTTTTTCCATGAGGAAGTTTCTTTATCTTTTGATGTATATCAGGAGCTTTAAAGCACCTTTTAGCAATGGTAATTATGCCATCACAGATCTTTTCTTCATTTCTATGCTTATCATCATTCAAGTTAAAACTACCATACTCATAGGTTACGGTATAGTCATCTTCAGATACTAACTTTACAAAAGCTCCAAAACCAAGGCTAATAATCTGTTAACTCTTGTTGCTAGATCTGTCTTTTAGAGAGAGTTATAAAATATAATCAAAGCTCTTAAAGTCAATCCTAAAAAATTGAAATTATAACAGTATAATTGATACATATTTTTATATTCAAGATATTTTGGATTGCGCTTGAAGAGCTTTACATTTTTTTCTAGTAATCAATTCTCTCTATTTTGAAGATAACTGGTCTTGTTCCATCAGAGCAGCATGTAATCATGGTGTTTTCTTCTTTCATCCAGCCTTTCATGATAGATCCGCCCTGTAAGCCTGTATAAATATATCTTGAAATTGCATCCCAGGCTTCAGAGCAAAAAGGCTTTTTAGGGCCACCTGCAACAGTATCTGGATCTGCATCAGTCTTAACAAGAGTATTTAATCCCAAGTTCCAAAAATCATCTTTTTCATCATCTCGGTAAAAGATAAATTCATCACCTACGTTATAACAAGGACATGCACCTGATTGAGGATTTGCACAATATTTCTTCTGTAATTCTGGATAGAGCTTTTTATCTAATACTGTTACTTTTACTTTATATTTCATATTTATGTTCTCCTGACTAACTTTTCAATGTATTGCAGAGGATCACTCCTCATGACGAGCTAAATGAAGTAGATAAATTTGAACTTTATACAAGTTTAAAAACTAAAAACTTTTGGTAACATACGATGACTTTTAAAATAATCTTCAATGTTTGCTATACAACGTAGATTTGTAGATTTTTCCAAAATCGGTAAGAACTATGCTAAAACCACGATATTATTTTGCCGACGATTTTGCTTCTTTTTATGAGTACTTTCTTTCACAGCCTCATAAAGAAAGATTCTTTAAAAAAGGAGAATACCTATGGAAACCAGATCAACCTTATGATCGGATCCAGTACTATGTTTATGGAGCTTCATTTCACTTTGCTGAACATGAGAGTGGTCGACGCAAGATCATTAGTTTTCATGGAAAAGGTACATTTTTTCCAGGTTATCACACCACTGATTTTCGAATTGAGCGGACGATAACAACTGTAGCTCTTTCAGAAATAAAGGTATTAGAATTTACGATATCTCAGTTCAAGGCTATGTTTGACAGTAACGTAAAGCTTGCTCAAAGCGTGGTCAATTGGTATTCAAAGTACATCAATCGATTTCTCTTTGAAACTATCCATCAAGAATTCAATTCATCCCAGGTAAAGCTTTGCAACCTTTTGTATCTATTAACTTTGAATCAACCTTCTAATTCAGGACTTGAAATTCAAATGACCCAGGAAGATATTGCAGATCTTATTGGAATGAGTAGGGTTCAAATTACAAGAGAGTTAGCCGAACTAAGAGATAAAGGTATTCTAGCTACCACTCGAGGAAAAATTACAATTACAAATATCAAAGAACTAGCTTCACTTTGCACCGATGAAACCATGTAGTTTACAAACTACATCTGCATTGTATGTATCGGTATTTATCTTTTCTGCATCAGGTGAAGCATAAATATGAAAAAAGCAGAATAAAGATAAAAACTCAAACTTTGCTCGTATTCTCTCTTAACGAGTGATTATGCATATTTATACTCTTATACTTGCTAAAAGCTAGCTTGTTTATATTCAATGAAACTATTTTCCAACAAATCGATATTTTCCTTTTCCACACCCAGAAACCGGTTCGATAATTTTTAGCTCAAACATTTTTTTTAATAAGGATGAACTTCCTGTATTTTTTAGACCAAGCACTTTTATTACATCGGCTCGACCAAATACTTTTTCAAAAGCAAAAATTTCTTTTAATTTTTGAATATGCTCAATGGTCTTTGTAGATAAGTTTTCTTCTACATCAAAATTTGCAATATCAATGTTCGCTTTTTTAGTGTCAATGTTCGCTTTTTCATATAAATTTAACGAACATCTTACATGCAACTCTCTATTACGAAGAGGATTGTTTTCATTCAGCAAAAGATTCCTTAAGAACAGCTCTAAATATTCTGTCGTCTCGTGAATTCCATTTTTTAAATCGTTGTAGTTAGCTCTAACTAAAGCATTACGGAAATACCAAGCATTTTCAGCAAATGTGCCATTAGTTACGTCAAATCCAAGAGTAGTAAATATTTAATTAAGAAAACAGCTGTGGTTCTAGTGTTTCCTTCTCCAAAGACATGTATCTGCCACAATCTAGAAATAAAAACAGCTAAATGGTGAATAATTTCATCCATTGAAAGATTTTTGTATGAAAACTTTTTCTCACCAGAAAAATCGTAATCAAGAGTTGCAAGCAACTCTGTTGCACTACCTTAAATAACGGTGGCACCATCTAGAACCCACTCTTTTTTTGTAATGTTGTAATCACGGATTCGACCTGCGTGTGAGTAGAGTCCTGTAAACAACTTTCTATGGATAGAAAGGTACTCCTGATAAGTAAAACTAAAGGCTTTCTCAGAAATCAAAGTCGCTATTCTTGCAGAAACCTTATCAGCTTCCTCAGTTCTGTCTGAAGTACTATGTGACGGTTTTTCATTGTAGTACTGCTGCAAAAGCGAATTTGCTTCTTCAAACGAAATCCCACCTTCAATATTACGAAGAGCAGTACTCAGCAAATACTCTGAGGTTTTAAGACCGTCAACTGCCTGCAAGCCAATAGCTGTATGCCATGCATAGCCTTTATACCTTTTCTCAGGTTCAGATTCTTTAATGTATTCTTCAAAAGGATCTCTATTCAATCTGTTTCTCCGTAATTTTCTTATTCAGATATACCCTTCACAGGCATTAAAGACTCGTTCAAAAGTATTGCTACCACAAAACAAATAGTGAAAAGCTGTCATTAACATCTTAATAAAAATGTCTTTTCCCATCTATAGTAGTTAATTTACTTTGATAGCAACACCACAGTCTCAATATGAGATGAGTAAGGAAACATATCAAAGCCCTGCACTTCATCAATTACAAAGCCGTTGTCTTTTAAGTTCTTTAAATCGCGCTCAAGCGCCTTTAGCGAGCAGAAGATATAAGCAAGTTTAATAGGTGAGTTTAATCGTGATAATGCCTTACAAGCATCATCCCCTATACCAACTCTTGAAGGATCACAGATAATTGAGGATATATCTTTTGCTTTTACTAAAGAGTTAATAACTTCTCTGATGTCACCTACGATAAACTCAGTATTATCAATGTGATTATGCTTTGCGTTCTCAATAGCAGCTGCTATTGATTCAGGCACAATTTCAACCCCTATGACCTTTTTAAAGTTCTTTGATAAGGGTAAAGTCATGGTGCCTACGCCACAGCATAAATCTAATGCGGTTTTGTCTTTATTCTCTCCGCAAAAAGATACAGCCTTTTCGTACATTTTTTGCGCTACAGGATAATTTACCTGTAAAAAGGTATAAGGTCCTGCTTTGTAGTCAAATCCACAAAGATCTAGAGAAATCTCAGCTTTACCTGAAATTAAGATCATCTCATCTGACAGGATCTTATTAGAATTAGCTTCATTTACATTAAGATAAAGTGAGTCCACTTTATCTTTAAATTCTGTCTTTAACCTTTCTATAAAGATATTACTTGGCTTTTTAGATACTACTAAAACTGCCATCTTCTCTTTTATAGTGTCACGTAATAATAAAGAGCGTAACAGGCCTTGTTGAGTAGTCTCATCATAAACTGTTAGGTTCTCTTTAGTGAAAAACTCACACAACTCATTAGCAAGACTTGAGAACCACTTTGGTTCTAAGGAGCAGTTTGAGACAGCAATAACTTCATGAGAATGGACTTTGTAAAAACCATTTACAATCCTATCATCCTGTTTTGCAAAGTAACGAATGCTCTTATAGCGGGATGGTTTTATAAGATCAGCTTTTTCAATAGGCTTTAGGTTACAGTTATCAATACCAGCCTTTTTTAAAGCTTGAGCAATCATTTGCTGTTTACGCTTTAAAGTACCATCATAACTTATAGGACCAAAAGACATCACTGACTGTAGTGACTCATCTTTATAGTCAACTCGGTCAGGTGATTTTTTAATGATCTCAATGACCTTGCCAGGTCGTCTTTTAGAGCCATTTACAAATGGTGCATCAATTTTTACAAGAACAGTCTCACCATCAATTACACCTTCTAAATAGATCTCATAGATCTCATAATGAGCAATACCCTGACCTTTGTCATTTAACTTTTCAACATAAAGTTCTACAGGATCTTTATATTCTGTAAAGGGTATCTGTTTTATCTTTTTAGGCATGGGTAAGTACTATCCTCAAGATCTTGTTTTTGTAAAAGCTAATTTATTCATGATATTACTCATGATTTTTTACTCATGCGTTTTAACATGAGCTTTTACTAAGGACTTTGATGATTATTTTTAGCGTTGTCTCTGTATTTTTACTAAGTTTACACTAAGATTGAATGCATAAGATTAACATATACAAAGTTTTAAACAAAAAGGATCATCCTATGAGTAAGAATTTAATTCTAATTGGATATACTTGTCTTGGAATGTTGTGTGCAGCTACTTTAAATGCCTGCACCAATCCAGTTTCAGAAGCTGGTACGGTTAACACTTATTATGAAGGTACCATTACCGGTATTGAAGCAATTGATATTGCCAATAAAAAGAACGATAACACCTCAAATACTATTTTAGGTGCCGTAGGCGGAGCTCTTTTAGGAAATCTTATAAGCAAAAACAGCACCGGCACTGCCGTAGGCGCGGGATTAGGAGCCTTAGCAGCAGGTTCCGCATCAAAATACATGGACAGACATGACGGTGTAAGATTAACCATTGATTCAGACAATGGTCCTTTGATTGTCGATATGCCATTCTCATGCAAATATGCTGTAGGCAAAAAGGTACGTTTAATCTCAGGTAGCTCACAAGGATCTGTAATGGTTAAACAGAACGGACGTTATGTAACAGCAACTGAAGACAGCTATACTAAGTGCCCTGCTGTTTACAATGCAATTAAAAACAATTAGTCTTTTTTGGAAGGATTAAGTGGTGGCCCATTCCTGACTTGAACAGGAGACCAAACGATTATGAGTCGTCTGCTCTAACCAACTGAGCTAATGGGCCATTGTTCGAGGGGTTATTTTACAGGTTACCCTCTCTCCCGTCAAGATTTTAAATCTTTACTCAAAATCTCCTTCTGGATCTGAGTGTACTCAGATAAAGCATCCATCTTACCTTGGCTCATCTCCACACTAAGGATTTTGGCTCTGTCTTTTAGAGGCTTTGTTATAACTTCACTTAAGATATCTGCAAAATACTCTATTCTGTCCACATAGGGGATCTCCCTAATCTCACCACCTGATTCAAAGGTAAGATTCAGTGGAGCACTGATTAACAGCCTTACAATCTTTTCATAAGCTGTCTGGCGAGTCTGTTCAATGAATTTAGCTGGAGTTATATCAGGAGTTTTTGCAATGATCTTTAATAAACCTTCTAACTCATCTGCACCCTTTACGCCTAATCGTTTGCACAAAGCTACAAACTCATCTAGTGCAAACTCTCTTTGTACATTAGAGACCACAGTAGGCTGCTGAATAATAAAGGCCATGAGTTTTCTCATAGGAGTTTTAAAGAAGTCCCTTGAGACCTCATTTTTAGCAATCTGTTCCTGTTCTTTTTTCTCTTGAGCTACATAAGCTCGAGGCTGTTCAACATGAGTTTGCTTTAGCATGTCATAAAGCTGATTTTCAGAAATGCCTGATGGCTTTGAGAGCAACTTTAAAGCAACCGACTGTAATGAAACTAAAGGAATAGCTTTAATCAGCTTTATGGTGTCTGAGATAAAGTTTGATAAAGAATTAGGATCTTTTAAATCATAGCTTTGAGACTTATGTACTATCAAAAACTCTGGATAGCTCATAGCTTCATCTAAGAACTTTACAAAAGCACCTAAGCCTTGCTCTCTTACTAAAGAATCAGGATCATGCTCTGGAGGCAAGAATGCAAAACGAATTTCTTTACCATCCTGCAAAATTGGAGTTACTGTTTCTAAGGCATGCCAAGCAGCATGACGACCTGCGCTATCTCCGTCATAACAGCACACAACTTTGTCAGTGTAACGGAACATCTCTTTAATCTGCTCAGGCGTAGTTGCTGTACCTAATGAAGCTACAGCATAGGTACAACCTGCCTGTCGCACTGAGATCACATCCATATATCCTTCAACAACCACAATACGTGGTGGACGGTTGTTATTTGCTTTTAAGACCTCATATAGACCAAATAACTCATTACGCTTACGGTAAATTGGAGTTTCTTTGGTGTTCATGTACTTAGGCTTGTCATCGCCCATGGTTCTGCCACCAAAACTGATGATCCTGCCTCGTCTGTCAAAGATAGGGATCATGACACGGTTACGGTACATAGAGTGCACACCGTAGTCGTTGCGCACTAACATACCTAAATCAATTAACTTCTGCTCTGTTTTAGGATCCTGACATAACCTTTCTTGCAAAAAATGAGGATTTTTAGGAGCAAAACCTAAGCGACACTTTAAGATAGTATCTCGTGTCAAACCACGATTTTTTGAAAAATACTCAAGACCAGGAGCGCCTTCAGGTGAGTTTAATACCTGAGTATATAAGGTCGCACATCTGTCCATGAGGTCGTAATACTCTTTTTGCAGATCGACTTCTTCTTTGGAACGGGTATTAGTTGTGTCATATTCAACGGTTAAACCTGCATTTTGAGCAATTTCTTCAACTGCCTCAGGAAAACTCAGGTTCTTTAATTTCATGATGAAATCAATGACGTTGCCATGCTCTTTACAGCCAAAACAGTAAAACATCTGCTTTGCTGGTGTGACACTAAATGAGGGAGTCTTCTCATGATGAAATGGACAGCAGCAGGTATAGTTTGCGCCTGACTTTTTTAAAGTTACATACTGACCTATGACCTTTTCAATAGGAACATTTGGCAGTAACTTTTCGGTAATAAAACTTTTCTTGATAAACGGCATGGCAAACTCTTTAAGGTATCTCTTAATACTGTCTTACATCCCTGATTTTTAACAGCATTTTACTTAACATAAAGTTAACGATTACTGTGTATTATATGAACATTCAGGCTGTCTTGATAGCGACTAATATAACCGACAATTAATACAAAAATGGTAGAATAGTGTCAAAAAATACGAATTTTAAGAACTTTTTTTAATATTTCCCAAATTTAAGCTGTTTTAAAGCTACGATAATTGCACTTTTACGGAAAACAAATGTCTACATACATCTTTGGTGATCTTCACGGCTGTTATGATGAATTTACAGCTCTTTTGAAAAATATCAACTACAACGAAAACGAAGATGAACTAATCTTTACTGGTGATTTAATAGGAAGAGGTCCAAAGCCTGTTGATACTTTAAATTTAATCACTGCGTTAAAGGCAAAACACCCAGGACGAATTCACTCTGTTTTAGGCAATCATGACTTAAACTTTTTAGCTGTTTTCTATGGCTATCACAAAGCCAAAGCTAAAGATAATTTAGATGTGCTCCTAAACGCTCCAAAGCTTAATGACTATATTGAATTTTTTAAAAGCACCCCCCTTTTATATGTTGATCCTGAGAAAAAAATAGCTGTAGCTCATGCTGGTATCTATCCTAAATGGACAATTGATGAAGCGCAAAAACACACCAATGTCATTTCAAAAGTATTAAAAGATCCTCTGCATACAAAAGTCTTATTAGCAAATATGTATGCAGATCATCCTGATCATTTTGAAGAGCAAATGCTGTCATCAGATCTTAACTACTGGAGATTTATCGTAAGCGCCTTTACAAGAATGAGATTATGCTCAAAAGAACTTGTACTCGATTACGGTCATTCAGACTGCACTGTAATTGAGGCTCAAAAGGACAATATCTATCCTTGGTTTAACTTTGGTTCTCCTTTTGAATACAAAAGGGAGAACTTTACGCTGTTCTTTGGTCACTGGGCAGCTTTAAATGCTCAATGTGACAGAGAACATGTTGTAGCTTTAGATACTGGCTGTGTTTGGGGCGACAGACTTTCCTGCTACGCACTCGAAAAACAAGAAAAAATTTCAGTTTTATCACTTCAAAAGAAAAGAGAATCTAAATAGTTAGATTTTTCTACTAACATTTTACTTAGTTAACATCTCATCTTCTAAAGCAGTATTTTGTTTTAATACTGCTTTTTTATTTATTTTCAAAAAATTAAATAAAATTTTTGAAATTTTATTTCATTATCATCTTTATCACTTCTAAAGACTTATCATTTTGTTGATCATTTTTGTGCATAATTTTAATTTTTTACACAAATTTGAAATTTAATAAATTTGTTTTAATAATAATCTAACATTTTAGTTTTACTATAATAAGCTAGGGTCATTCTAGTAAATAATTCACCTTTTACATACATTTAAACATATAAGTTAGTTAAATCATAACAATCGTACAAGCTTGAGTAAGTGCACTTAAGGTGTACAGATATACGTAAATAACTATGGTGTTCATTATGGAAAAGACAGAAAAAATCATCCGCACAGCTATATTCTCGTCTGTAGGATATCTCTGTGCTGGAATTGCAGTTTCTCTTTTTGCAGGTATTAACCTCTGGTCTCAATTTTTAGAAACCGATGAAACTGTGTTTTCACTTGCAGTGGTTCTAACTTTCATACTCTCTGCAATTGCAGGTATTGTGCTAATTCGTTATCTGGTACCAAAGATTGGCGCTAAGACTGTTTATGAACAGGATATCTTAGTTGCCATGATTGGAATGCTCTTTATTGCACTTGCAATTAACATTGCCATGCTCTTTGTAGGCGTCATAGTCTGCACTGGTGCTTTAGCAGTGTTCTTCTATGAGAACTTTACAAGACAGTTAAACTTTGTAAAAGAGCTCAATCACTCAAAGCTTAATCAGCGTAAACAAAGCAATTCTAAAGTCTTTTACCTTTCAGGCTGGGCACTAGGTCCTATCATTGCAGTACTTGCTATCTCTATCTTTTCAAACCTAATTGGTGTTCTTACTTTAAGAATTCTCTTTGCCCACTTTATCGTGCTCTCTTTTTGGTTATGGATACAGCGTTTAGGTGTTCATGAAGCATTTGAAGATGCACCTACTGCTCTTTTAGCTCATCTGCAAGAAGATGCATCAACTAATGTGAAAACAACTGCTGATATTACTAATAAAGAGACTTCAACTGACAAAGCTTACATACAAGATGGCAATAAGAGTCATGATGCTACTGCAAAGGACAATAAAGATACTTCTGTGGACAGTAATGAAAAGGTAAAGGTCTCTTCTTGTAATCCTTCAGATAAGACAGCCCAAACAGAGTCTAATGTGACAGACAAATCTCAGAATAACTAAAGGATAACAAATGAAAAACGTTTATAAACTCCTAATGCTATCTGTACTGTTACTAGCATCGCCATATGCCCTTGCAGAAGAACCTTTATTTACAAGATACACTTTCTATGGCATTCGCTATGAGATGATTATCTTTGCGTTAATGTTAGTAGGCGTTGCAGTCTTTTACACCAAGACCATGAAGGTAGCTATCATCGGGCTACTCTCATTGTGCTTTTATAAATACGAATTTACTGACGGCTTTTCTGTAATAAAAAAACTAATTGGCTATGTAAATACTGATGGTCAATTTGTAAGTGGCTCTTGGAATACTTATCTAAACCTAGCTTTAATGCTGCCTGGATTCTCAGTATTAGCAAAAGTATTCGAAGACTCAAAGTTACCTTCAATAATTCCCCGTTTTCTGCCTAAAGGTCACTGGGGTGGCTTTGCACTCTTACTGTGTATATTTGTACTAAGTACCTTCTTAGATAATATTGCAGCAGCCATGATTGGTGGTTCAATTGCCATGATCGTCTTTAAAGGTAAGGTACATATTGGCTTTGTCGCTGCAATTTGTGCAGCCTCAAACGCAGGTGGTGCAGGCTCCGTCGTAGGAGATACCACAACTACTTTAATCTGGATCTTTGGTAAAGATCCTTTGGTTTTAGCACATGCTTTCTTACCTGCAACTGTAGCTATACTAGTAGTAGCTTACTTTGCTTCAAAACAGCAGGAAAAATACCATCCTATTACTACAGAAATAGAGAGCAACATCACTGTCGATAAAAAGAAACTCTCGGTTGTAGGCTTAATCTTAATTGGTGCTATCAGCTTTAATTATTTCTTTGAGTTCCCGGCTTTAGGTATCTGGATTGCAATTATCTTAGGAGAGATCATTACAAGAGTTGATCTTAGAATTGTAAAGTCATCCTACGAGAGTACTGTCTTCCTGGTTGCTTTAGTATTCTGTGCAGAATTAGTGCCTATTGAATCAGTTCCTGATGCATCCATTCTATCTACCATGGCTATAGGTTATGTTTCAGCTGTATTTAACAACATCCCATTAACGCAACTGTGCCTAATCAAGGGTGGTTATGACTGGGCACTTATTTCCTATGCTGTAGGCTTTGGTGGCTCTATGATCTGGTTTGGCTCATCAGCAGGTGTTGCAGTCTGCGATATGTTCCACAAAGCTCGCAGCTTCGTTAACTGGTTACGTTATGGCTGGCATATACCATTTGCCTTCATGGTAGGCTTTGGTGTTTACCTTCTAGTTTTAGGATGGGATCCTATGAAGGGCAATCCACCAGATCAGATGCCAGAACCTGTTTCATATTCACAGAGTATTGGTAACAGTCAGATCCACAATGCAAAGCATCATAATGCTCAAGATCTAAAAGTAGAACAGGTAGAAAAAGAATAAAAGCTTATAAGTTAGGCAGTTTTTAGGGAGCTTCCATGCTCCCTATTTTTTTTATTTAATCCAGGTTTGGAAGTGGTAGTCAAATCCACACTTGTCTGAATGGAAAGCTACATCATCATGTAGTTTAAATGGATATTTAGTAAAATCAGGGAATTTAGTGTCGCCTGCAAATTCCTTGTCGATAGTAGTCAGATGCAGAGTTGATGCTAATGGTAAAGCCTCAGCATACATACGAGCACCACCTATTACCATCAGAGTCTTATCTCCTACAAGAGCTATTGCCTCTGCTAGTGACTTTACTACAGTAAGACCTTCAACCTCTTTTGTGAAGGTTGAACTTACCATGATGTTCATTCTGTTTGGAAGAACACGACCAATAGACTCAAAGGTTCTTCTGCCCATAACTACAGGGTGCCCTGTAGTTATTTCTTTAAAGTGCTTAAGATCTTCGGACAAATGCCAAGGGATCTGACCTTCATTGCCAATAACAAAGTTCTTTGCAATCGCTACAATAATTTGAATATCGGCCATGATTAGTTCCTATAGATAAACTCTGGACCTTCATCATCGTCAAAATCGTCATCATCGCGATTATTTTCACGAACTTCAGGCTCAGTCCAGATGAATTCTTCAGCTTTTGGCTTCTCAGGCTCTTCAAGCTCTTTTTGCTTAACCTCATCCACAAGATCTTGTAGTGCATAGATAAGATCATTTACACCGGTCTTAGCTAGGCCTGAAATGATAAAGGTTCTCTCAGGCTTTACTTCAGCAGATGATGCGATCTTCTCTAAAATTTCCTGTGCTTCTTCTTCAGTACCTAAATCAACCTTATTGGCAACTAACCAGCGAGGCTTGTTGTAAAGCTCATGAGCGTACTGCTTAATCTCATTTTCGATGATATTAGCGTTTTCTACAGGATCAGAACCATCAATAGGATGAATATCAACTAAGTGAACTAAAACACGGCAACGCTCTAGGTGCTTTAAGAAGCGGTGACCAAGGCCTGCGCCTTCTGATGCGCCTTCAATAAGGCCAGGAATATCCTCAATTACAAAAGAACGTCCCTGTGAAGTTTTAACTACACCTAAAGATGGGACTAAGGTAGTAAATGGATAATCAGCAACCTTTGGTTTTGCTGCAGATACAGCTCTTACAAAGGTAGATTTACCGGCATTAGGCAGACCTACTAAACCTACGTCTGATACTAACAGCATCTCAAGCTTTAACTGACGACGCTCACCAGGAGTACCGTTAGTCTTCTGTCTTGGAGCCTGATTAGTAGCTGACTTGAAGTGAGTATTACCAAAACCATGACGACCGCCACGAGCTACGCATAATACATCGCCTTCTTTTCTAAGATCACCAATAACCTCACCGGTTGAAACGTCGGTTACACGAGTTCCTACAGGAACTAAAAGGATCTTGTCCTCTCCGCGAGCACCAGTACAATCAGCAGTACCGCCGTTTTCACCACGACCTGCCTGATAAAATTTAGTAAATCTATAATCAACTAAAGTATTTAGATTTACGTCAGCTTTCATGTAAACGTCGCCACCGTCACCACCGTCACCGCCATTAGGGCCACCACGAGGCACGTACTTTTCACGTCTAAAGCTAACAATACCGTTACCACCATCACCAGCTTCTACGCGGATTATGGCTTCATCAACGAATTTCACCTTATGATCCTCCAGATTACAAGATGGCAGCAGGCATGCGCCACTTTACTTATTTGATACTGATAAAAATTCAATACAGACTAAAAAGGCCCGCATCTGCGAGCCCTTTTATTGTAAACCAAATTCGGTATTACTGCTGAGTCTCAACGATCTCAACGAACTTGCGGCCCTTAGCGCCACGAGTTACGAAGGTAACTTTACCGTTTGCCTTAGCAAATAATGAATCATCCTTTGCTAAACCAACGTTTGCACCTGCGTGGAAGTGTGTACCGCGCTGACGAACGATGATGCTACCAGCTGATACAGTCTCACCAGCGTAAGCTTTAACGCCTAAACGCTGAGCATTGGAATCGCGGCCGTTACGAACGGAACCACCAGCTTTCTTGTGTGCCATTTATTCCTTTCTCCTAACTAAATTACTGCTGAATACCAGTAATCTGTAAATCGGTAAACCACTGACGATGGCCAGTAACCTTCTGGTGGTGCTTACGACGACGGAACTTAACAATCTTAACTTTCTCGCCACCGTGTGCGCCTAAAACCTTAGCGGTAACCTTTGCACCATCTAAGTATGGAGCGCCAACTTTGATATTGGTGCCATCTGATACTAATAGAACTTTATCTAGTTCGATATCGCTGCCAGCCTGGGCATCGAGTAGCTCAACGCTTAGCACGTCGCCCTCGGAAACCTTGTGCTGCTTGCCGCCGCAAAAAATAACTGCGTACATGCTCAAACTCCGGGTAAATGCAGGAGTTCTGCTCCCGCAATCAATTAAAACTGTGCCCACTTGGGGCGATAATGGGTCATTATTTTACAGACAAAATAAGTAAATTGCAAGTCTTCTGACAAGACTTGCACTTATTAATTATCTCTGGATTACGCTTTTTCATTAATACATGTAGTTTAATGCATTAATCGACCTACAAAAAGCGGTATGAATTTTATAGCTTATTCAGTGCAATTTCAAGATTTTTATTAATTCATGCACTAATCACTCATTATTCGATGTTACAATTACACTATCTTGTGAGAGTTATAGCATGTATACAGTTGATAATGAAATAAAAAACGACTTAGATAAAGTCGAAGAAAACCTATCTACACTCCTGTCAGGTTCTGCCTATGAAGCAAATGTAAATGCAATGTGCCAGCATGTAGTAAAAGCTGGAGGCAAAAGAATCAGACCTAGATTATCAATCTTATCCTGGCATGCCTTAAACTCACAGAATAATTCTCAAAACTATGAAAGAATGCTTAAGTTTGCCGCAGCAACCGAGCTTCTTCATACAGCAACACTAGTTCATGACGATGTCATCGATAAAGCAACTATAAGACGTGGTGTAAGCACTTTAAATGATACAGAAGGCAATCATGCTGCTGTATTAGCTGGTGACTACTTATTTACCCGTTGTTTCTTCTGCTTGCATGATGTTCAAGAACCCAAGCTTTTCTCTCTAGTCAATGAGACCCTTGCTGCCTTAGTAATGGGTGAAATCAATCAGCTTCATAATCAGGGAGATTTAAATATCTCAATTCAAGATTACGAACAGACTATCTATTGCAAAACAGGTGCCCTCTTTGAACTTACCACCTCAGGTATTGCAGTTTTAGAAAAGGCTCCAGAAAACATTGTTAATGCTTTAAAAGAGTATGGCAAACAGTTAGGTATTGCCTTTCAGGTAGCTGATGACATGCTAGATTATTCTTCTAGTACTCAAACTTTAGGCAAGTCTATAGGTGAAGATCTTGAAGATGGCAGAATTACCTTACCTTTAATTTTAGCTTTAAAGAACACCTCTGATAGAAAGTCTCTTGAAAAAGCCATTAAAGATTGTGATTTAGCAAAGGTATTAACCTTTATTAAAGAAACTGACTCTTTATCTAAATGTCGAAATTTTGCTTTTGAAGCTGTCGAAAAAGCTAAAAAAGCTTTAGAGATTTTAGAGGATTCACCTTATAAAGAGATGCTAGTTGAACTTGCTAAAAAAGCAGCTAACAGATCAAAATAACTATACGCAATGCTCTAGTTATTCTTTTAAAACCACTGCTGTGGCTTTTATTTTCTTATCTGGTATCAGACAATGAATTCTAGCCTACACCTTAGCACTAAATAATAATGCCATGCAGATGGTCAACTTCGTGCTGTACGATCTGAGCAGAAAAGCCTGATAACTTCTTAGACTTCTTTTTGAACTTATGATCTTCATACTCAACTACAATGCTCTTGTAACGAGTAGTCTTTCTTACACCTTCTAAAGATAAACAACCTTCCTCAGTTTCATAAGGGTCATGTTTTTCTACAATCATAGGATTATACATAATCACCAAAGTCTGATGGATGTTAACTGCAATAATATTGAGTGAATGACCAATCATGTTAGCAGCAAGTCCTACACAGTTTTCACTGTTATGCTCTAGAGTATCTAATAAATCTACAGCTACATGTTTGTCTTTAATGGAGGCGTTAACACTTGGGATCTTTAAGAACTCTTCGTCTTTGACAATATCTCTAATCATGTTTTGCTCTTTAAATTCTTTACAGTTTTAGTTTTTTACTTGCAAAAAAGGCCTAGTCATCACTGAGAAGGCCTTTTAGCTTTAATTTGTTTACTAAAGATTAATCAGCAAATGGATCATCTAAGTAAATGGTCTGATCTCTTTCAGGACCGGTTGATAAAATTGCAACCTTAGCACCTGATAACTCTTCTAGACGCTTGATGTACTTCTGAGCATTTACAGGTAAGTCTTCCCACTTGGTTACACCAAAGGTTGACTCTTTCCAACCAGGCATTGACTCATATACAGGAGTTATACCTTCATACTCGTGAGCTGATAAAGGAGGTAACTGACGAATTGAACCATCCTTCATCTTGTAAGCAGTACAGATCTTAACTTCATCCATACCGTCTAATACGTCCATCTTCATTAAAGCTAAACCTGTTAATGAATTGATGGTTACAGCACGACGCATTGCAACAGCATCATACCAGCCAGTACGACGTGGTCGACCAGTTACAGCACCGAACTCAGCACCGCGCTTACGGATACCTTCACCTACTTCGTCATTTAACTCTGTAGGGTATGGACCGCCACCTACACGAGTGGTGTAAACTTTAGCGATACCTAAAACATAATCAATATCTAAAGGACCTGCACCAGAACCGGTAACACAGCCACCAGCTACAGTATTTGATGAAGTAACAAATGGGTAGGTACCATAATCGATATCTAAGAATGTACCCTGAGCGCCCTCAAATAAGATCTTCTTATTTGCCTTACGACCTTCAGCTAAGATCTCTGAAACATCAGCTACCATCGCCAATAAACGATCACGGATACCTTCTACATAAGCTAAAACAGACTCATATGAAACCTCAGGCTCATTGTAGTAATTCTTTAACATGAAGTTTCTGTAATCTAATAAGCTCTTTAGGCGAGACTTAAAGTTCTCCATATCATAAAGATCACCTACGCGAACGCCTCTACGAGCAACCTTATCCTCATAGCATGGACCGATACCACGACCTGTAGTACCGATAGCATTCTTACCACGTAGTTTCTCAGCACCTTTATCGATAGCAGGATGAATTGGTAACAATAAAGCACTAGCGCCTGATACCTTAATTCTCTTTTCTACATCTTCAACGCCAGCCTTATTTAACTCCTCGATTTCTTCGAAAAGAGCACCTGGGTTCACTACGACACCAGATCCGATAAGGCATAAGCATGATTTGTGTAAAATTCCTGATGGAACTAAACGAACCACTACCTTCTTATTGCCTACAACTAAGGTGTGACCTGCATTGTTGCCACCCTGGCTGCGAACTACTATGTTAGCCTTTGAAGTTAATAAATCAGCGACTTTACCTTTACCTTCGTCGCCCCATTGTGTACCAAGCACAATCACATTGTTAGGCATTATTTATTCCTCGTTGAAGAACCCTAGTTGTAAAAAAAATTCACCGAACTTAAGATTATACATAATTATGGTTTACTTGTACCATTTGCATCATTAAAGAATTTGAAAAATTCACTATCTGGCTGTAATACAAGTGTATCTTTACCCTTCATTGAATTCTTATAAGCGTCCATTGAACGTAAGAACTCAAAGAGTTTTGGATTCTGTTTGTAGGCTTCAGCATAAATTCTGGTAGCTTCAGCATCACCTTCACCGCGTAGTGAGCGAGCCTGTCTTTCAGCTTCTGCAATCTTCACTACAACTTCTCTATCAGCATGAGCCTTAATTGCCTCAGCTTCTTTGCGACCCTGTGATCTGTGCAATTTAGCTACAGCATCACGCTCAGCTCTCATACGCTGATAAATAGAATTTGAAACCTCTGGAGGTAAGTTAATCTGTTTGATACGCACATCAACAATCTTGATTCCTAAAGCTTTAGCAGAAGCACCGATGTCTTTTAGAGCATTCTGCATCACTTCATCGCGCTTTGACTGACTTACAGTAGCCTCAGGAGTTGTCTCCTGGGTATTAGCAGCAATCTCAGTAGTGTTGTCGGCTGTAGCCTCATTTTGAGAATTATCAACAACTGTATCAAAATCACTCTCTTCTAGAGCTGCATCCTGCCCATTGTTCTGACCTGACACGATCTCATGAATAGTCAAACGACCGATCTGACTTCTTAAAGAGTTGTTAATACGTCTGCGTAATAACTCTTCTGCCTGTAACTTATTGCCACCTGCGGTGGTTAAATAATAAGTTGCAGCATCTAAAATCTGCCACTTAACATAAGAGTCGATGATCACATCTTTTTTCTCTGAAGTTACGAATCTGTCAGCTGATGAGCTGATAGTCTGAATACGTACATCAAGATCTTTTACATGATCAATAAATGGAGCTTTGATATGCAGACCAGGATCGACAATATTAAGCTTACCATCTGAATTTCTTAGAACTTTACCGAATCTTGTAACGATGCCCTTTGAGCCTTCGTTTACTACATAAAGACTGTTAAAGCCAATAAAACCTAAAACCACTACTACAATCAGCAGCAGATTAAGCAATCCCTTATTCATTATCTTCCCCTCCTGCTTGAAGTACCGTAGCTATTTTGAGTGCTCTCTGACAGAGGTGGATACTGATCCTCTGTTCTTAGTGGTACCTGCTGCGTGGTTGAACTTGGTGAAGTTGTAGCAGGTGTAGAGCTTGAGCTCTGGTTGTTCTCAGTCTTTTCTCTCTCAGTGTTTGTATTTGACTGAGGCATTGGCAGATATAAAACTGGAGATGAACCTTTAGGTACATCTAAGAAGATCTTTTGGCTCTTGCCTAGAACTTCCTGCATGGTCTCAAGATAAATTCTAGTCTTGGTAATATCAGGAGCTGCATTGTACTCAGGTAATACCTTTTCAAAGCGAGCAACCTCACCTTCTGCCTTTAGCACTACCTGTGAGCGGTAAGCTTCAGATTCTTGTTTAATTCTCTGAACCTGACCTTCAGCTTTTGGTAAGACCTCATTAGCATAAGCTTCAGCTTCTCTCTTGTAACGCTGCTCATCTTCCTGAGCTGCAATAGCATCATCGAAAGCTTCTTTTACCTGATCTGGAGCCCTTGCTGGTAAGAAGTTAACATCAACAATGGTAAGACCTGTGTTATAAGGTTGAATAATAGAGGTTAGAAGTTCTCTAGTGTTCTGACGCACCATCTCACGACCTGAGGTTAGAATATCATCCATTAAGGTATGACCTACCACATAACGCAAGGCGCTGTCTGTTGCTTCTAATAAGGTGTTATCAGGATTTACTACAGAGTATAGATATTTAACAGGATCAGAAATTCTGTACTGGACATCCATCTCTACGATAACTACGTTTTCATCTTCTGTAAGCATGGTACCAGATGACTGAATTGAGCGAACCTGCTCAATATCTACTACATTTACAGTATCAATGCCTGAAAATTTCCAGCGCAGACCTGAATCTACAACATCGTAGATTTTACCGAATCTTAAAACTACGCCCTTTTCAGCTTCCCTTACAGTATAAAAACCTGTAAAGATATAGAAGCCTAGCGCAATTACAGCAACTAGCGTAAAGACGTTCAATCCAGAAGTTGGAGCTTTACCACTTTTTGAAGAAGAACGTTTTCCATTTAAACCTAAAAGATCTTTTAAAGCTTTTAAAAGACCTGACAGTAAATCGTCTGTAGAGGAACTTCTTGTCTCACGACCCCAAGGATCTTGAGAAGATTGTTCTCTCTTCTTTTCTTCATCTGAAGAATTATTTGAGCCAGGAGCATTCCAGCCCATAAGATCTTTATTATTTTCCATATTTCTAGTTCACTGAGTCAAAATCAAATTCATTGCTCTGTATCCAAGGCTTTTTCTCTTGCATACAGGTATCAGATAAGGCACCATTGGTTTTACTGTCGATAATTGCTGCATCTACAGCTGTAATTTTTACATCCAAAAGACAGTTACCATTTTCATCATATTGTTCTGAATCAACAGCATTTGATGCATACAATAAGCTTCTTAATTTGCCATGACGCCCGTCTATCTTAACAGTAAATTCGCACAAATTATCAGATAAAAGCTCACTTACGGCTGATAATAATTTATCAATACCAAAACCTGTAAGAGCACTCACATATACACGGTGAGGAGCGCCATTATCATCTCGGATAATCTCATCGGCACTGTCTTCAATAAGATCGGCCTTATTGTAGACAACCAAAGTTTTAATATCCTCTGCTCCTACTTGTTTTAAAACAGCATTTACAGCTTCGATATTAGCTTCTTTGTGCTCATCTGAGGCATCCACAACATGTAACAGTAAATCAGCCTGAGCAGTCTCTTCTAGAGTACCTCTAAAAGCTGCAACTAAATCATGAGGTAAATGACGAATAAAACCTACAGTATCAGCAAATACAGCTTTACCAATTACAGGTAATTCTACAGTTCTCAATGTAGGATCTAATGTTGCAAACAACTGATTAGCAGCATAGACATCTGAATTTGTAAGTCTATTAAACAGTGTTGATTTGCCTGCATTGGTATAACCTACAAAAGACACTACAGGAACTGCATTCTTTTTTCTAAGACTTCTGTTCTGTTCACGTCTTAAAGCTACCACATCAAGATCTTTTTTAATGGCAGCAATTCTTTCTCTTAATGCACGTCTGTCTAACTCGATCTGAGTTTCACCTGGACCGCCTCTTAAACCGAAACCACCTTTCTGTCTTTCAAGGTGAGTCCAGCCTCTTACAAGTCGGGCCTGTTCATACTGCAACTGAGCTAACTCAACTTGCAATTTACCTTCATAGGTTCTAGCTCTTTGCGCAAAGATAGTCAGGATGAGAGCAACTCTATCCATAACTCTTACACCAAAAGCTTTCTCTAAATTTCTTTCTTGGGCAGGAGTAAGTTTGTTATTAAAGATTACAGTCTGAACTTCATAAGCTTTGACTGCATCGGATACTTCGACCACTTTACCTGAACCGATAAAAGTACTTGGATCAGGCGCTTCGCGCTTACAAGAAACGCAAAAAACTACATCTCCTCCGCCAGACTCAGCTAGGAGTTGTAGTTCTTTTAAATCTTCTTGTGATTGGGCCTGAGGTAACTCGACATGCACAAGTAGTGTTGAGCCTAAAGACTCAAACTCTGATTGAGGCATTAGAATATTATCTCAAACTCTAAATTATTCTTCAGCTACAGGAGCTTCTTCTTCCTTGTCTTCAGCTGGGCTGATGGTTACTGCACGAGCAGGAACAATTGTAGAAATTGCATGCTTGTATACCATCTGGCTTACTTGATTCTTTAACAGGATAACGAACTGATCGAAAGACTCAACCTGCCCCTGTAATTTGATGCCATTTACAAGATAAATTGAAACAGCAATGCGATCCTTACGTAATGCATTTAAGAATGGATCCTGAAGTGACTGTACTTTAGCCATATTATTATGTCCCTTAATTATCGTTATTCTGAACGGGAAGCTAACTACAACAGCTGATACTTCTAACGAGCTCTCTTAGCTGTTTGTTTTGCTATCGTCATAGCTTAAAAAAAATCGATCTTAAAAAATATGTTTCCATAAAACTGGAACACTGGTAGTTTAACAGTAAAAGGAAAACTTTCACTGTCATTTTTACCATAAATGAATGAAAAAAATCTATTTTTTTCATTCAAGCATCAAAAAAGAGCGTTTGATCTCAAAATGAGAGTGTTTAGCTTATTTTTGATAACTACTCTTAACATCATAAACGACCTCTTGCAAACCTTCTGCTACAGGGATCTTGCCTTTAAAGATACGCAGTAACTGATTTGAAAAAGGTAACCAGAATTCATGCATTTCACTAACAGAAGGCATTGCCTCTGCTAACTTAGCCTGTTGAATAAATGCATTGGCATATTCATCATTAAAAATATCTGGATCGTCTAAGAGTTTTAATGAAGCAGGAATTTCACCTGTTAGATTAAACCTTGATTTTGAGTATTTATCTTGAGTTAAAAACTTAGCTAACTTTACAGCTGCATCGTAGTCTTTTGCCCAGTGAGAAATTGCAAAGCCTCTTACACCTAAAAAGCCTGCCATCTGTTTACCTTCACTGTTTACAGGAAGTGGAGCTGTAGCAAAATCGATACTGCACTTTTTAGCAGTACCTACATCCCATGACCCTAGGATAGTAGCTGCGGCTCTACCCTGACAGAACATTTCAACAAGATTAGTACCACCATTCAAACCGTCGATAACAGGTGGTACCAGTTTTGCGTCATAGTATTCCTTTATTTTGGTAATCGCTTTGACTGCTTCTGCTCCATCAAGGCCTACATCATTGACGTTTACAGCACCTACTTTATTCCTACCAAAGACATAAGTACCATAGGATGATAATATTGGCATTAAATAAAATAAGTCGTCAAACTTTGCTACAAAGCCGTTTCTGCCGTTTTCTTTTTCCAATTTAGAGTATTTTATGTAAGAATCAATAGAGTCAAATGGTTTTGAAAGGTATTTTTTGTTATAAAAAATAGCTAGGGTTTCAATACTCTTTGGTATTGCATATTGGCTCTGATCGATAGATACTGCGTCAATAACGTTATCAGGATACTTTGACTTTTCCTCATCTGAAAGATATACAGGATCGATCAGGCCTTCTTTTGCTGCCATGCCTAATTGATCGTTTGGCAACAAGATTAAATCAGGACCTCTTCCTACTGGTCCATCTAACCTCATCTTTTGCAGAGCATAAATGTAATTATTTTCTTCAACTTTTACATCGATGCCGGTCTCATTAGTAAAGGCACTGATAGCCTGAGCTAAACTTACGCCTTTAGTGTAGTCTTCCCATACTGTAAGCTCTAGAGCATTAGCAGAGCTTACAGAACAGCACATCACAGTAAACACAACTGCAAGTCTTGTCTTAAGCGACATTTTGAACTCCGTTTTATTAGGAAGAGGTGTTTTTTTGTCTTCTTATTATTTTTGTAATTATTTATTAATGGCTGTTATAACCACTCAATCCCATATTTATCTTTGATTTTACGACAAATTTACAGGATTTATAATGAAAGTGATAAAAATGCCCAAGAGATCAAAAAAAATCCACCTTTGGCTGAGGCCAAAGATGGAAACACTAAGAAAATGAGGAAATGTTTGTTGTTAGATTAGTTTGTAAAGTAAATTTAAGATTACAAAGTAATGAACTTATAACTTACTTTATAAAGTTATAAGGGATCTCTGGCATCGCTCCTTTTTGTGTACACACATAAGCTGCAATATTTACTGCCTTTTCATGAGCCTTAACAAGGGGATCTCCTTTCATCAGAGAGCTGATGATAGTAGCTGTAAATGAGTCTCCTGCACCTACTGTATCTACTACATTCTCAACTTTTGGAGTAGGCAACAATGACTTTTCATCATTTAGATAAACGGTGCTTTCTTTAGCGCCTTCAGTAAAGATAAAGCAGTCAATACCTCTGTTTTGCAAGTACTCAAAGAATCGGTCTGCATTGCTATCTTTTAAGCCAGCAATCTCGCTTAAAATTGGTAACTCATCTTCATTGCATTTAAAGACATCAGAACGCTTTAAAGAATCTTCAATTACTTCTTTAGAGTAGTATTCACGACGTAAATTTACGTCAAATACCTTTAAGGCATCTTCTTTCATCACATCTAAAAATGCCATGATAGTACCATGAGAAGACCTATTTCTCTGAGCTAATGAACCAAAGCACACCATATCTAAACTTTTTGCAGTTTCTAAAAGCATTGGAGTTAAAGGAATGTTGTCATAGGCTGTATCTTCTAAGAAAGTATAGGTAGGAACACCGTCAGCACTTAAATCAACATGTACAGCACCTGTTTGCTTATCATTTTCTAAAAGCAATGCAGGTAAGAATTTGCAAGCTAACAAATCGCGAGCCTTAAAACCTAAAGCATCTTTGCCTACAGAACTGATAGCCATAGCTTCTAGGCCTTGCTGTTTACAGTGGAATGCAAAGTTAGCAGGAGCACCACCAATTTTTGCGCCTGTAGGTAAGACATCAAATAAAACCTCGCCTAAACCGGCGCACTTAATTCTCTTTCCCTGATATTTTGAAAAATCTAACATGATAACTCTCACAAAGTTTGAATTGACTGAATGTTTACATCTGAAGTTCTGAGCTAGATGCTCTTCTTAACAACATAGATTTAAGGCAGATCTTTTCAGGATCACCTTTTTTACCTTTAATTCTTTCTAGCAAGATGGAAGTTGCCTCTCGCCCCATCTCATCTACAGGCTGACACATTGATGTAATTGGTGTTGGATAGAATCTACACCAGTCACTGTCTCCGTAAGACACTACAGACACATCATTAGGTATCTTAAAATCCTTCAAATTTAAGGCATACAAGATTCCTGCTGTGATAGCGTTGTTAGCACCTACAATCGCTGTAGGGCTTAAGGCCTTATTCTTCATCATAAGGATGTTTGTCTTTTCAAAGGCACCTATAAACAACTCGTCATAAGACTCGGCATCGACTTCTTCAATTTGCACATTGGCTGTGATTTTTGAGTTGGTACTCTCAACTCCTAAACAACGCTCATTAAAGGTATAAACACGTCTTGCACCAGTGATAAAGACAATTCTTTCATGACCTAATTCACGTAAATGCTCAATAGCCTGACTTGCGCCATAGCGGTTATCTTCAATGACACTGTCAAATGAAAGATCTTCACTGTTTCTGTCTACTAAGACAATAGGGTAGTTAGCATCAACAGAGTTAATCGTTTTTGAGAACTTAGCTGTTGGCATGATAATGAGACCTTTTAAATTCAAAGATGCCCACTGCTTTAAAAGGCGGTTCTCAATACTGCTCTGCTCATAATTACAGCCGACAATTGCTGAGTAACCACTGTTCTCTAATGAGTCATGAACTGCTTTTACAATCTGATTTGAAAACGAATTTGTAAGATCAGCTACGATAACACCAATAAGATTGGTCGCAGTAGCAGCAGTTGCATCGTCTCTTAATTTTTGTAGATAGCCTAGTTTTTCTGCCATTTGCAAAACTTTATGTCGAGTATCTAATGAAACTAAATCAGGTTTCTTTAAAGCTCGAGATACAGTTGATGGAGCAATACCAAGCTCTTTTGCAATATCAGTAATATTAGCCATAACAATAAATACACATCACATTCAAAAATAGTAATAACAAAATTCACAATTACTCTTTAAAAACTTTCACTCAAATTTCTTTACAAGTACTTCTTTTGAATTTTTCACGAACTTAACTTTGGCGAATTATACAAATGAAAAAATTTGTTGTGGAATTAAATTTTTTGCTTTTTGGCTGTTTTCAAATTTTTTAATGCAAATTTTTGCACTACTCTAAAAAAAACTATAAATTTTTCAATTTTCAAATTTAGAGTTTTCATTTGAAATATATGGACATTTTCATAATATTTATTTGATTTATAAGCTATTATTCATAACAAATTGCTATTCAAAATTTACAAAAATTTGCACAATTTTCATTCTGATTTTATACAAAAAGCATACAAATGACCTTTTGTTTAAGTTTATGCAAAATTTTGCATAAGATTTTGTGAAATCCTTGCATTTTATATTTTGGGCCGTTGTGACATTATTTGCGCCAGACAAAAATCAGATTTTTCTGAATTTACTTATCGAAGTTTTTCTATACATAAATTCAGATCTTCTGGAAATCGAACAATGTATTAAGGGATTATTGTTATGAATAAGAAATTATTACTCTGGGCTATCACCTCAGCTCTAGCAGGATTTCTCTTCGGTTTCGATACCGTAGTTATTTCAGGTGCTGAAAGCAAAATTCAGCAATTGTGGTCATTAAGTGGCTCAATGCATGGTCTTGCAATCTCAGCTGCCCTTTGGGGTACTGTATTAGGCTCTCTAATCGGTAGTATCCCTGCTGCTAAATACGGCAGAAAGAAAACCTTAGTTGCAAACGGAGTGCTATTCGTTGTAGGTGCTATAGGTTCTGCTATTGCCTGGAACGTATCTTCCTTCTTTATTTTCAGATTTATTGGAGGTATTGGCATTGGCATTTCTACTATTGCAGCTCCTCTATTTATCTCTGAGATCTCACCTGCTGGCGACAGAGGTAAGTTAACCGGTTTATTCCAGTTCAATATCGTTTTCGGTATTTTAATGGCATTCTTCTCTAACTACATCATTGTGCACTTAGCTCCAGAAGAGACTGCATGGAGATGGATGTTGGGTATTCAGTTATTACCAGCTTTAATCTACACATTAATGTGTTTCTCACTGCCTGAGTCACCTCGCTGGTTAATTGTTAATGCCAAGGATGACGATGAAGGCAGACATGTATTCTCTTTAATCAATCCAAAGATGTCAGATGCTCAGTTAGATGATCTTGTTCAGTCTGTAAAAGAGAGTGCAGCGTCAGAGGATAAGTCAAAGAAGAGCACCACTAAGTTCTTTACCAAGCGTCTTCGCTATCCAATCTTATTTGCTTTCTTAATTGCAGCATTTAACCAGTTATCAGGTATTAACATCATTCTGTACTTTGCTCCAAGACTGTTAGGTCTAGCTGGTATGGAAGATCCAGTAGCTGCATCTATTGCTTTAGGCTTTACAAACTTAATTGCAACCTTTATCGGTATCAGACTTATCGATATCTTAGGTAGAAAGACCTTACTTATCATCGGTTGTGTGGGCTATATCGTAAGTCTTTCAGTATGTACCTATGCATTCTTCCACTACGATGAGTTAAAGGTTGTTTCATCAGCGGTTGATACTGTATCAAGTGCTGAACAGTTAATCAGAATGGATAATGGTGAAGTTTACTTCACAACTGAAGATCATGGAAAAGCTGTTGCAGCCTATGATGCAGCAAAACAAGCTTTAACAGAAGCTACAGCACCTTCAAAGTACTCTGGAACTAACGTAGTATTCGATGGTGAGAGCGTACAACAGGTTCGTGATATTGCTTTAGGTCTAAAGCATGAAGCTTCAGGATCATTAGGTAATGTAAGTATGACCGTTCTAATCTGTATGGTTGTATTCATCGCTGCTCATGCTATTGGTTCTGGCACTATCATCTGGGTATTCATCTCAGAAATCTTCCCTAACGATCAGCGTGCTAAAGGTCAGTCTTTAGGTAGCTTTACTCACTGGATCTTTGCTGCAGGCTTAACCTTAGTATTCCCAATTGCTATTGCACACTTTGATGCAGGTTACATGTTCGGATTCTTCTGCTTCATGATGATCCTACAGTTAATCTGGTGCTTAGTCATGATGCCAGAAACTAAAGGTAGAAGCTTAGAGGAAATTGCTAAGGCTCTATCTTCAAAATAACAGATTTAAGCTTATAGACATAAAGAGTAAGTTGTTATCTCTGTAAATTTAGCAGGATCTTAAGATCCTGCTTTTTTTATTTTGAAAGATGAATTTGTAACAAATAGAGTTACTCTTAATTATCAAACCTAGGATAAAAGAGTCAATTTTGAAAACACTCAATCCTTGTTTAAAATCTAGCATTTCTTTACTCATTTAAGTGTCTTTATTAAGAATTTACCTTATCTAAATAAGGTATAATCAAAAGTAAATAACAATTCAGGATACATTCATAAATGAGCGACAAACAATTCTTAGAATTACCTTACGGTAAGGATGACTTCCCTCTATTAAGAGAAGGAAACTGTTACTTTGTAGATAAGACTCCTTATCTTAAGACAGTATTTACAGATCAATCTGCTGTATTGTTATTTACCCGTCCAAGACGTTTTGGTAAGACTCTGCTCATAAGCATGTTTGACTCATTTTTGAAAATCAATCCTGAAAAACCATTTGATAACTCAAAACAATTAGAGCTCTTTAAAGGTACCAAAATCTTAGAGGATAAAGAGTTCTGTGATAAGTTCATGGGACAGTGTCCTGTTATTGCCATTACTTTAAAAAAAGTTGAAGGTACAAATTTTAATGAATTATATGAGAGTTTTGCCTCAGCTGTATATGATGTTGCTTTAAGATACAGCTATCTAAAGAATAGTAATAAATTAGATAAATCTGATAAAGACGAGTTAGAAAACTTAACTACAAAAAGTTACTTACTTAAAATCGAAAATCAGCAAACCGTCAAAGATGCTTTAAAGACCTTATCAAGACTCTTATATAAAGAGTATGGAAGACGTGCCATTCTTTTAATTGATGAGTACGATGTACCACTAGCAGCAGCTTCATACCGAGATAGAGTAAACAAAGTTCTATATAAGAAC